>JAGBIF010000003.1 GCA_017935065.1 Clostridia bacterium
AATAACTTAAACGATGCTCACGCATATCCATTATAACACGAACTTTGAACTCTGCACTATAACTTTTTTGTTTTTCTCCTTTTTTACCCATAAAAAATATGCACCTCCAAAAGTGTCCAACTTTTGGGGTGCATATCATAATACCTCTATTCTTGCTCTGCTTTTTATTGTTTTTTTCATTGCGTCTGTTAAGAGACTACTGCAAATCCGTAAGCTCTATCAGCGCGTCGGCGAAGGTGTCGTATTCCTTTTGCATACGCGAAATCTGTACTGCGGTGTGGCTTGGCATCGGGATTATCTTAAGCCCCTCGTCAAGGCGCTTTGAGAGAAGCTCGAGAAAATCGCGCCTTTCTCGGTGAAGATAGTCGTTGTAATAGCGCCTGAACATATCGCCCTTGTAGACGATAAGCGAAATCTTATCACTGCCGATAATAGCGCGCATTTTTTCGGCGAAGGCGTCACGCAATATATCCGAGCGCTCGGGCGGGCCAAGCCTCACACTCTCAAGCTCATCCGCTATTTTCCAGGTGTCCTCGTCAGTCGGAACGAGGGTTGCGTTTGAAATATATACCACGGCGGGGCAGAGGGCAGTCAGGAGGGGTGTTGCCTCACCGAGTATCTTCACACCGCCCTGCGTTTCGTCCGCGGTGGTAGCGTATCCGCGCTCAATATCCCGCCTTTTGGGGAAGGTATCGAAAAATACGACCTTCGTATCAAGAGCACCGTCGGGAATAGAGTATTTCGGGTTGTCGGCTGTAAGATAGCTTTTAATATCCAACTTCCATACCTCGCTTTTCTTTTTTTATCATTATACATCTTTTTCCGCCCGCTTTCAAGAGCTTCATAAGAACTTTAAAAAATCGTCAATTTTTTTGCTCTCGGTACTTGATTTTTCAGGCGGTATATGCTAAAATATTTTCATAAAACTTAATATGCTTATCAAGAGTGGCGGAGGGACTGGCCCAATGAAGCCCGGCAACCTGTATTTATAAGGTGCTAATTCCTGCAAGATGAGTTTATTTGACCTCGGGAATTTAGCGCGCCGAGGCTTTTTTTCGCCCTTTTGTGGGCAGGATTATGAAAAAAAGGAAAGGAATAAGGACTTTGTCCTTAAGAGTTGAAAATGAAGAAAATGCTTTTTACCTCGGAGTCGGTGACCGAGGGACATCCCGACAAAATATGTGACAAGATTTCCGACAGCATCCTTGACGAGCTTCTCCGTCAGGACCCTATGAGCCGAGTTGCCTGCGAGACCTTCGCTACTACGGGTATTATCACCGTAATGGGTGAGATAACCACCACCGCCTCGGTTGATTTTCAGGAAATAGTAAGAAATACCGTAGCCAAGATAGGCTACGACCGCGCAAAGTACGGCTTTGACGCGCACACCTGTGCGGTTATGACCTCTATACATAAGCAGTCACCCGATATCGCCCTTGGCGTTGACAAGAGCCAGGAGGCAAAGTCGGGCTTTGACGGGGATGAATTCGAAATAGGTGCTGGCGACCAGGGAATAATGTTCGGCTATGCCTGTGACGAGACCCCCGAGCTTATGCCTCTGCCGATATCCCTCGCGCACAAGCTTGCCCTTCGTCTTACCGAGGTGAGAAAGAACGGCACTCTGCCGTACCTTCGCCCCGACGGAAAGACACAGGTTACGGTTGAGTATGTAGACGGTGTGCCGAAGAGAGTGGATACGATAGTTGTTTCCTCACAGCACAGCGAGGACGTAAGCCAGGATAAGATAAGGCGCGATATTATTGACAAGGTTATTCTTCCCACCGTTCCATCAGCGCTTCTTGAGGGCGAGGTGAAAATTTACGTCAACCCCACGGGAAGATTTGTTATCGGCGGTCCCAGCGGTGATACAGGACTTACGGGAAGAAAGATCATAGTTGACACCTACGGCGGATATTCCCGTCACGGCGGCGGCGCCTTCT
>JAGBIF010000029.1 GCA_017935065.1 Clostridia bacterium
GTGGGTTATCATAGTGTACTGTGGGGGCTTTTGAGAAGGTAAGAGCTGGGGGTTTTGAGGGGGGTGTGTAAGCGTACAGAGAATAGTGCTAACCGTTCAGCGACAAAACAAAAGGGCAAGGATAACCCGTAGGTGTTCTCTGCCCTTTTGATTTATTCAATTACAGCTTACGCAACGGTAGCGTTCTTGATAGCTTCCTTTACAGCGTCAAACATCTCGGGGGTGATGATACCGAGTGTCATAAGCAGGAATACTACCGCAACGACAATCACCGCAAATATAATTCCTATAAGAAGGCTAAGCCAGATGCTTCTGCAATAGCTTCTTCTGGGAATGCTCTTATCGCTGAAGGAAAATGCGATAAGGCAGATAAGTCCGATAAGCGGAATAGCAAAAAGCACGGTATACCAGAAGTAGCCCCATGCAGTAATCGGGCGGTATTTCTTGGGAAGTCGGCGAATTTCTGCTCTTTCTAACGAAGTCATAATCTTACTCCTTTATATAGAAAAAATTGTATGTTAACAGTTATATATATTTTAACTAATTTTTTTAAATTTGTCAATGCTTTTTGCCTATGTTTTAGAATTTTTTTCTAAATCAGTATAAATTCTGTCAGAAAGCGCGACAAAATCCGACACGGAAAGCCTCTCTCCCCTGACGCTCTCGCCGTAGCCGAGTGAGACTATCGCCTCTTTCAAGGTCTCGTTATCAAGTGATAATTTTGCCCGAAGCGCGTTATACAAGGTCTTTCTTCGCATCTCAAAGGCGAATTTGATAAGATTTCTGAAAAGACGCTCGTCGCGTGGGGTGTACTTTGGCTCCCTGTAAAGAGAAATCCTCACCACCGCGCTGTCAACCTTGGGGGCAGGCATAAAGCAACCGCGATTTACACGAAAGAGGCGCTTTGCCTCACCGAAATAGGCTATAACCGCGCTGATTGCACCGTAGTCGTCACTGCCTGCCGAGGCGCAAAGCCTTGAGGCTACCTCGTTTTGCACCATAACCGTCACCGCCTCAAAGCGTACGCCCGACTCAAGCAGGCGCATAAGTATAGGCGTTGTGATATAGTAAGGCAGATTTGCGCACACGCTGACGGGCATACCGCAGGCGTACTTTTCGACAAGTGCGGGCAGGTCGACCTTCATAATATCGTCGTTAATGACGGTCACATTATCAAATTCCGAGAGAGTTTTATCAAGTATCGGGATAAGTCCCTTGTCTATCTCAACCGCCACTACCCTCTTATATCTTTTCGCAAGCTCCTGAGTAAGGCATCCGACACCAGGGCCTATTTCAAGCACCAGCGTATCGGGGCTATGTGCTGCGGCATCGGCAATATCAGAGGGAATTTTGGGATTTATAAGAAAGTTCTGTCCGAAATCCTTGCGGAAGGTAATTCCCGCATCTCCCATAAGCTCGCGTATGACCGATATATTACATAAATCCATACTCTCCCCCTTGTCGCAAGGCCACGGCAAAGCACTCCTCTCTGTCAGGTTATAGGGGCTTAAGGTGAGGAGCCCCTGAGGTACTTAAAACTTTAGCGTGTTATCCCGAGGAATAACACGCCATTGAAGCTGGTGACCGGATTCGAACCGGTGACCTGTTGATTACGAATCAACTGCTCTGCCAGCTGAGCCACACCAGCACGCCATAATATTGTAGCACGAAGGCGGGAAAATGTCAAGAGCCTTATAAAATTTTTTAGCTGACAATATTCACGACAATATTACGGTCTGTTTATAAAGTACGCGACGCCCCAGAGCATAAGAATTCCGACGGCTACGGCGCCTACCACGAGAATTTCGCGTCTGCCGATATCCTCGTCGAGAATAGAGCGCATCGGCGTGCTTTCGGTCTCGGTCTTACCGCATATACAGGACCGCTGGCGCTCGCCCTGTACGAAATATCCGCTTTCCTTGGTTATTTTCCACTCACCGTAGGTATGAGGGGCGTATTCGTAAATCTCACCGCACGAGCTTATCTCATTCCAATGCTTGCACTGCATAAAGTGATATTCGTCGGTGGATATATAAACGCCTGATTTCTCGTGAGGCAGAGGCTCGCCAAACTCATAGCCACAGACCTCGCATATCGCGCCCGAGTCGCAAGACGTAGGCGTGCCTATATGCTCGCTGACCTCGGTACGGGTGAAGGTACAGCCCTCGTTTTCACAGGTAGCGTCGGTACAGCCCGCAAATCTATGTTCAGGCTTTGCCTCGCGCGTGAAGGGACAGCCCTCGTTGTTGCAGTCGGCATCTGTACAATCGGTAAAAGCGTGATTTTTTTCACCGCGTCTTGCGTGAGGACATCCCTCTACGTTGCAGTACTTATCGGTGCAATCGTCAAATATATGCCCTGCTGTCTCTCTCTTAAAGGAACATCCCTCATTGTCGCACTCAAGGTCATAGCAATCGGTGAAGCTATGCGTAAGCGCCTCGCGCGTGAAGGTACACCCCTCGTTGTCGCAAGTGGCATCCTCACAGTCCGAGAAGGTATGCGGAATAGTCTTATCACAGTTAACGCATTTACAATCGACGTAGGTATGAATATCTATAGTAATCGTAGAATCCTTCTGTATCGAGTAGTCCTGAAGCGTGTTGCCGTCCTCAAGGACCTTTCCTGCAAAGATAAGGGCGTATTGCTCGGGAAGAAGCCCTTCTTTATCAAAAATCTTCGCGCGTACGTCCTCTATTCTGTCGGTAGGCTCAACCTCAAGCGTAATATGCCTTGAGTCGGCGGTCTTGACGAATATCTGCATTGCAAACGAAGGGAGCGCCAAGACGGTAAAAAGTGTCACGAGCGTAAACGTGACGAATATAAGTCTTATTATACCGCGTCTTTTTCTCATAGCGTGACTCCTTTTTCGGTAAATTTAACTGACATTACATACATTATAGCACCTTTACCAAAAAAAGACAAGTGCATTACGCAAGTTTTTTAAAAATTCGACGGACAAAATCAAAGGGTATTACACTAGAGCTTAAGAGAATTACCGAAAAAAGCTCTCGCGCGGTAAGAGGCAGACATCTGAACACCTCACCGCCGAAGTAAATCATACAGATCTGCACTACTGAAATTGCAAGCATTATAAATATAAAGGGGCGGTTTTTGCTAATATTTGAAAAAAGCGAGGTGCGCTCCGACCTTGCGTTCAGGCAATTAAAAATTCCCGAAAATACGAAAAGCACGAGGAAGCCCGTCATAAAGTAGCCATCAGAGGGGTGAGGCCTGAAAAGTCCCTTAAAGAAGTCGAGACAGAGGAAGGATACACACAAAAGCAAGGTATATCCGCCCGTAATGAGTATCTGATAGAGCATATCACGGGATAGCAGAGGCTCCTCGCGTGATTTCGGTGGCTCGTTCATATAGTAGTGCATCGGTGCCTCGCCCGCAAAGGCAAGACCGCCCAGGGTATCCATAATTATATTTATCCAGAGCATCTGTATTACGGTTATGGGGCTGTCAATGCCGATAAGCTGGCCGATGAGCGACACACCGCAGGCGGTAAGGTTCATCATCAGCTGAAAGGTAATAAATTTTCTTATTGATTTGAAGATGGTCCTGCCGTAGAGCGCTGTTTTTACTATCGCGCCAAAGCTATTGTCTAAAATTACGATGTCGGACGCCTCCTTGGCAATCTCACTTCCCGACTGCATAGCAAAGCCGACGTCGGCAAGGCGAAGCGAGGGCGCGTCGTTTACCCCATCCCCCGTCATACCCACGACGAGGTTTTTCATCTGAGATACCCGCACCAGGCGTGTCTTATCCTCGGGAAGCGCGCGCGAAATAACGCGAAGCCTCGGCAGAATGTCAAGAAGCTCTCCGTCGGACATTGCGTGAAGCTCGTCGGCGGTAAGCACAAGCTCTGTGCCCGAGCGCAAAATTCCGCATTCCTCGGCAATCGCGCGCGCGGTCTCCTTGCTGTCGCCTGTCATCATAACCACCTGCACGCCCGCGCGCCTTATCTCATCCACCGCCTCTCTCACACCCGAGCGAAGCTTATCCCTCATAACGCAAAGCGCAACGAACACGTACTCGCCCGAGATTTCCTCAAGCACGGCTATAACACGCTCGCCCCGCTTGGTATGGCTATGCAGTCTGCCGACGATCTCCGAGCGCCGAAACGGCACAAGCCGTCCCTTTATATCAACGCACAGCGTCGCAAGAGGCAGAAGCATCTCTGGCGCGCCCCTGATTATTCTCCTGCCGTCGTCAAGGGTGATTTCCGAGCATTTGCGCTCACTGCTGAAGGGTATGCGAGAAACTACCCTACCCTCACAGCTTTTATCCTTAAAGAAATCCGAAAGGGCGCGGTCGGTGCTGTTCTCTACCCCGCCCGTCGCACGATCCACGGTGAGCCTTGCCGTCTGTAAAAGCGTAAGGTGAGCAGTCTTGTTTTCGCGAAGGGCTATTTCCGAGGTGTATTCTCCGTCGGCGGTGATTACGGTATAAAGTCGGCTCTTTCCCTCGGTGAGCGTTCCCGTTTTATCGGTAAAGAGGATATTCAGCGAGCCTGCCGTCTCAATTCCTACCATCTTTTTTACAAGCACGTTGTCCCTTACCATAGAGCGCATATTAGCGGATAGCACCACGGTTATCATCATCGGAAGCCCCTCGGGAACCGCGACCACGATAACCGTTATCATAAGCGTAAGCGCGTGCGAGAGCGTGGCTATAAGATAGGGTACATTTTTAATTGAGGCTAGAATTTGCGAGGGCGAAAAGCCGTTATCCACCACGAAGGATGAGAAAAGATAGATAATTCCGACAAGCACCGCTACGGCATAGCCGATTTTGCTTATAAGCGACGCGAGTGCGGAAAGACGGAGCTTAAGCGGGCTTATCCTCGTTTCGGTCTGCACGCCTCTCGCTACCCTGCCGTATTCGGTAGCCTCGCCTACCCTGCTTACTCTTACTATTCCCTCGCCTGCCGTAACGAGCGAGCCTCGAAAGACCTCGTTTCCCGAGCCGAGGCCCTCACCCTTACCCGTCGGGCTTTTCCACACCTCGGCACTCTCACCGTTTAAGCTGGACTGGTCAAGCGCCACACCGCCCGATATCATCACGCCGTCGGCACACGCCATCTCGCCCTGAGCTAAAAGCAGAATATCGCCAACCACGACCTCACCCTCGGGTATCTCTCTTACTTCGCCCGCGCGGATAACACGCGCGCGCCTGTTTATGCTCTCTGCCTCAATTTTGGCAAAGGCTCGCTCGGAGCCCATCTCGGAAAGCGTTGAAACCACCGTCGCAAGCACCACCGCGACGAGTATTCCCCCGACCTCAAGCCAATTTACTCTGCCGAGGGTAAAGACCACCTCGACTATAACCGCAATAAGAAGCACTCTGATTATCGGGTCAAACAGGCTTTCAAGCGCACGCGAGAAAAATCCTCGCGACCTCTGCCTCACAAGCGCGTTTGAGCCGTATTTCTCTCTTGCCTCGGCAACCCCCGCTTCGTCAAGCCCTGTAATTCTTTTTTCCATTCCGTCACCTCAAGTCTTTTTTAAAAGCATATGAGACAGAAGCGATAAATAGAAGAAAAAAGAACGGAAAGCGTCTTTCCGTTCTTTTTATCTATGCTAAGCATATCCGAAGCTTGCCCTAAGGGCAATCATAACTATGCGAAGCATATCATAAGTCATAGCTTGCCCGAAGGGCAATCATAACTGATAAGGAATTTATATTCCTTATCCTCTGGTAACCGTAACCTCACCGCTGTCGGGAACGATGTTGACAAGCACGTATTTCGCGCCCGTGCTGTCAGTATTTACCGTAAGATTTGACGAACCGAGCTTTGCCGAGGTCCAGGATGCGGGAACGGTTACCTTTACGGTAAGCGCCTCGTTAAAGAGCGAGTTGTTAAGTCCGTCTGTAACCTTGATCTTGATGCTCTCCTCCTTGTACGCCGTGGCGGTAACCTTAGCAGAGTTCCACTCGCGGTAATACTTGGTAGCCTCGGTGAAGGTCATATTCGCAACGCTCTTACCCAAGCTCTGGGCGTGCTTGAACAGCTTATCCGCCTGAGTTTTGAGTATGTAATGTCCATTATGGGTGGAGGTGTCGGCATCGGGAACTATCTTGTGGATGCAGAACGCCGCAAGTCCGCCCGATTTTACTGCCTCGTCAATGTATTTGGTCCAGAGGTCGGTATTATCGTCGGGGCGCACCATATATGCATAAATACCGCTGACCTTGCGGTCCTCGAATATCTTCGGCGTATTTACCTTTGAGGGAAGATCTGCCTCGACCGTTGGGCTGAAGGTTCCTCTTGAGCCGATGAGCTTGCCGTCGTTTATAGCCTTCGTCAGCACCTCGTTAAAAAACTTCTTATAGGTGGTAATAACCGTACCGTCGGATAGCTTATAGTCCGCGGTTCTTACGCCTATACCTGCGTGAATGAGCGTTACAGCCTCAATGCCGAAAAGCTCCTCCAGCACCTGCTTTGAGCCGAGAATTTCAATAGTAGAGCTTCCCTGGGGGAAGGAGCCCGAGGTCGTCACGGTGGTCTCGCCATTCTTTACGTACTTAAAGCTTCCTCCGTCATCGTTCGTGCCGTGGAAGGCGTGGGTATGGGTGTGCGAAACGATCTCGCATCTGCCGTTATCTATAATGCCCTTCCAGTTGTTTACCGTATTCTTCTGAGTAGTCGTCTGACTATAGGTGTACTTGCCTCCGCTCATAACATACGCGGTGCCCGCGGAATTCGTGGTAAAGGTCGCAAAATCCTTGGTCTTTACGGCAAAAGTGAGCTTGATTTTATTATATTTCGTCATAAACTCGTCGGCAAGAAGCGTCGTCGCCCATACACCGTCGTCAATTACGAAGCAAACCGCACCGTCAGCGCCGTTTTTGTTGACGATCTCGGCACCGACCTCGTAGTAATTATTCATATTAACGTTTACCGTATAGACCGAAACACCGTTTCCCGAGGCGCTGGTAATTCTGACGGTGGCAATACCGCCGTTTTCATCGGTAGCGGGGGTAACGCTGACAACCGAATCCTTCCAAAGCGGGGTAACGGTTACGGTAGGATAGCCCTCCTTGAAGGTCGCGTCAACCGTATATGTAGTAGCGTTCGGCTTGAAGCCTGGAAGCGCCTTACCGCCGACAGTCATCGCCGCCGCTGAGGAAAGCTCTCTGAGGTCGGTCGCGGTATAGCCTGTAAGCGTCTTGTCGGTCTTATAGTCAAGGGCGTTGAAAATAACCGTCTCGTCGGTATCAAGCGCAATATCACCGTCATCGTTAAGAAGCGAGATAGCGTGATTTACGGCAACCTCAACGGCATCGTCGGTGTTTCCGTAAATAATGAGCCTTCCCTCCTGTACGCGAACGAGTGCTACCGATATTCCCGAGGTGACAAACTGCTGGGCAGAGGATATAATATCCTTAAAATCCTCGCGCGACTTAAAGCTACCGATGGCAATCTCGTATTCGGGCGCATCATTTGTATAGCTTTTATCGGTAAGCTCGATGTTGAATTTCTTCTTGTAGCTGTCTGTAAAGGTCTTGGCAAGCTTTGCCCCTCTGAAGCCCGAGGCATCGTAGCTTACGATAAATTCGTCCGTAATGTCAAGAAGCTTTTCCTTTTCATCATCGGGCAGATCAGTCTCGTCCCCATTGCCCCCCTCGTCGGGATCGGTGTCAGGTCCTCCCTTGCAGGCAGTAAGCACGGTAAGCGACGAAAGCAAAAGCACCAACGCCAAAAGCAGTGAAATCAGTCTTTTCATTTCTCTTCCCCTTATGTAATAATTTGCGCCAAAGCGCAACCTCATTTGTGCAAAGCACAACATCATTTGCGCCAAAGCGCAACATCATTTGTGCAAAGCACAACCTCATTTGCGCCAAAGCGCAACCTCATTTGCGCGAAGCACAACATCATTTGCGCCAAAGCGCAACCTCATTTGCGCCAAGCACAACATCATTTGCGCGAAGCACAACATCATTTCCCCTCAGCGCCGACGGAGGCATTGCCTCCGCCGACACCCCCGCGACGACCGTGTCGTACGAAATTTAACCCTGATTTTCAGGTGGGTGTCCTCTCTGCCGGACTCGTGCTTCCAACGTCCGCTTGGTGGGGGTACAAAGACAGCCCACGGCGGGAGGCCTGCTCTATCTCGGTAGAAGGTGGGACTCCCTAGCTTTGTGTGTCGGTCCAAATAGCACGATCACGAAAAGCGCAGGAAAAATTTACTTATCAGTTATCGTAATCCGAGGTACCGAAAAGAAGGTCGTTGAAGTAGTCCTCAACCTCCTCGTACTCGTTATCGTCCTCAATAGTCTCGAAGATGAGGTCCTCGCCCTTACCCGTCACCGAAAGCACGATAACGTCATCACCCTTTTCCTCGGGCGGAACGAGAGCAAAGTATCTCTTTCCCATCAGTACCGCCTCGGAAACCACCTTAAACTCGATATCCTTACCCGAGGCAAGGTCGGTGAGGGTTACGTAAAACGCCTCCGTGGTATTCTCGTCGGTGAGAAATCCGATTTCATTCTTTTCCTTTTTCATTTCTGTCATCATTCCTTAAGATATTATTTAAGTAGCTTGACTATGGCGCTGTTTGAGAGAAAAAAGCCTTGCGGTGTAAGTGTAATTCCCCGATCGGTAATAAACGCGAGCTGAAACAGTTCAAGGTCGCTAAGCTCGTCCTCTCGCCCCTCACGGAAATCGTAGCCGAATCGGCGCCTGAAGTCCTCAAACTCAAAGCCGTATACCGTACGGAGCTTAAGCATAATGTACTCGTCCTCTCCGTATGCGCCGTCACACTCGGTAAATCTAATATTCCCGAAATCCTCCGTCATATACGCATGAATATCCGAGGTGTTGTAAAATCTTTTGCCTAAGTAGCAGGAGTGTGCCGAGGGTCCGAAGCCTATATAGTCGGTTAGTGTCCAATATTTAAGATTGTGTCGGCTCTCATAACCGCGCTTTGAGAAGTTAGATACCTCGTAGTGGCAGTAGTCTGCAGAAATTAGCCTATTGTCGGTATCGAAGTACATTTTACGCTCCTGTGACTCATTCGGCAGAGCAAGTGTATCCTTCATCTTTGCGAAGGGGGTTCCCTCCTCGATAATAAGCATATATGCCGAGATATGCTCGGGTGCGAGCCTTATAAGCTCGCTGAGCGTAGCCTCGAGCGAGGCCTCGGTCTGGTGAGGTATGCCGAGCATAATATCTACCGAGATATTGTCAAAGCCCGCCTGCCTTGCCGAGGCGAAGCACTCGAGGAAATCCGAATAGGTATGCCGCCTGCCAAGGGCGCGAAGCTCGTTTTCGTGTATCGACTGAAGCCCAATGCTAAGACGGTTGACACCGAGACTGTGAAGCCTGTCAAAGTAGCCCTCAGAATAGGTCGCGGGGTTTACCTCAACCGTAGTCTCACAGTCGGCAAGCACCTCGAATTTCGCCCTTACCGCGTCAAGAATTCTGCCAAGCTGAGAGAAGCTTAGGCGCGAGGGCGTGCCGCCGCCGAAGAATATGCTGTCGACCTTCACTCGCGCGCCGCCCGTATCAAAGCTGTTTATCTCAAGGATAAGCCTGTCTACATAAGCGGAAAGCTCGCCGTCATCCCCCGTGCTCGATACAAAGTCACAGTAGAGGCATCGCGACAGACAAAACGGTATGTGAAGATAAATTCCGATAGGCTCAGTCATCGTCGTCAAGCTTAAGCACAGCCATAAACGCCTCGGGCGTAACCTCAACCGAGCCGAGCTTACGCATCTTCTTTTTACCCTCTTTTTGCTTCTCAAGCAGCTTTTTCTTTCGCGTGATGTCTCCGCCGTAGCACTTGGCAAGGACGTCCTTGCGCATAGCCTTTACCGTCTCTCGTGCAATAATCTTTGAGCCGATACACGCCTGAATGGGTATCTCAAAGAGCTGGCGCGGTATGTTTTCCTTAAGCCTCTCGGCAATCTTCCTTGCGCGGGTATAGGCTCTGTCCTCAAAAACTATGAAGGAAAGCGCGTCAACCACCTCGCCGTTGAGCATAAAATCAAGCTTACAAAGCTTTGAGGGCTTGTAGCCCTTAAGCTCGTAGTCAAGCGAGGCGTAGCCCTTTGACCTTGACTTGAGAGCGTCAAAGAAATCGTAAATAATCTCGTTAAGCGGAAGCTCGTAGTGTAGCTCGGCACGCTCGGTGTCGATATACTTCATATCAACGAAGGTGCCTCGCCTGTCCTGACAGAGCTGCATTATTCCGCCGATATAGTCACTCGGTGTAATAACGGTAGCCTTCATTATAGGCTCGTATGCGGTATCTATTTCATCCGCGGTCGGGAATTTTGAGGGGTTGTCGATAAGCACCTCCTCGCCCGAGCGAAGCTTTACCTTATATATAACCGAGGGGGCGGTGGTGATGAGGTCGAGATTGAACTCACGCTCAAGCCTCTCCTCTATTATTTCCATATGAAGAAGTCCCAAGAAGCCACAGCGGAAGCCGAAGCCGAGCGCAATCGAGGTCTCGGGCTCAAATACGAGCGCCGCATCGTTTAGCTGAAGCTTTTCAAGCGCCTCGCGAAGGTCGCCGTATCTTGCGCCGTCGGCAGGATATATTCCCGAATAAACCATAGGATGCACGTCACGGAAGCCGACAAGCGCCTCACGCGCGGGATTTTGAGCGCTAGTTACGGTGTCCCCGACCTTGGTATCCGAAATAGTCTTTATAGCCGCGGTGAAGTAGCCTACCTCGCCTGCTGAGAGCATCTCGCACTTATTTAAGCCGAACGGCTGCATAGTGCCTACGTCGCAGACCTCAAACTCGCCGCCCTGCGCCATAAGCTTTACCCTGTCGCCGCTCTTAATCGTACCGTCAAAGAGCCTGATATAGACTACGACACCGAGGTACTGGTCGTAATAGGAATCGAATATAAGCGCCTTAAGCGGTGCCGTGGGGTCGCCCTTGGGTGCGGGAATGTCGGTGACTATCTTCTCAAGCACGTCCTCAATATTGAGACCGCACTTGGCGGAAACCGCTGGACAGTCCTCGGCAGGTATGCCTATAATATCCTCAATCTCGCGTCTTGCGCCCTCTACGTCGGCACTCGCAAGGTCTATTTTATTGATTACGGGCAGAATTTCAAGGTCGTTGTCTATCGCGAGATAAGCGTTAGCAAGCGTCTGTGCCTCAACACCCTGCGTTGCGTCAACAACGAGCAAAGCGCCCTCGCACGCCTTAAGCGAGCGTGAGACCTCATAGCCGAAGTCCACGTGGCCTGGCGTGTCAATGAGGTTGAATTGATAGGTTTTGCCGTCCCTTGCATCGTAGGTGAGCTTAACCGCGCGCGCCTTGATGGTGATGCCTCGCTCACGCTCAAGGTCCATATTGTCAAGAAGCTGGGATTCCATTTCTCTTGCGCTTACCGTTCTCGTCTTTTCAAGGATACGGTCGGCAAGAGTGCTTTTTCCGTGGTCAATATGGGCGATTATCGAAAAGTTTCTGATAAGGTCCTGACTCATCTTTTAAAAATTTCCTTTTTGTCATATACCCAATTTCCCCGTAGGGCTTATGGGCTTTGAAAGTTGCATTTCAGGCTATGCCACGCTGGCACAGACCGTAAGATTTTATAAAATCCAATGTTTTTAAAGAATAGGTTTTAATACTAATGTATTAAATCTCACCTATTTTCTTGGCATCGGCGCGGTAGTTTTCAAGCTTTACATCAAGCGCGCGCTCATCGGTATCGTGGCAGAGTGCGTAGATCTTTATTTTAGGCTCGGTGCCCGAGGGGCGGACGATAACCTTATCCCCGCATTCAAGGACATAGTAAAGCACGTCAGACGGATCATGGCCTGTGGATGATACCTCGCCTGTGACAAGATCTGTCACGGTACCGCCGAGGTAATCCCTTACCTCAACCACGCGAGAGCCACCGAAGGCCTCAGGCGCGCTGTCGCGAAGCGTCTGCATAACCCGCCTTCTTCTCTCTATGCCGTCAAGTCCCTCCATATAGATGTCGGTGACGCACTCCTTGAAGTAGCCGTATTTCTTATAAAGAGCAGAGAGCGCGTCAATGAGCGTCATACCCTTTGCCTCGTAGTAGGCGCACATCTCAAGTATCATCATAGATGCCTCAACCGCATCCTTATCTCTGGCGTATGAGCCGAGAAGATAGCCGTAGCTCTCCTCAAAGCCGAGCAGGAATTTATCCTCCTCACCGCGCGCCTCGTACTGCTTGACGACCTCGCCGATGAACTTGAAGCCCGTGTAAACGTCATAAAGCTTAATGCCGTTTACCTCGCATATCTTGTATGCCATATCGGTAGAAACGATGCTCTTTGCACAGAAGGCACCCTCGGGAAGCCTTCCCTCATCACGCCTTGCGGTGATAACGTAATCAAGAAGGAGCGCACCCATCTGGTTGCCCGAGATGGTGACGAATTTGCCTCCCTCGCCTCTTGCCATAACGCCCACTCTGTCAGAATCGGGGTCGGTCGCGATAACGAGGTCGGAGCCTACCTTATCGGCAATCTCAATTCCGAGGGTGAAAACGTCACTGTACTCGGGGTTGGGCTTTTTAACCGTCGGGAAATTTCCGTCGGGTGTCATTTGAGCGTCAACGGTGTAAAGATGCTTAAGCCCGACCCTTTTAAATACCTCGGGAACGAGGCGGTAGCCCGCGCCGTGAAGGGGGGTGTAAACTACCTTAAGCTTATCCGCGATAGCGGTGATATACTCGGGGCGAATAGCCGTTTTGAGCACCGCGTCAAGGTATCTCTTGTCAAAATCCTCGTCAAGCACGGTAATAAGACCTGCCGCAAGCCCCAAATCAAAGTAATCAATACCCTCGGTATCAAGCACGTCGAATTTTGCACGCTCATCCGAGACGACCCTCGCCTGCTGAGGATTTATCTGTGCGCCGTCCTCCCAATACGCCTTGTAGCCGTTATATTCCTTGGGATTGTGCGAGGCGGTGATATTAATTCCCGCAAGCGCGCCAAGCTCTCTTACAGCGAAGGAAAGCTCGGGTGTCGGGCGAAGCGAATTGAAGATATAGACCTTAATTCCACAGCTGGCAAGCACCGAGGCGCAAACCCTTGCAAAGCGCTCGGAATTATTTCTCGAATCGTACGCGATAGCGACACCGCGCTCCTGTCCGCCCTCATTGATAACGAGAGCCGCAATTCCTCTTGTGGTCTGCGCTACGGTATAGATATTCATACAGCCTATACCGAGGTACATCGTCGAACGAAGTCCTGCCGTTCCGAAGCTCATAGGATTTGAAAATCTGAACTCCTTAAGCTCCTCGTTGTCAGAGATTGAGATAAGCTCCTCTCTCTCGGCATCGGTAAGCACCGAGGAGCTAAGCCATCTTTGGTATTCCTTTTCGTAACTCATTAAAGTAACCTTTCGCCTTTAAAAATAAATTTTTATGATTAGTCAAGCGCACTCTTGAGTGCCTCGGCAAGCTGGTCGGGGCAGGATGTGCTTTTGAAGCCACACTTAATGCCCGAGAGGCGCGATATTGCCTCATCCACCCTCATACCGACAACGAGTGCAGAAACGCCCTGCGTGTTGCCCGAGCAACCGCCAACGAACTTGCAGGCCGTAACTATACCGTCATCAACCGTAACGATAACCTTACTCGAGCAGGTGCCCTTTGTCTTAAATTCAATAGTCTTTGTCATATTAAACTCCATATAAATTATTCAAGATTTTTGTATACTCCGATAAGCTCAAAGCCTTCATAAAAGAGCGTAAGATAAAGGATAAGCTCTGTAAGCCTGCCTCCGTCAGCCCTGAGAACGAGAGATGTAAAAGCCTCGCCCGAGGGCGTCACCGACTGTGACGAGCGCGTATGCAAAAAGCCAAGCGCCTCGCATCCCGTGAGAAGCCCCGACATAGCCGAGCTATCCCCGAGAGAAAGCAGAAGGTCAACGTAAAGCTCGTCGTCTCCCGAGAGCGTAGGCTCACATAGCCCCTGGCTCACGAGCGCGTATTTCATATCCGCGCTACCGTCGTAGCCGAACACGGGGGTTACGGCAACTATCTTAAGCGAAAGCTCGCGAAGCATATTCATAATTCTTCTTGAGCGCACGCCTCCCGCCTCCTCAAGCGGAAGGATGCAATAGCCGTATTCACCGTCACGCACCGCGCGCGCCGCCTCATCAAAGCTACCGACGTACCCTACCGAAAGCTCGTTTTGCTGTGAAAAGACGTCAAACGCCTCATCGGAAAGAGCGTTTCTGACGTAGCATACACTAGAACCGTCAGCACCCGTGGCATATAGCTCACCGAGTGACAGCCGATTTCCGAGTGAGGACAGCCTAAACACCAGCTGTCTTGAAAGCTCTGCCCTATCAAACGAGGAAAGCGTCTTGAAATAACAGCTCGCGTCAATAAGGCTGTCGGTCTGCTCCTCCTCGCCCCGTAAATCAAGCCTGCCGATTACCGAGAGCGCCTCGCCGAGCGAAAGCCCGTCAAAAAGTAAAGGTGAAAGCTCGCCCGCAAGTGTCTCGGCATAAAGCGATACTTCGCATACCCTTGCCTCAAAAATTTCACGCGCCTGTCGGTTAAGCCCGCCGATATTGGAAAGGAATATCTCGGATGCGGAGCTGATTTTTCCGTTATTCATAAGAGTATACTCCTTTTCAAATATTTATACATTATAGATTATACTATAAAATCATAAGGATTACAATAATTTTTTTAAAAATTCAAAAATTTCTTACTTTTATCAAAAAGCTCTTGATTTTATGCCCGAGGTATGCTAGAATATTTAAGTAAATCTGCAGGTGTGTCGGAATCGGCAGACGAGGCAGACTCAAAATCTGTTGCCCGCGAGGGCGTATGGGTTCAAGTCCCATCACCTGCACGAAAAGAAAAAACACCCTTGCGGTGTTTTTTTCTTTTGGTGATGGGCGCCGAACCCATCTGTGAGCAAAGCGAGCAGAATGGCGACTTTTCAAAAGAAAAGTCGGATTGGAATGCTTTGCATTCCCTGTTCAATTGTCCCATCACCTGCATTAGCGTACCTGCTCTACGGCAGGTACGCAACGAAATTTGCCCTTAGGGCAAGTGAAATCGCTTCGCGGTGAAATATTTGCTTCGCAAATGTGAAATGTTCGCTTGGCGAACGTGGGCAAATTTCATTTCACATCGAGCAAGGCGAGATATTTCACAATA
>JAGBIF010000030.1 GCA_017935065.1 Clostridia bacterium
CAATGAAGCGCGACAAGGTCGCATTAAGCGCGCCGCGGGCGCATGAAGCAGGCTTCGCCCATGAAGCGCCTTCGGGCACAAAAAGTTAGCGCTTCGCTTCATGGCGGCACTGCCGCCGCCTCATACAAGCCACAGGCTTGTGCTTCATATCGGCGTAAGCCGATGCTTCATTAACACACGAGTTCAAGTCCATACGAAAACTTCCCAAAATATCTTTTTTCAATGAAGCGCGACAAGGTCGCATTAAGCGCGCCGCGGGCGCATGAAGCAGGCTTCGCCCATGAAGCGCCTTCGGGCACAAAAAGTTAGCGCTTCGCTTCATGGCGGCACTGCCGCCGCTTCATACAAGCCGCAGGCTTGTGCTTCATATTCGCGAAGCGAATGCTTCATTTTCCAGACTCTGAAGGTTTTCGAAATTTTGTAGATGCATTTCGAGCGAAGCGAGAACATCATTATTCATTTTTGGCACAAATGAACGAGGTTGAGGCGTTGCCTCAAATGATGTTGCAACAGGTTGCAAATGATGTGGGCTATCGCCCAATGATGTTACGCCTGTGGCGTAAATGATGTTGCGACAGGTCGCAAATGATGTGGGCTATCGCCCAATGATGTTACGCCTGTGGCGTAAATGATGTTGCGACAAGTCGCAAATGATGTGATACTTCGCATCAATGATGTTACGCCTTGTGGCGTAAATGAGGTTGCAACAGGTTGCAAATGATGTGATGCTTTGCATCAACGATGTTGCGCCTTGCGCAAACGGAATTGTTGCCGTTTGTTTGGATTGTTGATTGCTTCTGACAAAATTTTTCCATCCTACTTGATATTTCCCTACGGTATATGATAAAATATTTATTGCTTAATGATTATGACGGCGGTGCTTTATGAAGGAATTTTTTGGATTTGGCGGGTATCAGCGTACGCCTGAGGGGTATTTATCCTGGCAGCATCTTTTGTTTGTCAGCAGCTTTATGGTGCTTATGGTGACGCTCGCTTATATTGTCGGCAGGCGTCATAGGGGGCTTGGCGAGAGAGAAAGGAACAGGGTTCTTGCTATCTCGGCAATACTTATTGACACGCTTGAGGTGCTTCGCATCATTATAGTGTCGGTAAGGTCAGAGGACGCGATGAAGTGGTTATATCTTCTTCCGCTTTTCCTTTGCAGTATTCAGCTTATAACGATACCGCTTGCGGCGTTTTCGCGCGGCAGGGTAAAGGAGGCGGCGCTTGACTTTGTATTCATTTTCGGAATACTCGGCGCGGTGCTGGGTACCTACGGCGCGGGCAATGACTACTCCTGCTTTCCTATACTTTCGTACGATATTATCCATACGACCTTGACGCACACGGTATCGGGCTTTTGCTCGCTTTACATATTCTTCTCGGGTATGATAAGCATGAAGCGTCGGAATATTCCCATTACCGTCGGTATAGTGAGCCTGTTCTGCATAGTCTCATACGCCGTAAACCTTGCGGTTGACTATAATTATATGTTCCTTATGCGCGGTGACGGAACACCCTACGATATACTTTATAACATCTGTGGGGGAAGCCCCGTGCTGTATCCTGTATCGGTGGTGCTTTTGTTCTTTCTCTATATCGCGGTGTTCTACCTCGTTTACTACCTCATCTGTGGCAGAGCGCGGGCACAGCATCCTACGGAGCAGGTGTGAGCGTGGTGTTATTTTACGGCGTTGCGGTTATAATATAAGTAAAAAAATATAAGGCAGGATTACGAATATGAAATCAAAGGTTTATTTTACAAGAGAGCTTACACCCGAGGCGGTGGTGGGGCTTTACGAAAGACTCGGCATTGAGCTTACGGGCAAGGTCGCGGTGAAGCTTCACTCGGGCGAGAGGGGAAATCAGAATTTCCTGGGTCCCGAGTTCTGGCGTCCTATGATAGAGCGCGTGTCGGGCACCGTCGTTGAGTGCAATACTGCCTACGAGGGCGCGCGTGACACTACCGAGAGGCATATTAAGCTGCTTCGCGACCACGGATGGTCCAGGCATTTTGCGGTTGATCTGCTTGATGCCGAGGGGCCCGACCTTGAGCTTGATATACCTGACGGATACAGGATAAAGAAAAACTATGTCGGAAAGAACCTGACGAGGTATAATTCAATGCTCGTGCTGTCGCACTTCAAGGGGCATCCGATGGGTGGCTTCGGCGGTGCGCTCAAGCAGATCTCAATAGGCGTTGCGTCCTCTTACGGCAAGAAGTATATCCACGGCGCGGGCTGTACCGAGGACTATTTCAGCACCGAAAACGACCTCTTCCTTGAGTCGATGGCGGATGCGGCATCAAGCGTGAGCGCTCTTTTCTCGGGAAGGATAGCCTATATCAACGTGATGAAGAATATGAGCGTTGACTGTGACTGCTGTGCCGTAGCAGAGGACCCCTGTATTGCCGATATAGGTATTCTTGCCTCTCTTGATCCCGTAGCGCTTGACCAGGCGTGCGTCGACCTCGTCTACGCATCCTCCGATGAGGGCAGACCTCATCTCATTCAGCGCATTGAGTCAAGAAACGGCATCCACACGGTAGAGATGGCACAGAGGCTCGGTATAGGCAACAGGGAATACGAGCTTGTTGAAGTGTAGGAAACATGCGAGCAAAGCTCGCAATGAATTGCCCTGACGGGCATGAATTGAGCAAGCTCATGAATTGCCTTCGGCATTTGTAGACAGGGCAATTCAAATCATGGAGAGGAAATTGCTTGCAATTTCTTCGAGAAATCATGGGGAAGCCAATTCATGAAATCATAGGATTTCAATTCATCAAACAGTAATATAAGCTTTCGAGGTGACAGATATGAATACCTACGTAAATCCCGTCGGGGGATTTGATACGCCTGATCCGTTTATTACCTACGACTTGCAGACGGGGTATTATTACGCGCTTTTTACCAGGATAACCAGGCTTGAAATATTCCGTAGCCGTCAGGCGGGGCGGATAATCAGCGACGGGGATTCTCGTGTTATCTACACCCCAAACGGCGAGCGCGACGGAATATGGGGCGATATATGGGCGCCCGAGATGCACCGCGGAAGCGACGGCAAATGGTATATCTATACCAGCGGAAGAATAAAGCCCGAGCCTAGCGAAAAGCGCGTGTTCATTATGCGGTGCGAGTCGCAAGATCCCTTCCTTGGCGAGTGGACCTTCTGCGGTATGCCCACGCCCGACACCTATTCAATTGATCCTAGCGTCTATACCGCCGAGGACGGCATGCAGTATATTTGCACCTCGCGCGTGGATGAAAGACTTGGTCAGGTGCTGGATATAATGAGGCTTGAAAACCCCTACACCGTCACCGACGAGTGCGCGACCGTTGCGTGCGCCGAGCTTGAGTGGGAGCTTGTACCGCCTTACGACGTCGGGCGAATTGTTGAGGGAGGCTTCTTCCTTAAGAGGGGTGAGAGACTTTTTCTCATCTATTCGGCAAACGGCTGTTGGTCGGACGACTACTGTCTTGGCGTGCTTGAGCATACGGGCGGTGCTATATGTGACGCGGGTAACTGGATAAAGCATAAGACACCTCTCTTTACCAAGGGGGGCGGAGTCTTTGGACCTGGGCACGCATCCTTCTTTACCTCGCCTGACGGCACCGAGGTATTTTGCGCCTACCACGCGATGAAGCATCACAACGCCGATGCCACCCCTGCCGAGAGATACTTCAATATCCAAAGAATAGACTTTGACGAGTGCGGCTTTCCCGTAATGGGTGAGCCGACAGGCTACGGAGTGCCGCTGAAATCCCCAAGCGGTGAGGCCTGTGAATAAATATGAGCGCATGGGACACCTACCATAAAGCAGATTTTACCTCCCGAAAAAGAAAAAAGGGGTACGGACGATTTGTTCGTACTCCTTTTCGCACGCCTTGCCCTGCAAGGTATAGTGTGTTACACCTTTTCGATTTACTATCGGGTGGTAATATAAGTGAAATGTTTTGCTATTGCAAAACGTGAAATAATATGCGAATGCATATTGTGAAATATCTCGCCTTGCTCGATGTGAAATGAAATTTGCCCACGTTCGCGGAGCGAACATTTCACATTTGCGAAGCAAATATTTCACCGCGAAGCGATTTCACTTGCCCGAAAGGGCAAATTTCGTTGGCGCACCTGCTTTATCGCAGGTGCGCCAAAGCAGACGCTTTTTGTACTGCTATGCGCTCTTTGGTTTACAAATTTGATGTTAAGTCTCTTTAAAGTCAATTTTGGATAAGAAGCGGTCCTGAATGTAATTACACAAAAGCGCCGGCTTATCACTTATAAGTCTCGAGATATTTCTCAAAGCTTACTGATTCGACTACGGTTGCGGAGGCGGAGGTGGAAACGACCTTCCACTGTGCCCCGAAGCCTGACGGAACCTTACCGCCAAGCACAAGCTTCAGGCTCTTGCTGCAACCGAAGAAGGGCGAGTTGTGCGCGTACTGATTTGCGGGAATAGAGGTAACGCCCACGGGAATATACACGCTCTCAAGGCCCGTACAGCCCGAAAAGGCGGAGTTCTCTATAGTCATAACCGAGTTACCGATATAGATATTCTTAAGCGAGGTCATTCCGTAGAACGATAAGGCGGGAATTCGCGTGCATTTGTCCGAAAGCCTGACTGTGATCAGCGTTGCGGGAATATGCTGTGCGTTGCCCGCGTAGTCGGTAGCGCCGAAGATATAGCCGATATAGGGTGAGGAGCTATCCTTACTACCGCCGATGAAGGGCAGGGTTATCTCGGTCATCTCGGTTCCCTCAAAGGCACCGTTTCCTATAACCGTCACACCGTCGGGGACGGTTATTTTCGTTATGGCGGTGTTTGCAAACGCAAGGCCGCCTACGGTGCGAAGCCCCGTGCCGAATTCAACCGTATCAAGCTTACTGCAGTCCCTGAACGCCGCGGCGCCTATGCTTTTTACCCCATAGGAAAGGCGAACGGTCTTTACCGCCGTATTGCCCGCGAACGCCGCGTTTTTAATTGAGGTGACCGTAGCGCCCTCGTAGGCCTCGGGGATTATTACGTAGCTCTCGGTGCCTGTGTAGCCCGTAACCTCAGCCGTGCCGTCGGATTTCTTGGCAAGAGATAGACCTGGGGTTATATAATCGCCGATTACTATGTTAAGCACCGCCCTCATAGGCTCGGGTGCAAGATTGTTTTTCGCGTCGGCTACGGAAAAGATAGCGCGCGCATCGTAGCTTCCTGGAAGTCTGCCCACGTTATTCTCGTAGGTGACCGTGAGCCATTCGGGAAGCTCGCCCGTCAGGGTGATTGCGATATCCTTACCCGTGTAGGTCTTGGTTACCGATTGGAAGGAGAGCTTTGACAAATCCGCGGTACGCTTGGTGACCGTGAGAGTTGCGCTCAAATCCTTGTCCTCAAGGTACTTTCCGTCAAGATAGAATTTTGCGACCACCGTATATTTGCCGACGTCGGTGCCGCCGCCCTCATAGCTGACCGTCACACCCGCGGGAAGTCTGCCGTCTACCTTGATTTTTTTCTCGGTGCCGTCGTATACTACCGTAAGGTCGTCGAGGGTGAGCGTGTCTATTACCTCAAGCTTTTCCCCGTCTGTCATATCCTTGCCGAAATCCTCGTCATCACCGTCGGTGTCGGGGTCAGTGTCGGGGTCGGTGTCGCCGTTACCCGCGCACGAGCCGAGCGCAAGCATCAGCGAAAGCGTGAGAAGCAGAATGTATAATAGAGTAAGTAGTCTTTTCATTTTCATTCCTCCCTTCAGTTAGCGCGGACGTAGCCTGCCGAGAGGCGGAATACGGGCATCGGATGTCCCGATGCGTTCGTGACGCTTCCGTTTGCGCGCGAGCGTATAACGTCTCCCTCCTTGACCGTGATGACCTCGGTTGAGGATATCGTGAGTTTCACCACGCGGGTGGAGGAGTCCTGAGTGGCGTTGTCTCTGTTGTAGTTGAGAAGTCTGCCGCTTTGCAGCTCGATCAGCATCTTTCCGTAGCCGTAGCGCACCTCTGTGGGGGTGGTAACCGAGTCGGACGATACGGTTATCGTCTTGCCCGAGGTCGAGGCGGTTGCCTTATAGAACACACCGTCGCTGCCCGCTATCTCAAAGCCCGTGGCGCTCGCGCCGTAGAGGAATTTAATATCGGTATCGAAGGTGATTACAAGCTTCGAGCCGCTTCGCACTATCTTTACCACCTCGGGAGCCTCGGTGATATAATTACCGTCAAGCTTATAGACGTTTTTGAGAATACAGTCGGCAAGTCGGTTGCCGATGGGAGCCTTTCTCGCGGGATGCACGAGCGCGTCGCTCGTCTGTGCGTTGGTATAGGCAAGCTCGTCGTAGCCGAACACGCACCCCTCGAGGAGGCCGTTTACGAGATAGACGTTCTTGTTGCTTTGCGTGTAGACAAGCTCATACTGTCCCTTGTTATTCTCACCCGTGCCTACGCCGTAGGGTGCCAGCTGTATTACCGCAACGGGCAGATCGGCATTGCCGAAATTAGCCCGCCAACCGCTGAGAAGTGCCTTGAACATTCTCATGTAGGTGGGGTGATAGGATGTCGAGCCGAGGTCGCTCTCGCCCTGATACCACATAACGCCCTTGACGGAGTAGCCCTCAAGCTGTTCCATTATCGAGTTGTAATTTCCCGAAAGCAGGTTTGAATAAACCGAAGCGGGGGCGATATAGTTCGTCACCTCGGACGAGGTCTCGGGAAGTCTGCCGTTTGTCTGATAGAAGGATTTGTATTCGTTATATTTAGTATAGTCCTTGTTGCCGTCAACGTCAGCCGCGCCAAACTCGGCTACGTATTTTTCGGGCATGATCCAGGTCTTTATCTTGGTTCCTGGGTAGGTGGCGTCGACTATCGCGACCGTAACATCACCGCCGAGAGCCTCGGCAAGTCTGGTTGCCATAACGAGACCTATCGCCGAGATATCGCCCTTGACCGAGGAATTCTTCGCAAGGGTGGTTGAGTTTACCTCGCACCACAGAGCCTGACCGTACGGGTCGGCAGTGGGCAGAGAGATGTTGGGGCTTACCATAGCGCGAATGTTTCCGTATGCATCGGCAAGAGCCGCATGCTCCTCAAAATCCTCCATACGGTTTGCGACGTAGGCGGCGTTGCTCTGTCCCGAGATGAGCCAAACCTCGCCGATATCAATATGCGAGAATACGAGAGGCGAGGAGCCGTCAGCACCGCTTTGCGTCACCTTAAGCGTAAGGTCGCGCGCCGCATCCATTGCGTCAAAGGTGACCGACCACTTGCCGCCCGAGACGGTAGCGGTCTTAAATCTGCCCGCAAGCTCAACCGTGATCGTAGCGCCGTTTTTCTCACAGTAGCCCGAGATTTTTATCGGCTCGCCTCTCTGGAATACGCAGTAGTCGGCAAACCTGGAGGGCATCCTCACAGTCGAGTGAGTGGCGGGGTCAAGCACGGCGTATTCGCCGTATTTTACGGTACACAGCGAGCTTCCGCTCTCTACAGTGAAGTCACCGATGGGGAAGGAGGTAGAATAGACGGTATTTTTGCCCTCGCCGCGCTTGAGCGTGACGGTGCCTGCACCCGATACGAATTTTGAATGAATAGCAGGCCTTGAGGCGGTGTCCTTTACATTGATTTTAGCGCCCGAGTGATAGGCAGTATAGAGCGCATCCCTCGCGGAAATATCACAGCCGTCGGCATTCACCGTCGCGGTGTTCTTTGAAACGATACCGTTGTAGGCGCTGATTTTCGTACTGTATGCGTTAACCGTCGCGCCCGACGAGGCGGATATGCCGATAGTTTTTATGCTCTTGCTGTTTTTGTCAATAAGCTCACAGTCTCTTACGGTCGCCTTACCGCCGTTGATACGGAGAAATTCGGTTGACATCGCGCTGATGCCCGTAGCACCCAGCTCGGTCGCGGCGTAGGAGGTGGAGGAGAAGGTAGCGTCCTTACCCGTGTAGGTCATCTTGACCTTTTCCATATTGAGCGTGCCCTGGGGAATGTGCATCATAGGCTGATTGGGATAGGTGCTGGTGTCGGAGTAGCCCGCCGACAGGTTGGTATAGACGATATTGAGGTTCTTCACAGTCGCAACCGTGTTGGCGTTGCTTTCCGCGGCATCGCTTGAGCTTCTCAAATAGAGAAATCCGCCCGTGCCCGTGTGGGTGAGAGTGCCTATTTTGCCCTGCTCGTCGGCACCGTCAATGTTTATCTTCATACCGCCCTTGGGAGTGAAAAGCACACCGTTTTTCGAGCAGGTAAGATTGTGACCGTTGAGGTCGATATTGAAGGTCGCGTAGGAATTCAGCGCGTGGATCCACGAGCCCGACCAGGTGACGTCGGTGTTAAGCACCAGCGTGTAGGTGGTTGCCTTGGTCGGAAGCGCAACGCTTCTCATATAGGTGATAAGCTCGGAAAAGCTTCCCTCGGTGACCTGAGGCGTACCGCCCGAGGTGCTTACCGTCAGGGTTGCCTCCTTCGGCGCTGCGGCGGCCACAGCCGTTATCGCGCATACCGAGACGGCGAGGGTGAGTATCACGGTTAGGGTAATCAGAGTTTTTAGCTTCTTTAGCATCTTTTGGCCTTTCTTTAATAAATTTAGGTGCTTACGGTTAAATATTATCTCAAAAATTTAAAATATTTTATTTAAACGCATAGGTGTAAATATTTTACCACGCATCCGTCACCGAATTCAAGTGCGCGGGCGTAGAAAATCATTTCGGTTTTTTGTGGAAATATAATAAATATTAGAAATGTAATAAATATTAGGAGGGAAAGCAGGGCTCACCACCGCTTACCGTGTAGTGAGGCACCGCCTCTTTTCTTGATACGGTGAAGCCCGCGACCTCGCTTGCGACGGCACCCGCCCTGTCAATCGGCGCGCCCGAGAGGTAGACGGCGAGGAAGGCACCGAGGTAGGCATCGCCTGCACCGACGGTAGAGACCACCTCGCGCCGTACGGCAGGAAAGGTATATCTTTTACCGTCATTCCTAGCGATAACGCTACCGTCCTCGCCCTTTGTGAGGATTATAAGCCTTATGCTCGGGTAGCTTTCAAAGAGATGGGAAAGCAGTGCCTCACAGGCAGAGGCTTCGGGCGGGATAATGCCGAGCGATATAAGCTCCAGCACCTCGCCGTCACTAAGCTTAAGTATAGAGGCAAGCGAGAGACAACGCTCGACCGTCTCTTTGGTATAGCAATTCTTTCTTAAGTTAATGTCACAGACGATTTGTTCGAATTTGTAATTATTTATTAGCAAATCAAGCGTATTTCTCGATACCTCGTCCTTTTGTATAAGCGTGCCGAAGTAAAGAATGTCTGGGGAAATTTCATCTATTTTTTGAAAGCTCTCGGGGCGCGGCTCGATTTTGCCGTACGCAACCCCCTCGGCTATTTCATAGCTCGGCACCCCCTCTTTATCAAGCCTTACGGTGCAAAAGCCTGTCGGATAGGAATTCCTCTCAATAAGCTCGCACCCGACACCGAGGGCGGAGATCTGCTCTATTGCTGTGTCACCGAGCCTGTCATTGCCTACCGCCGAGAGGATGTATGAGGGCAGACCGAATTTTGCCGTATGAAGGGCAAGGTTGAGAGGCGCGCCACCGAGCGTTGCCTCACCGTCACAGATGTCAAATATTATCTCACCGAAGGATAAGAGCTTTTTCATTTTTATCTTTCCTTTCTTGATTTTTGAGAGTATATGTGCTACAATTCATTTAGTGATGTTTATTATTAAACTGCAAATAATTTTGCACCGCACAGAATTCGCGGTGCCTTTTGCGAGGTGTAAGCTATGCTTAAAATCGGACTTTCGACCTGCGGTAAGGTAATTGACGAGGCGCTCTTTGCCTCTTATCGCGAGGCGGGGATAGAATGTATGGAAATTGCCACGGCACCCGAGCTATATCCCACGCTTGATATGAAGAATATACGCGCGCTTGCCGACAGATACGGCATTACGCTTTGGTCCTACCATCTGCCGTTTATGCCCTTTGACAGACTTGATATATCAAGGCGCGAGCTTACGGACTACACAAAAAAATACCTCTCTGAGCTTGCCCTACGGGCGGGCGACGTCGGAATTGATAAGCTTGTAATTCACCCAAGCGGTGAGCCTGTCGGTGATGCCGAGCGCGACGAGCGGATGAAGTATGCCTGTGAGGCGCTCGCTTACCTTGCATCCGTAGCCTCAGGAGTGGGCGCGACGGTTGCGGTTGAGGACCTGCCGAGAAGCTGTCTTGGCAGAAACAGCAGGGAGATCCTCACGCTTCTCTCGGCGGACGACAGGCTTCGCGTCTGCTTTGATACCAACCATCTTCTAGGCGAAAGCAATCTTGATTTTATCAAAAGGGTAGGGGACAAAATCATCACTACGCATATATCCGACTATGATTTCGTTGATGAGAAGCATTGGCTGCCAGGTGAGGGCGATGTAAGGTGGGCAGAGCTTTACTCGGCACTCATCGGTGCGGGCTACTCGGGAGCGTGGCTCTATGAGCTTGGCTACGATGCCCCGAGCACAATAGCAAGGCCAAGGTGCCTCACTCCGTCAGATTTTGTAAAGAACGCAAGAGAAATTTTTGCGGGTGTATCACCGACACCGATAGTTATCCGAAGATAAACAGGCTAAATATGTAAAGAATAATATACATAACAATATCTTTTTCGTATTATATGCTCATATTTTTTATTAATGCTTTTGTTTTGAGGTGAAGCGTGAGAACATTATTTGAAATTGACACAAAGGACTATGACATATCGCTTGCGCCAAAGATACGCCCCTCGGTAAGGGCCATCATAATCAAGGATGGCAGAGTTGCTATGGTTCATAGCGGGCTTTACAACTACTATAAATTCCCAGGTGGCGGTATTGAAGCGAATGAAACGCACGAGGATGCTCTTATCCGCGAGGTAAGAGAGGAAACGGGGCTAATTGCCGTGAGGGAGAGTATTCGTGAGTTTGGCAGAGTTTACCGCATACAGAGGTGCGAGGTCGACGATGCGCGCCCCTTCGTTCAGGAAAATTTCTACTACCTCTGTGAGTGTGACGGACAGGGCGCACAGCGACTTGACGAGTACGAAAGCACAGAGCGCTTTACCCTCAAATACGTCAGCGCCGAGGAAGCCATCGCAACCAACCGAGAGGCAACCGCGCCAAGCGCCGTAATGCGTGAGCGCGAGGCGAGAGTGCTTGAAATTTTGATGAAAGAAGGGAGGCGATGCGGGGCATCGCAATGAATGATGAATGATGAATAATGAATAATTGAAGGGTGGTGCGACGTCTTAATCAACCTTTCTCGTTGACACTTCGTGTCAACATATCGAATTCGCGCCTTGAGACACAGTCCGCAATAGTGAACATAGCTCAAAGGCGCGAATATATCGCGTTTGCTTTTGCAAACATATCGAATTTGCTTTGCCTACAAAGCAAATATATCGACGCGAAGCAAAGCTTTGCCTACAAAGCAAATATATCGACGCGAAGCAGAGCTTCGCCTTATTCCTTCCTAAGACCTCTGACGCCGTCGTCGAAGTCCATTTCGCGAAGGAGCTTCGCGTTTCTTATCGGGTCGCTGAAGTCAACGTACCTTGGCTCTCTGTCGGGGAAGTAGACACTTCCCGCGCGCCAGCCCTCGGGGTCCTCAAAGGTGACACGCGAGAGACTCGCACAGCCTCGGAATGCGAGGGGTCCGATGCTCTTTACACTCTTTGGTATTGTAATCTCGGTGAGCGAGTCGCAATGCTCAAAGCAATCCTCGGGAATTTCGTCACAGCCCTCGGCAATAGGCATATGCTTAAGCGAGGCACAGCCCGAGAAGGTGCCGTCATTTAGATTTTTTATCGGTGTGATTTCCTTTAAGGCCTCGCAATCCATAAAGACGTAGGGCGCAAGGTAGGGAGTACGCAGACCGTCCTCAAGCGTTACCTTCTCAAGCGCGGTGCATCTGTAAAATGCCCCGTGACCGATAGTCGCTACGGTGCAGGGAATGAATAGCTCGCGAAGGGCGGTACAGCCGTAAAATGCGTTCCCGCCTATTTCCTCAAAGCTCTCGTCATTGATCCACATTTCCTCGTCATAGGGCGGAAATTCCACGCTGACGAGGCTTTTGCAGTTCTCAAACGCATTGTCCGAGACCGCCTTTACATACGCGCCCTCTACCTTCGCGGGTATTACCACAGAGGTGGCGGACTTGTCGCAGGCGGTAACCGAGGCGGTGCCGTCGTCGTATATTTCAAAGGTGAGCATATCAAGCTTTACGGTTTTCATATCACACTTCCTCGTTGCTTTTTCAGTATCGTCGTCGTATATTTCAAAGGTGAGCATATCAAGCTTTACGGTTTTCATATCACGTTTCCCCTTTGCTTTTTCAGTATTACTTTTTATAAATTTTTACGAAGTCTCGACCGAAAATCGCGTTTCTCAAAACACGCGCGTTTCTCTCGGGACAGGACACGTCGAGGGCAAACTCGTCATACGGCGCAAGCTCGGGGTTGAATTTTACGTACCAGCCCTCGGTGTCCTCAAAGATAACCTCGGTGACACGGTGCGTTGCGTAAAATCCAGGCGAGGCGATCTCGGTGGCATCGGCGGGAATAGTGTCGGTGATAGGCTCGGGGAAAATATAGAAGCTATCTTCCTCGGTGCACCTTCGCTTAAGCGAGAGGCAGGTGCGAAGCGAATCGTCGGTGTAGTCGATATCCTCGGGAAGCTCCTCAAGGTAAAGGCATCCGTCAAGCGCGCCTTTCTTAATTGTAAGAGGAAGGCTGAACGCTCCCTTTCCGCGCAGGATCTTCTTAAGCGAGATACAGCCCGCAAAGCTCTCGGGGTCGAGATATTGGACGCCGCTGGGAAGCGTAATTTCCTCAAGCGAGATGCAGTTCTTGAACGCGCCATTGCCGAGAATACCGAATTTACGGTTTGCGCATTTGAGCCACTCGTTAAAATCAAACTGAGGAAGCTCTATTGACTTAAGGGCGGTGCAGTTCTCAAAGGCGTAGTCCTGAATACCGACGCAGTATTTGTCATCAACGAGACTTGGCACCTCAACGTGCGTAACGTCCTTGTCACAGCCGATTACGGTAAATGTACCGAACTCGCTGAAGCTGAGCGTAAGCGGACCTAGCTTCCTTTCGATTGATTTTACCTGGGTTCCGCCAACCTTTTTTATAACTACCTTACCTTCCATACGGGGTTACCTCGCTTTTGTAATAGTATAAGTTAATTTTAGCACAGCTTAAAATATTTTGCAATACCAAAGACGGGAAAAGAGACGAAATGTCAGGAAAAATATTGACCTTATCATCCCCGCCGTGTATAATTTAAGTAAATAACGGTGAGGTAACGATATGAGAGGACCGCTTTACATAAGGGATTTTAAGTGCATAGCGTCGAGATGTCAGCATAGCTGCTGTATCGGCTGGGAGATAGATATTGACAGCGCGACGCTTGAAAAATATAAGCAGTGCGATAAGGAGCGCGGCAGTAGACTTTGCGAGAGCATTTGCCTTGGCACAGCGGGGGAAGCCTGCTTCAGAATGGGTGACGGCGGCAGATGTCCGCAACTTGCCTCTGACGGACTTTGCGAAATAATAAAGGCACTCGGTGAGGAGTACCTTTCGGATATATGCAGAGAGCATCCGAGGTTTTACCACGAATGTGACGAGGAAGCGGAGGTCGGCATAGGTCTTTGCTGTGAGGCGGCGGCAGAGCTTATTCTCACGAGTGACGGGTGGGGAGAGCTTGTGCCGATAGCCTCGGGCGAGGGAGACACCGACACCGATGCGGGCTACGCTTCACAAAGGACGGCTGAGCGCAGGGATAACACCTTGGCGGATTGCGCCTCGGCAGAGGGCTTCAGTGCCTCGCGCGAAAGAGAGAGGCTTTACTGCCTGCTCGGGGACAGGCGAAAAGAGCTTGACGAGAGGCTTGATGAGCTTCGCAAAATAGCGGGGATAGATGAGGATAGGATAAGGGATAAAATTCTCTCGGTCCTGCCCGCCCTTGAGTACCTTGACGGTGAGTATGAGAGCCTGCTCACTCTCGCGCTTCGTCGCGGTGCGGGTGCACTATATGATGAGTACGGCGAGCGCGCCCTTGCTTATTTTATCTTCCGCTACGTCTCACCCGCGAGAGATAAAGAGGATATGCTATCCCGCCTTCGCCTAGCTCTGGGACTTGAGAAAATGCTCTCATCTATACTCAATATGCCAACAATAGTAGACAAATACGGCGTATTTGAGTGCGCAAGAAAGCTCTCGGAGGAAATAGAATACAACGAGGATAACATAGACATACTACGCTTTGCGCTAGATGGCTGAATAAGGAAAATGAAGAATTCACACCTACTGTAAAACTCAGGCATAGCCATTCATTATTGATAAATTAAGGCGCTTCGGATTTCCGAAGCGCCTCGCTTTAATCAAACTTAATATTAATTCCGTTGACCTCAACGCCCCCGTCTACTCTTATCATAAGGTATTTCACGTTGTCTATCGTCTGGGTGGTCACGAGGTCTCTGTGCTCGGGGGAGATTTTGATGCTCACCTCGGGGGCGGATATCTCAAAGCGGTTTGTCTTAACTATGTTCTTCGGGGTGAGAAGCGTATTCGCGCCGAAGCTCTCGGCAAGCTCGTCTGACAGGGCCTCGAGCTTATCCTCGCTGACACCCGCGCACTCGAGCATCGTCTTGACGGTGTCTCGGCTGACGGTAAGTATCTCGGGGCTTTTTTCTTCCTTTGCCCTTTCCTCAAGCTCCTCTACCTGCTTATATAGCGAGCTTACTACCTCAAGGGTAAGCTCGTCACCAAGAGAGCCTGCCAGGCAGTCCGAGAAGGTCTGCCTTTGAGCTGTCGGGGAAAGCCCGCCCTCGCAATCAAGCACCGCCTCGCAAAGCTCGGGGTAGGACTCGGTGAGGCTTCTTCTGTAAAGAAGCGCGCCGTAGATATTCGTTTTTCTGTCGTCAAAGGCGGGGAACATAAAGCCCACCTCACAGGACGCGAGCGCCCCCGACACGTTAAGAATGTGAAAACTGCTGTCGCTCCCTCGGAAGGTTATCGCCTCGGGAAGCTCTTTGGTCGGGCAGATTGCGCATACGATATATGAGAAGGTCTCGCACGACTCGCTCACCGCACCGTCCTTGGAGTAGCCTGGCACGTCGTATATATCACTTGCCAGAAGAATTGCGTATCCACCCTCAAGCTTAAGCGACCCCCGCACTCTGTCATAAAAGGCGTCAAGCGCATCATTGTCCTCAAGCGCGCTCTCGCGAAGCCTCATAAGAAGCCCGTGCGCCTCGCTCTCACCTACCTGCTTGGTTGAGTATTCAACCTCGGTAAGATTAGTGCCGAGCTTACCGCCGATAGCCTTCTTCATCACACCGAGAAGCCTCTCGGCAACGCTTGACTCGCCCGTTATCATAGATTGGGTTATTTTGCTTACGATTGCTCCCTCGCCGTTTACAAGACAGCCCTTGATTTTCGTTATATTGTTTCGCTCGGGGCGAAAGCGCCTCCTTATTTCGCGAAGCTCCTTTTCATTCATTTGCCTCACCTCCGTTTTTTCGTTCCTATATTTTAGCACAAGCGAGAGCGAAAGTCAAGCGACGCTGATAAGCCTTCCCTTGCGAGGGAAGGTGGCAGGCGAAGCCTGACGGATGAGTAGACGCAAGGCTCTCACTATCGCAAAAGTCGTACTTTCGGTTTGCCTTGCTATGAATTTTCGCAAAACGCAATTCAGCGCGCGTTTTGTCGCTATGGCGATACCGAAAATTCGGTCGGGCTTGGGCGGTGTACCATAGGGCGGAGGCGAGGCAAGCTCGCAATGAAATCCGCTTTGCGGATGAAGAGGCAAAGCAAAGCTTTGCTGCTGAAGTCCGACTTCGTCGGGTTAGATATGCCTCGCATAGCGAGGCGCGATATATTTGCTTTGTGGACAAAGCAAATTCGATATGTGCTTCGCACTCGATATATTGCTTCGCAATTCGATATGTTGACACCTCGGTGCCAACGAGAAGGGTTGCAGAGCACCCTGAAGGCTTGCGTATTTATTTGCATACCTTCTTTACAAAGAGAAAAATAAATGTTAAAATATAAAAGATAAAGACAAATCAGGCTACGGAGGTAGGGCTTATGAGTACACTTGATATGGTAAGGGCAAAGGACGGATATGCGGATTTTCTTGCTCTGCTTGAAAAATGGGATAATCTTTCGGGAAATATAAAATCGCTTCCCAAGGGGGCGCCCGTGATTTTACCCGATATATTTCTTGTGAGCAGGTCGGGCACGGGGCGCACGCTTATGCTTAAATTCCTGTCGGACTTTCTTCTTGAGAAGGAAAATCTTCTTGACTTCTACGGGGACGTCAGATATTTTGAGTATTATCTCAGCTACTGCCCGCCTCACGATAAATTTGACGAGATAGTTCGCTTTATGGATGAGGTAAGGTCGGCGGCGGGCTTCAGAAGCGAGTACCGCGGAATAATATTCATACATATAGACGAGTGGCTCGGCCACGCTGAGGAAAAATATTTCAAGAGCTTCCTCGAGTACCTTGCCGATAACAGCGACGGATGGCTTATAGTTTTCTCGGTCGACGGTAGCGGCGATGAGGAGGAAATCTCGCATTTGCGCTCGCTTGTGTCAGCCTTTTTGCGTATAGAGCAGGTGTCTATCGCGCCCCCCACATCAAGGACGCTTCTTCAGTATCTTGAGGAAAGGCTTGCGCTTTTCGGTCTCTCTATCGACGGCGGCGCGAGGGAGCTGCTTTCCGAAACGATAGATACAATTAAGGGAATGAGGCTCTTCGACGGCTTCAAGACGGTAAAGATGCTGAGCTACGATATTGCGTACAGCGTCTATTCGGAGAGCGGTGACGTAAAGGGCGTGCTTGATGCCAAGGCGGTAGGGCGCTTTGCAAGCGACGGAGAGTACGTCAGAGTGCTTTGCCACAGGCTGACGAAGCCGCAAATAGGGTTTTAAGCCCCGAATGAGTAATGCCAAACGGCGGAAAGTGAGTACGTAAAGTGAAGGATAACGGATATATATACAGTAAATACCTAAATCATAATCAGGAGACCAGATGGGCGACGCGTGAGGAAATAGAGGCGTCGGGCACCTACGTTGAATTTGGCAAGGAGGGCTCCGCCGCGGGCCTGCCTCTACTTTCAAACGGAAGGGTGGGCTACGTTGACGACAAGGACACGCATACGCTTATTTTTGGCTCAACGGGCTCGAAAAAGACGAGGCTGTTCGGTATGCCGCTTCTGAATTTCTTCGCGGCGGCGGGCGAGTCCTTTATCGCGACCGACCCCAAGGGCGAGCTTTATATGAAGACCGCGGGCTATGTGAAAAGTAAGGGCTATAATATAGTCACGATAAATTTCAGAGACCTGGCCAAGGGCGATATGTGGAACCCCCTTCACCTGCCCTATAAGCTCTACCATGAGGGCAAGGTTGACGAGGCAACCGCAATGCTCAACGATTTCGTGAATACGGTAGCCGAGCCGATACTTAAGAATACCAAGGATGCCTATTGGGGCGAGGCGGCAAGCTCCTACGCGCTCGGAGCACTTCTGCTTATTATGGAGTGCGCAAGACCCGAGGAGGCGCATCCCGCCTCGCTTGCAAGCCTTTGCGGCAGAGACTACGAGGAGATACTCGGGGACCTCGTTGAACATATGAGCGACGACGCTCTTTGCGCGATAAACCTCAAGGGCGTGCTTGCCTGCCCCGAGAACACCCTGCGCTGTATCTATTCCACGCTATTCAGTATGGTGAGAATTTTCGTCGCGCAGAAAAATCTCTCGGCAAAGCTCGCGGGAAATACCATTGATATGACAACCATAGGTAAGCAAAAGACGGCAGTTTATATCATAGTGCCCGACGAAAAGACAACCTATCATTTCCTCGTCACCACCTTTATAAAGCAGGTTTACGAGACGCTTATCGCCGAGGCGCAAAAAAGCCCTGACAAGAGACTTCCCGTCAGAGTAAACCTGGTGCTTGACGAGTTCTGCAACATACCGAGAATTCCCGATATGCCCTCTATGATTTCCGCGGCGAGAAGCCGTAATATGAGATTTTATCTTATCGTGCAGAGCTATCACCAGCTCAGGGGCAAGTACGGCGAGGATGCCGACACCATCAAGGGCAACTGCGACAACTGGGTTTTCCTCACCTCAAAGGAGCTTTCGCTTCTTCAGGAGATAAGCTCGCTGTGCGGCATCACCCATTCAAAGGGTGAGGGTAAAAGAAAGCTCATTTCCGAGTCCGAGCTTCAGAGGCTCTCAAAGGAAAAGGGCGAGGCGCTTATAATGCACGCAAGGCAGTATCCCATTATCACCGAGATTGCGGACGTGGATGCCTACGGCGCGTTTGCGGGCTATACCGCACCCGAGGAGCCCGATGTGAGATTTGCCCGCGCGCGTATTTTTGATATCAAGGAAATGCACAGGCGAATTAACACCTGTCGGTGCGTATATCCCTTCAGCAAGAAGTGGGAGGAGGCAAAATACGAGGGTGACGAGATAGTTTATCTGCCCAAGCTCGAGAGCGTTGAGGAGGCCGAGGAAAGGGCGGGCTTTGCGCCCGCATCCGACGGGGGGGCAGAGACGTTTACCCCGCCGAGCAGTGCGGAGCGTATTCCTACCCCGCCGCCCGTATCAAGCGAGGCGGTAAAGGATATTCGCTCTAGGGTTGAGGTGCTGCGCAAAAGAATGGAGGAGCTTAAGCGAAGAGGCGAGGCTGGACAGAGCAAGTCGGCATACGTTCCGAAGCCCGTTGATACCGAGGACGTTGTGCTTCCCGAGTCGATAGCCGAGCTTACCGAGCAGCTTGCGAAGAACACCCACGAGGTCTGGAGCCGTACAAGGCTTGAGCAGGGCTGGAGCTTCGGTGAGAAGCGCGACGACGAAAAGCGCCTTCACCCCTGCCTTGTGGATTACGAGGCACTTCCCGAGTCCGAAAAGGAGTTCGACCGAAACACCGCTATGCAAACCCTGAAGCTTATTATCAAGCTGGGATATAGGATAGAGAAGAAGTAGAGGAGAGGCGAAGCAGAGCTTCGCGTCGATATATTTGCTTTGTAGGCAAAGCAAATTCGATATTTGCCCTTTTGGGCAATCGATATATTCGCCCCTGTGGCTTGTGTTCACACCTGTGAGCTATATTCGCGGGGGCGAATGCGATATGTTGACACGCGTTGGTGTCAACGAGAAGAGTTGAGGCAAGGCTCTAACTATGGCAAATGTCGGACTTTTGGTTTGCCTTGCTATGAATTTTCGCAAAACGCAATTCAGCGCGCGTTTTGTCGCCAAAAGGCGATACCGAAAATTCGGTCGGGCTTTGGCGGTGATATGCCTGCGGGCGGGGGAGGCGATGCGGGGCATCGCAATGAAATCCGCTTAGCGGATGAAGTCCACTTCGTGGATGAAGAGGCAAAGCAAAGCTTTGCTACTGAAGTCCGACTTCGTCGGGTTGATAAAAATGAAATGCCTGCGGGCGTGAGAAGCCTTCCCTTGTGATGGGAATAGGGATAGTGCGTATCCAACAGAGCTTTTACTACTCATCCGTCAGGCTGCGCCTGCCACCTTCCCTCACAAGGGAAGGCATACGGGGCATCTTCCGTATATCAGCAAGAATTTTAATATTAATCTGAAATATAATTAAACCCCGACGGAGTTATATCACTCTGTCGGGGTTCTTTTGATTTGATTTTGTCGGTTTAAAAGTGGTATTGAAGCCTGTGGCTTCAGTTATAAGTTAAACTGCGAGGCAATACAACTCGCCATCGGCGAATATAACTCTCTTTTACTCCGTTCTGAGTGCCACTACGGGGTCCTTTTTGGCCGCGCTTCTCGAGGGGATGAGGCCTGAGATGAGGGTGAGGCCTACGCTGATAAGCACCAGTATTGCGGCGGCGCCTATGGGCAGAATAGCTCTCAGGTTAGCAATTCCCGTAAGGGCATAGAGTATGATATTGATCGGGATCGTGAGCAGGTATGTGACCGTGACACCGAGAAGTCCCGCACAAAGTCCGATAATAATGGTTTCGGCGTTGAACATAGAGGATACGTCCTTCTTCGACGCACCGATTGCGCGAAGCACGCCGATTTCCTTCGTTCTCTCCTGTACCGATATAAGCGTGATAACTCCAATCATTATCGAGGAAACAACGAGCGATATTGCGACGAAGGCAATAAGCACATAGGTGATAGCGTTGATAATCGTCGTGATAGAGGACATCATAATACCGAGAAAGTCGGTGTAGGATATCTGTTTTTCCTTGGGCACCGAGTTGTTGTACTCGTCAATCTCGGCAACTATTACGTCCTTGTTCTCAAAGGTAGAGGCAAAGAGGTTTATCTTGTTGGGCGAGGCGAGGTCGACACAGCCTATTTTCTCAAGTGTCTCGTCATAGGTAGAGGTTGAGAACTCGGTTATCTTATCGTAGTAGTTAGCGAATTTCGCGTCGGTGGTGACCTCGGGGTTGTTAAGCTCTGAATTGAGAGCCATAACTTTCATAGGTACGGGCATAACGTCATCATTGAGGGCCTCGGCCGTCTTTGCCTCAATGCTCTTGGTTACCATTTCCTCGATGCTGGGGCGTATCATTTCCTTAAGCTCCTCGTAGGTAAGCCCCTCGAGGTACTGCGTAAGGCTGTCGGTGTTGACACCCGCGGACGCACCGAGGGATGCGGAAATTGCCGCCTTGATCTTGTCGGTGTCCGAAAGCTGGGTTGCGAATACCGTATCAACGCCTGAGGCAAGGTTTGCCTCAACCGCCTTAAGCGACTGAATTTTTACATAGACCTCTGCCTTTTCCTTTACCGAAAGGCTCTCGACGTACTTTAAGAACTCGGTCTTTTTCTCGGCGTCGGTGAGCTTGCCCGAGGTGCTCTTGAAGGGAAGCCCCGTAAGCACGTCAAAGTCGGGATTTGCCATCTGTGCCTTGACTACCTCGGAATCCAGCGCCTCGGTGATAATATGCTCGGTGAGCGCGTAGGTGTAGGCGATAGAGCCTGTGAGCATAGTGGTCTCGGCATTCTCGTCGGGCTTGATGATACCGACGACCTTAAGTCCCATCGCGTTCTGGTAAAGCGCCTGAAGCATCATCTCGTTGTTTACCTCGGCGAATACCGTCTTTTCCGCGTTGGTCGGCTGATAGAACTGATAGGGGAATATCGTCTTGAAGGTGAGCGCCATAATCTCGCTGTATTCCCACCTTGAGGTGGTCTCGGGCATCTCGGTCTTGTTTACCGCCGAGTCGATTATCGCGTCGATGTCCGCCTCGCTGAGAAGTCCCAGCGCGTAGAGCGTGAGGTCGTCAAGCTCGTTCTTTTCGTTAAGCACGAGCACTACCTCGTCCTTAGCCTCGGGCCACTTACCCGTAACTACCTGGTACTGGTCCTTAAGAAGCGGATTGACAAGCGCGCGGTTGCCGTCGGCATCGGGAAGCCCTGGGAGAATTTCCTCCCACATCTGAACGCCCATCATAGTGCCCATCATACCGCCGCCAGCACCGCCTGTTCCCTGGCCGAGAGTTCCGCTCGAGGCGCTGCTGCCCTCGCCCTTGGTGGCAAGCCCTATCATAAACTCGGCAAGCATATCACGCATAAGCTCGGAGACGTCCGACTTGATGATATTTCCGTCCTTATTGAGCGTGTAAATAGGAATATTGATATTGTAGGAATACTGTATGCCCGAGAGCGCCGAGTAGAGGTCGCTTTCCTCGTTCTTAAGCTCGGCCTCTATGTGAGTCTTGAGCGCGGCAAGGTCGTTTTCGTTGGTCTCAATCTTGCTGAGCGCGGTGACAAGCTCGGCAATCAGCGGGTCCTTATATACCGCGTCGTTTTCGTGGGTGTTATCGTCTCTGCCGTCACCGAGTATGCTCTTGATAAGCTCGCTTGCATCCACCGCGGTGCTTTCAAGCGTGAGAGGATATGCCGAGAGGGTGGTCTCCTGAACGTGGTCGATATATGCAGTCATACCCTGCGATACCGCGAGTATCAGGGCGATACCGATAATACCTATCGAGCCCGCAAAGGCGGTAAGCGTCGTGCGCCCCTTCTTGGTAAAGAGGTTCTTCAAGGAGAGCATAAACGCGGTGATGAAGGACATCTTTGCACGCTCTGCCTTTTTCTTTTTGAGCTTTACGCGCTTGCCCGTAGCCTCAGCCTCCCTGACGAGAGCCTCGCGCTCGGCGGCCTCGGCCGCTGCCTTCGCCTCGTCAATTCTCCGACACTCGTCAAGTTCCTCCTGTTCGGTGAAGGGGTTGCTGTCCTCGGTGACCTCACCGTCGACGAGCTTGATTATTCTCGAGGAATACTTATCCGCAAGCTCGGGGTTGTGAGTAACCATTATTACGAGCCTTTCGCCCGAGATTTCCTTGATGAGCTCCATTATCTGCACACTCGTTACGGTATCGAGCGCGCCCGTAGGCTCATCCGCGAGAAGTATTTCGGGATCGTTTACCAGCGCTCTCGCTATCGCGACTCTCTGGCACTGACCGCCCGAGAGCTGGTTGGGGCGCTTGTGATACTGCCCCGAAAGACCGACACGGTCAAGCGCCTGCTTTGCGCGTCTGGTGCGCTCCTCCTTGCTGATGCCCGCTATGGTAAGGGCAAGCTCAACATTCCCCAGCACCGTCTGGTGAGGGATGAGGTTGTAGCTCTGGAAGATAAAGCCTACTCTGTGGTTTCTGTAAACGTCCCAGTCCTTGTCGGTGAAGGATTTCGTGCTTCTTCCGCCGATAACGAGGTCGCCGTCGGTGTAGTGGTCAAGACCGCCTACGATATTAAGCAACGTGGTTTTTCCGCAACCCGAGGGACCGAGGATGGAGACGAACTCGTTCTGTCTGAAGCAGACCGATACGCCACGGAGCGCGTGTACCACCTCGGAGGAGGTGACGTAGTCCTTTGTTATTGCTTTTAAATTCAGCATTTTCCTTATTTCCTTATGTAAAATTTGTTTCCAAGATTATTATAAAGTATAAATGTGAATATTTATACAGAATATTAAAGATTATTAAAAAATTTTTTGAAAAAATTCGCGGATTTCGCTAAAACGGGCGATATTTCGCCTCCGAAGGCAAGCACGGCCTACCTGTATGTGAAACTGTGCTTAAAAAATTAAGATTTTTTCTAAAAAACTATTTAATTTACACAAATTTTATGGTATAATAAAATTACAAGGCAGGCGAGGGGAGCGACGCCACTCCCCAAGGGCATACTACCTTGCCTCCCTCCTTGTGAGTTTCGAGAGAGGATGCTGAGGCGTACAGCGCAGATTTTTATGAAGATAGCTATTTTTGGAAAGCAGATGACCGTAAGAGAGTCGCTCGCGGTGCTTATTGAGAAGAAGCTCGGCAAATTCGACAAATTCTTCGGTGAGGACACCGAGGCACTCGTTACCTGCCGTACCCGCAAGGGTGCGAAGATAATCGAGATTACCGTAAACTACGGACAGACGGTATTCCGCGCCGAGGAGGAGAGCGAGACCTTCATAACCGCACTTGACAGAGCTGTGGAGGCTCTTGAAAGACAGATAAGAAAGAATAAAACCCGCCTTGAGCGCCGTATGAGAACGGGAGCCTTCGTTATAGAGGAGGGCGACGACGATGAATACGACGAGGAGGAGGGCTTCAGGATAAGAAGAAAGACCTTCCCCTTCAAGCCGATGTCCTGCGAGGAGGCAATTCTGCAGATGAACCTTCTCGGCCACAGCTTCTTCGCCTTCACCGACCAGGATACGGGCGAGGTGTGCGTGGTGTATAGGAGGAAGGACGGAGACTACGGCTTAATATCGCAAGCGTAGGCGAAGCAGAGCTTCGCGTCGATATGTTTGCTTTGTAGACAAAGCAAACGCGATATTTGCCCTTTCGGGCAAGCGATATATTCGCCCCTGTGAATTGTGTTCACACCTGTGAGCTATATTCGCGGGGGCGAATGCGATATGTTGAGGCAAGGCTTTGACTATGGTAAAAGCTTGGCTTTCGGTTTGCCTTGCTATGAATTTTCGCAAAACGCAAACAAGCGCGCGTTTTGTCGCCAAAAGGCGATACCGAAAATTCGGTCGGGCGTGGGAAGTCGATGCGGGGCATCGCGTTGAAATGATTTCGCAAACGCGAAATCTTGAAATGCACTTCGTGCTTGAAATGCTCGGGCTTCGCCGAGCTTGAAATGCCTGCGGGCGTGGGAGGCGAGGCACGCTCGCAATGAAATCCGCTTTGCGGATGAAG
>JAGBIF010000031.1 GCA_017935065.1 Clostridia bacterium
ACGGGTACAACTCCGTACAAAGTGCGAAGCGTACACGGCGGCACCAAGGCACCGCCCTACGGGTGCAACTCCGTACAAAGTGCGAAGCGTACACGGCGGCACCAAGGCACCGCCCTACGGGTGCCTAAATCAATCCTTAAGCTTTATGTTTACATTAGAGCTTTCGCACTTCACAACCTCAAAAAGCTCGCCCTCAAAGAACTGATAGGACTTCTTTGCGCCATAGATGCGATAGTCAAAGTCGGGATATCTCTGGTAAATTTTCTTGGTGATGTCTCCCGAGTCAAGCACGCTCTTGCCGCTGCTTGTGAAGAGCCTTCTTACAAAGGCGTATATCTCGCTCTTCGGTGTAGCGCCTGCAGGGGTGCTTTCAACCTCGGCACCGTCCTCGGCCTCGGTAGCCTCATCGGGCACGGCAACAGACCTCACGTCCGCACCTGCCGAAGATGTACTCTCGGTCTTTTTTACCTTCTTCGCCTTTGTGCTCGACGCCTTTTTCTCAAGCTTTTTCTTTTCCTTTTCAAGCTTCTCTATGCGCTTTTTTTCAAGCTCGCGTTGCTTGTCAAGCTCGTCAAGCATAAAGAACCTGTCACAGACGTTCTTGAATGACGGACAGGCGTTTGACAGTCCTGCACCGATAACGAATACATTTGATTCCTTGAGCCTTTTTGCAAGACCTGTGAAGTCGCTGTCATTTGACATAATGCAAAAGGCGTTTACGTGGTTTGAATAAAGAATATCCATAGCGGATATCGCCATATCAATATCACTCGCGTTCTTGCCCTTGGTGTAGGTGTACTGAGGCGATATGGTGATGGAATGCTCGTTTGATATCTCGCGCCATCTGTCGACCTTGGGATTTCCCAGCGTTCCGTAGAGCCTCTTGTAGGTCACACGTCCAAGCGCGGAAAGCTCGTCTGTGATGATTTCTATATACCTCGTATCAAGATTTTCACCGTCGATAAGAAGCGCGATTGTAAGGTTTTCGTCAAGCATAGCTTACATTTTTCCTCTCTTATATATAAATTCGTATGTGTCGGTGGTATCGACCTCGTTTATATGAAGCTTGATTTTTTCGCAGGTAAGAAGATAATTCGCAAGTGTCTCGTTCGTAATATCCGAGGGCAGGTAGACACCGCACCTCGCGCGCCTTGTGTCGGCGTGATAGTCCGCCCCCGCCGTGAGGATAAGCGAGGTGTCCTTCGCGATTTTTAGTATTCTCTCAAAATGCGTGCCCTCGTAAAGCGGGTGGCAGTTTACCTCAATTCCGTCAAGGTAGCGAAGCTCCTGCAGTCGGTCGACGTCCCGTCTGAAGGGATGCGCTTGCACCACAGCCCCCCCGTATGCGTGAACGAGCGCGTAAAGCTCGGACTGCTCAAGTGTGTAAATAGTTGGATTATCGGTGATGAAGCTAAACGGCACGCCGTAAATCAGAATATGAAGCTTCGGGTCGCGCGAGACGGTAAGCTCAATTCCGTAAAGCACGGTAAGCCCCATCTCCTCCCCAAGCCTTCTTGCTAAAAAATATTCCTCGTTATAGCGCTTAGCAAGCTCGTCCGGCGAGGTGGCTTCTGCATACTTTTCGCTGTAATGGTTGGTAAGCACGATACCGTCGTGCCCCGCGTCCCTCGCCTGCTTCAGTACCTCGTCTATCGGAATTTTACAGCACTCGCTGATACCGCTACTATGCGCGTGCATATCAATAAGAAGCTCGTTTTTCATTTTTTATACCTCACAAAATAGCTGATATTTTCTAAATCAGGGCCTCGGCACAGCTCACCGCAAGAAGCCTCTCTTTGTCGACCGTATCCCGTCCGTACGCGTCAAGGAATATATCCGAATAGCGGTCGGTGCCGAGATTGAAGTTAAGTGTCCAAAGCCCCCAGAAGATATCAATGTGTCGGTCTCCGACGCCACCGCACCCAAGGTCGATATAACCCGAGAGGCGCCAGCCGTCATATATTACGTTCGGTAGACAGAAGTCACCGTGTATAAGCACATCGCGCCGAAGCATCCCCTCGCTGGCCTTCAGTATGCGGTAGGCATCCTCGTGGGATTTGAGCCTTGAGTAGGACGATAGCGACGAGTGCGGTCTTGCCCCCGACTCATAGCTCTCATACGCGCCCTTAAGATAGGGGGTAATTCTGTCGGATACGGGCGAGAGCTCTGTCGGCAGACTGTGAAAGGCGCGCATGCTCTCGGCAAGCGAGATTGCGAGCCTCCGCCCGTCGCGAAGATACATACTGTCAGTAAGAGGCTTTCCCGAAACGCGCCTTGTCAGAAGCATATCCTGCCCCGAGCATTCACCGTAGAAAAGCACCTCGGGACCGAGCGAGAGGGAATGAAGATAGGCGTCCATCTCGGCTTCACGAAGAAGTGCCTTTTGCTCTGCTATTTTAAGAAAAAATTCACCGTCAGCGCCCACGCGAAAGACTCTTGCCTCGGGGGAGGAGGAAAAATCGGCTACGGGGTAGACACCGACTATATCGCGTACCTCTGGGGGCAGCTCGTTAATATTAAAATTCATACTTTAGTCAATGCTTTGATAAGGCACGCCGTCCTTATAGGATATATCCACCTTGCCGATAACCACGCGCCTGTCGCCCGAGGGACGCATAGGGTCGGTCTGGATGTGAAAGGCGGTCATAAGCTCACCGCTTTTCGTTTTAAAGAATGCGTTGTGTCCCGAGCCAAAGAGGTCGTCACGGCAGGAAAGCACAGGATTGCAGTCGGGCTTTATGAACGGACCTCTCGGAGATTTTGCATAGGAGATGCAAATTGCGTAATCGTTTGTGGCGTAGCAGTTTGCCGAGTAGTTCATAATATAGTAATTTCCGTCGAAAATCACCGTCGGTCCCTCGTTCCAGAGCGTAGGCGTGCCGCCGCGATTTAAGGACTTGCGCTCAAATTTCTCGGTCGGTGTGCTGACGAGAGTATGCTCGCCAATACACTTCGTGAGAGACTCGTCAAGCTCTACACAGTAAAGCTGGCTGACTCTTATGCCGTCTACTATATTCTCGGAGCAGTCTCTTGAATAATAGAGGAAATTGCCCTCATCCGATATAAGCACTGAGCCGTCTATTGCCGCATAGCCCATATCAAACATAGGCGCGTCAAACACGTCACGAAATGGTCCTGTCGGTGAGTCTGATACGGCAACGCCGATACGAAGCGAGTTAAGCTCACGGCTCATAGCCGAGTAGTGCATAATAAATTTACCGCCGTGATAAACCACCTCGGGCGCCCAGAAGTGGCTCTTGCCCCAGGAGTCAATGGCGTGGAAGCAGTGTATCGGCTCGCTCCAGTCTGCAAGGTCGTCGCTGACGCGCACGTCAAAGCCCTCGCAAAAATGCTCGCAATTGGTAGCGTAGCAATAGTATTTTCCATCATACAGTACTATCTGTGGGTCGCCTATTTTAGTAATGTCTGTAATAATCATAATTTCTTATTCCTTCATAAAAAGCGTGTAATGCTAATAGTTGTTTGCGAAAGCCTTATTTTCTGTATTCATCAAGCACCCTTCCAAGAAGCTCGGGGTTGTCTGTCATTATACAGTCACAGCCAAGCTCTATAAGCTCTCTCATAGTAGCCTCGTCGTTTATAGTCCAGTACTGCACCGCAATATTACGCCTGTGCGCGCGCCTTATGAAGGTTCCTCTCGCAAGATTGAGAGTAATGTCCACGTCATAATCGGTGGGTATCTGCAGGCAGGCAAAGTCGCCGCCGTCAAAGAGATTGACACAAAGAAGCTGGGTTACGATAAACTTGGCCGCCGTGCCCGTAGGCGCGCCTCGGTAGAGGTCGGGGTAATTCGCTTTCAGCTCTGCCTCAATCTCGTCGTGGAAGGTGCCGACTACTATTCGGTCACGGTAGGCGGGGAATTCCCCAAGCACCTCGTTAAGAAGCCTTGCCGCCTCGTAGCCGCGCTCACCCTCATCCTTTATCTCAACTATAAAGAGAAGCTCGGGGTGGCTCTCATAAAACTCCGAAAAAAGCTCGTCAACCGTCGCGATGGCAAGCCCCAGCTCGGCAGGATCTTCGGCATCCCTGTATATCCTCTCGCCATCCCTTTCAAAGTAAAAGCCGAAGTTATAGCTCTTAAGCTCGGCAAGCGTCATATCGCGTATATAGTGTCTTTTGGACTTGTCCTTGATAAGCTCCTTCATATCCTCATACGGGATATCCCCGTTTACATTACAGGTCTCGTCAATATACGCATCGTGGTTGTAAACGAGGTGTCCGTCCTTGGTAAGATACAGGTCGCTCTCGATTATATCCACATGATAGGTCATAACCGCCTCGCGGAAGGCGAGCAGGGTATTCTCGGGATTGCACTCGCCGCCGCCTCTGTGCGCGGCAATCATAGGAAGCTCACCGTCACCCACTACGAAGGGATTGTTCTCAACATTCTTCCTCGGCGGTATAACATTGATTAAAAGCATAAATACTGCTATGACTGCCAGCACTATTGCCGTGATTTTTAAGCCTCTTTGTTTTTTCATAAAGCACCTCTTATTTCGTATATTTTTTCGCAAGCCCGCCCTCAGCGGTCTCTCTGTAAATAACCTTAAGGTCCTTGCCCGTCTCGTACATAGTCTCGACTATCATATCAAAGCTTATCTTCCTCGAGTCGGCAAGGAAGTCGGCAAGGCTCACCGCATTTATCGCGCGCATAGCGGCAATAGCATTTCGCTCAATGCAGGGTATCTGCACAAGTCCGCCGATAGGGTCGCAGGTAAGTCCGAGATGATGCTCAATAGACATCTCTGCCGCATACTCTATCTGGTCAAGGTCAAGCTCATAAAGGTCTGCCGCCGCGGCAGCCGCCATAGCGCACGCCGTACCTATCTCCGCCTGACAACCGCACTCGGCACCGCTTATTGAGGCATTGGTTTTTATTAGATTTCCGATAAGGCTTGCCGTCGCGAGCGCGTGTATAATGTCATCTTCTGTAAACCCTTCTTTACCAATAAGGAACTTCAGCACCGCGGGAAGCACACCGCACGCACCGCAGGTAGGTGCGGTTACGATAACACCGCCTGCCGCGTTTTCCTCGCTCACCGCGTAGGCGTAGGCGCAGATAAGACGGTTGGTCTTGGTTTCCTGTCTCTCGTCAATATGCTTCTGACGGAAAAGGTATCTCGCCTTTCGCATAAGCCCAAGCCCTCCGTGAAGCACACCCTCGCTCGAAATGCCGCGCGAGATTGCCGCATCCATAGCCTTCCATACCTCGCGAAGGTAGTCCCATATATCCTCGCCCTCACATTCCTCGACGTACTGCCAGAGCCTCATATCCCTTGCTCTGCAGTATTCCGAAATCTGTGTGAAGGACGACATCCCGTAGACCTCGCTTGTCTCGGGTAGCGTCTCGCCCTCTGCAATAACCGCGCCGCCGCCAACGCTGAAAAAGCGCTCTCTTGCTACCTCGCGCCCGCCCGAGTGCGCTATTATATCAAGCGTGTTCGGGTGCGTTGGGGTCTCGGTCTTTGTATCAAATATTATCTCGCAGGGAAGTCTGTCAAACGCCTCCCTCAGCGCCTCGTCGGTCATATGCCCCGCGCCCGTCTTTGCAAGCGAGCCGTAGAGTATAACGGTAAAGCTATCCGCCTCGGGATTGCCTTTCATAAAGCGCTTTGCCGCCGAGTACGGCCCCATAGTATGTGAGGACGACGGCCCCTTGCCTATTCTGTATAGATGCCTTAGTGATTTCATTTCTTTTCCTTCCTGAAATTAAGGGAAAATGCCCTTATGCGTGGCTTAAAGCAGGCTCGGTATCTGCTTTGCGCTTGTTACCTCGAACAGAAGAATATGCGTGTCCTCGCCCCACCTCGCGGGAATACCAAGCTCACCCGCCTTGCGCATTATGTCCTCCGCGCGCTCGGCACGGGTGTAGCGCACCTCAAGCGTCTGAGGTGTGTCGGGGAAGGCGAGCGCCACAGGCTTATCAAGCAGTGAAAGCGACGCGCAGGTAGCGCTGTAAAGCTCGTCCAGCACCTCGCCACGCTCGCGAAGATGTGCGTTGTTGCGCCCTCTGCCCCTCTTCGTCACCACGCACACGGCATCGGGGCAGATGCCCTTCAGCTCATTACAGGATATATCATCCCCCGCGTGAAGCAGGGCCTTAACACCGAGGTCGGCAAAAATATGCGTATCAACGAAAAGCTCACCGATAGGCGTACCGCCGAGCTTCACATACTGTATTCCCACCGAGCTGAAGGTGTGGGCAAGCACACCCATAGGCGTGCCTTCCTTTGCGTGGTAGCCGAGAAATATTACGCCCGAGAGCGAAAGAGCCTTCGCAAAATCCCCTCGGTACAGGTAGCCCCTGTGGCTGACGGGTGTTATCCGCTTATCAAGAAGGCTCGTATCAATATTGCCACCGCCACCGTGGTTGTCCCACACGTATACATGCTCCGCACCCTTGTCAAACAGTGCGCGCGCGACGGTGTTTATCTCAAACACCGCCCCCTCGCACGCAGTCTTGTAATCGCAAGAGTGTGTGAGTGTCTGATACCTCTCACCCACAACACCGTGAATTCCCTCAAGGTCAACGCAAATTAAAATGTTCATAGAATATATCCTCTTTAAAATTACGGATTTTCGTCAATCAGGTCTTTGATAGAGCTTAAAGCATCCATTTGACTGTCTGTCAGAGCTTGTGGGTCGATGTTGTCGGCTTCACACTTGTGGATATGTCTGTGATAGGAAATCAGCTCGGACTTGTCCGAAAAACGCTTGTTCAAGGCACAGCACAAATAGCTTTCGTCTGTAAAATCACTAAAGCAAGCCTCGGACGGCGCTGATATGATATAAAAGACCTCGCCGTTATGAGACAGAACCTCGCCACACTTAAAAAGTACAGGAAGGCTGCAGACCTCAAGAAACGGAAAAAAGGGTGGACACTCTCTTTTTCCAAAGTGCTTATTATATATCGCTTGTGTTTTATCGTGAATAAATCCAAACGCTTCAATATCCTCAATTGCGGCACCTATAAGCTCGATTTCCGCTTTGCTTTGTGTCTTTTTGAGAAGCTTGGCAAGGAATGCCGTTTTGTCATTTTCGCTCACATAATGCATAATTAAGGTTGCGCATTGAAGTATTGAGGGGTTGAAGTCACTATGCCTCAAATGTTCACGCATGGCAGATGAGGGAATAAAGCTTACTATTTCGTCAATCAGGTCTATCATTGCTTATCCTCACCAAATAAAAGGTATCAATCGGTATTTTACCCTTGTCTTGTATTCGCTGTAGCCGACAAGCCCCTCGGTAAGCACTCTTTCCTCGTTTATGATACGCACCGCGATTATGATAGGGTAGAGAAGAAAGGGTATCAGCCCGTACAGCGAGCCGAGAATGATCGGCATCGGCAAAAACATAAGAAGCGTCGCAAGATACATAGGGTGCCTGACGGTGCCGTATAGCCCCGTGTCAATTATTTTCTGCTCTGCCTGCACCTCAACGGTGCGCGAAAGATAGGCGTTCTCACGCATGACCTCGCCGTACAAGCAATAGCCGATAAGGAATAGCACCGATGCGAGTATCACCGCAGGCAAGGGCACCTCGGACCACCCAAATCTGAAGTCAAGCGCCGAGAGTGTGAAGCCCGAGAGAAAGACCGCCCCCGAGAGGGCAACGACACCGCGCTGTGTCCTCTCGCGCTCACCGCCCGACAGGCGCTTCTCAAGAAGCGTCGGCGCCTTGACGAAAAGCACCGCCCCAAGCAGTAGCATAGGCACAAACAAAAGCCCCATAAACAGCCACCCATAAGGGTAATCAAGCGTCCCCGCAGGCAAAAACAAAAGCACTCCCACAAGCACAACACCCAAAAGATATTTACATAAAGCACTGAAAAGAAGCTTCATACGGTTTCCTCACTTTTATTCTTTTTAGGAATGCTAGCGTCGTCTATAATTTCCATCCAACCGCGCACAACCTTGCACACCTCGTTGATATCCGCGTTTTTCTCAATAAAAAACACCGCAAGCAACGCCTCAACGGCGGTTGCTATAAATTTGTGTGAGTCACCTTTATAATCGTAACTGTGCGGAATGTTTTTATCATTCACGTCATACTTGATAAAATCAATCAGTCCGTAATGCCTCGCAATATGCTCGACAAGAGTCTTGTCGGTTTCATAATCCTTCTTTTCGTCGGTGATTCTTTCACTTCCTTTTTCATAAAGAATTTTGCAAAGAGCGAGCTTCAGCACCGCATCACCGTATGTGGAAAGCGAGGAGTTCGTTTCGTTATCATTGATTTTATGATCAATATTTTTATAGGATTTATCGGTTAATGCGCGGATAAACATACTCTCATCGCGCTGACAATTTCCGTGCAAATATTCATAAAACGCATCGTTTTCAAGGCACATAAAATCCTCCCGAATATAGAGCTTTAATAGATTATCAGCCTCGCGTTATTCCTTTTCGGTATATTTACATTTAGGGAAATTCGGGCAGGCGTAAAAGCTTCCGTATTGTCCTCGCTTAAGCACCAGAGGCGCACCGCAGAGCTTGCATTTTCTCTCATCCGCACCGCTCTTTGACTTCGGTGCTGTGGCATCGGCGCCTACTGTGTCTGACTTCATTAGATTGCATCGGTGACATAGAGTTTGCAGATTGTCAAAATTTGATTTTCCGCCCTTGGCGATAGGGAAAATATGGTCTACCTCAAGCTGATCTGTCGATATTCCGCACATTCTGCAACGGTAGCCGTCTCGCTTGTAGATTGCAAAACGCATTTTGTTGCTTACCTTGCTACGCTCAACACGGCAGATAGAATCCCATATCTCACTATCAAGATATCTGTCGCCGTTTTTGTTATTCAATCGCTCCATCGCGTCGGAAATTATGTCATATGAGAATACAAACGATTTGTTGCTCTTAAATGCGCCGTTTATATTTGTGAGAGTTAAGGTTACTGAAATTGAATAATCCCTGATGGGCGCCTGTATAAGCGAATTAAATACTCTTTTTTCGGTTAAGCTCAGCTTTTTCTTGAAAATTGCTTTATTTGCCTTATCATATTCATCAAAGCACTTTACGGAAGCTAATTCACAACTATATGCTTCGTAAAGCTCTTTGTTTGCCTCAGCAAGCTTTGCGTTGGCAATAACATCGCCTTTTATATATACCAGCTGATACACCAGATAATCGAAGGGCGAAACCTCGTTATAAAAAACCTCGTTATCATAGGTATAAGCAAGCTGAGGTAGCACAAGCTCGTTGAACTTATAGCTGTCGTTAATATTCTTCAGTCGTTGAATTGCAAGGCTATGGTTTTCTACGAATTTTACATATCTTCTGTCGGTAAGCTTTATAAGAATAAAGGCTAAAAGCGAAAGCAATCCCAGCGATAGCAAAACGATACACAGCACAAGATTTTCTTCAATAAAGCTGATAAATCCGTTGAATATCGCGACCGCAAGGCCTATCACGATAAAGGGTAAAATCAATAAAGCAACGAGCGGTGCCGAGCTACAGCCCGAGCCACGTCTGCCGTAACGCCTTCTGCTGTAATAGCCCCGACTTGAGTAGCCTCTTCTGTAATTTTTGCGTTTGCGATAAAAGCTCATAGTGCTATCCTTTCAAAAGTGTGAATTAAATATATCAAAGCGGGACCTGTCACTTTTTCTCGGTCTTTACCCCGATTTTCTCAAGGCTACTTAAAATCATAACCTTGTTTTCGTATGAGATTATCTCATTCAGACTTATGTGGCTGAACTTTTTGAGATACATCTCAATGCCCCTGTCAAATTCCGACTCATCAAGCCTTACTCTGAGGATTTTCTTTCTGTAGTCAATGGCACAGTCCACCTCGGTCTTTACATCCTCGGATGAGGTAGAGTTTTTACTGCAAAGAAGTATTACCGCGGAGGCATGCTCAAGCTTGTCGGCAATCACATTTTTCCAGTTGTCACCGACAGGAATGCCCGCGTCATACCATACGCGCACACCGTGAAACTGCAAAAAGGCAAGGAATTCACCCGCCACCGTTCTGTCAAGGTGAGAATAGCTCATAAATACATAGTTTTCACTGCCCTGATAGGGGGCCTCTACATAGGCAGAGTCAAGAAACCTCTTTTGCCTTTCCTTTGATTTTTCAATAAGGACATCAAGCTGTGTCCTTATCGCTTCAAAGTTGAAATTAGAGCTTTCACCGCCGTAAATCATAATATAGTCGAACAGCGCTCGGTTTTTGACAATAACATCCGCTACGGTGTCACCCATAGCAAGGCGGGGCTGAGCCTCGGCATCAGAAAGCCCCTTTGCCCGTATAAGCTCAAGCTGAGCGCTTTTGTCTATGTATACACCCACGATAGGAACGGCATCACCGTAGCCTGCTTGAATGTGGTGCAAAAACTCAATGTTATCGCTCGTCATACACAAAATAGCGTTCTCGTTTCCGTAAATGGCGTCAAAAATATCCGCCTTGTTAAAGCCCGCGTAGCCGTAATTCGTGCGGTACTTGAAGTCACAGGAATCAAGCCTTTCCCTGTCGCTGAGCTTTCTTTCGGTAAAGTAGGATTTCACAGGCGTGTCCTTGTCCTCAAGCACCACCTTTTCAATCACGCGAAACCCGCGCGACATCATATACCGCCTCGTCTCGTCCCCCACCGAAAGTGTAAGACCGTAAAAAACCATTAGCATAGTGTTGTCCTCCCTGTCTTTGTTAATTTAAGTCCCCCAAAAGCGCCCCCGCCCCTACTCGCCATCCTTCGCGGTGGTGATGGAGGCGATGAGTTTTCTACGAATAGCACCGCATTTGTTAGAAAGCATTTTATATGTACTTTCGTCTATTGAGCCGACCTTGAAAAGAATTTCAAGCCAATAGTCGGTTTCATAGCACTCCTTGAGAGCGATTTCAAGTTTATTTATAAAGTCTGCCGTGCTTTGAGCATATTTAGCTCAATCTCCTTCTTCTTCGATATGTTATACCGTACTGCTGTAAAACGAACTTTTGAGTTTCACTCGAAATCATTATTTGTCCCTGCTTAAAAATGATGTTGCGGCAAGCCGCAAATGATGTTATGCTCTGCATAAATGATGTTGGCTTCGCCAAATGATGTAGGTTTGCCGACCTTTCCGTTTTCGCGTAGCGAAACATCATTCGCGAAGCGACATCGTTGCCGAAGGCACATCATTTTGCCGTCAGGCAAACCTAATTCGAGTCTCGTCGTGTGAGACACACGACGGACTCGACATGCCCCGTCAGGGCAAACATATCCCACCCCTCGGCTTTCTCTGTCGTATATCCATAGTCAAAAAACGCCTTCACATCTCTTGCCAGCGTTTGCGGGTTGCAGGAAATGTAGACTATGCGCTTGGGAGAGATTTCTGATACGAATTTTATAAGCTCACCGTCACAGCCTGCACGCGGGGGGTCGAGGACTACTACCGTTGGCGAAATTTTCCTGCCAAGCTTGGCCTCGGCACTCGCGAGAAGTCCGCGTGTGTCGGTGGCGTCGCCTACGAAGAAGTGCGCGTTTTCTATACCGTTAATACGCGCGTTTTCCTCAGCGCACCTGATAGCGTCGGGGATTATCTCAATGCCAATAACCTCGCCCGCATCTCTTGCCATCGAAAGACCTATTGAGCCTGTCCCGCAAAAGAGGTCGAGAAGCGTGTCCTCTCGCGTGAGCGAGGCAAGCTCGCGCGCTCTGGCATATATAGCATCCGCCACATCGTGGTTGACCTGATAGAAGGATGGCGCGGTAATCTTAAGCCTCACACCGCCGAGGGTGTCAAGGATATAATCATCCCCAAAGAGCCTCTGCCACCTCTGCCCGAGAATTACGTTGGTGTCGGCCTGATTTATGTTCAGCATAATGCCCGATACGTAAGGGTGCGCGCGCGATATCCTCTCACACAGAGCATCCGCGTGAGGAAGAGTATCCGAGTTTATTACAAGCGTTAAGAGAATTTTACCGCTCTCGTGCGAGCGCCTCATATAAATATGGCGGATAATACCCCCACCGCTTTTTTCATCGTACGCGGGGATAGAGTATTCGTAAAAGAGCTCGCGCAGTGTCGTCAGCACCGCGTGAAAATCGGGGTGCGACAGCGGACAGTCTGACGCCTCGGTGACGTTGTGCGACTTGGGCGCGAAAAAGCCGATAACATACTCACCGTCCTTGGTTTGCCTTACAGGGTACTGTGCCTTGTTTCGGTAGCCAAGCTCGCTTGGCGAGGGATTAACGGGCGGAACCGTGACGTCGCAAAGACCAGCCTTCACAAAGGCGTTCCTTATATCGTCGCGCTTGAAGTTGAGCTCATACTCGTAAGGCACGTTTTTATACGCGCACGAGCGACAGCGGGTGTTAGAGCATCTCGCCTCGGTGCGCATAGGGGAGGGAGTGATTATTCTCTCTAGCCTTGCGACACAGTAGCTTGAGGTAGCCTTTATTATCCTCGCGCTGACGGTATCCTCGGGGACGGCATCCTGTACGAATACTACCATACCGCAGGACTTGCCGACACCGAAGCCAAGGTTAGTCAGATCTTCAATTTTCAGAGTTATAATATCGTTCTTCTTTGGCATAGGATACCTTTTTTAGATGAAATCGTTCTTGAATTTGTTTCTGTATTCCTTGGGTGTCATACCGAATTGCGCCTTGAAGGTCTTGGTAAAATAGGATGCGTCGGTAAAGCCCGTATCGTCGGCAATATCCGCAATAGCGCGGTCGGTGCATTCAAGCAGTCTCATAGCGCACTTGATGCGGTAGCTGATAACATACTGATGAAGCGTTATGCCCTTGCGGTCCTTAAGCATCTTGCTGATGTAGAAGGGGTGGTAGCCGAAAATCGCGCCAAGCTCGGTATTGGAGATTTCATCGTGGACGTTGTCGCGTATGTAGCTGTCAAGGTTTTCTACCATAGAGGCGGGAAGGGCGTTTTTATCGGAATGCTCGGCTATTTTGAGCATAATAAGCTTCAGATTTGCCGATATCTCGGCAAGATAGCTACCCTCTGCCGAGGTGAAAATATTGTTAAGCTTAATAAAGCTGTCGCGCATAGCCTCAACGTCCTCAAGTAAAATAGGCTTGTCAAAGGGCGCTGTGTCCTCGCTCGCTCGGCAAAGGGTGCTGTCATATTCCGAGACAGGCGAGGGCGCGGGGCAGGGGATATGCGAGAATTTGTCGGTAAGGTCAAAGGCTATCACCACCGCGCGGAAATACTTTGCGCGAAGCGAATACTCACATCCTGCGGGAATATATAGAAGCATACCTGGGCCAAGCTTAGCCTTGGATTTTCCCCCGAGGGTATATGTAAGCTCGCCCGAGATAAGGTAAATCAGCCTTGCGTCATAGGAGATGCAGGGCTCGGTGCGGTTAATTCTCTCGTATTGAGAAACACTGTGAATATCGGGATTAAGATAAGCAAAATTCATAAAAACACACCCCAAAATATTTTTGCGTGAAATTTTAAAAGTTTTATAATATATATTGTAGCACCTTTTGTGCTTAAAATCAACAAATTATTCAAATTTTGATTTTTTTTAAAAAAAGGGTTGACAAAGCAAAAATAATATGCTAGAATGTCTAGGCGTGATAAGCAAGGCTCGTTGGTCAAGCGGCTAAGACACGGCCCTCTCAAGGCTGAAACATGGGTTCGATTCCCGTACGAGTCACCAAAGAAGAAACCACCCATTTCGGGTGGTTTTTTCTTTGGTACCTCGTACGGCTAGACACGCACCCACTCGGGGCGTAAAATGCCACGAATTGGGTTCGTGTCCACATCCGCGCTGTTTCTCTGTGAGAAACCTTGCCAAGCGCGGATGATTCCCGTACGAGTCAGACACCACAAAAGATGGTGTCTTTTTTTCGTTCTGGTACCTCGTACGGCTAGACACGCACCCACTCGGGGCGCAAAGCGCCACGAATTGGGTTCGTGTCCACAGGCACGCCGTCTCTGTGCGAGAGACCTTGCCAGGCGCGGATGATTCCCGTACTTCGGACGCCAATAGGTGTGTCCGAAAATGAAGCACACTCGAGGCGGGGTGTGCTTCGCTTCATACGAGCGTAGCGAGTGCTTCATAGTTGAATAGCAACTGCTTCATATTGACAAGGTCAATGCTTCATTTTACCACCGTTCTTCCTCTTGCGCATTTTCTCTTGCAATTTGTTTCATTATATGCTATAATACCACAGGAAAATATTTTCACGAGGTACTGAAAAATGAAATTTATCGGGTTTTGGTCAAAGCAGATGATCGTCGCGGAGTTTGACGAGATGCTTGCCTGCCGTCATTATTACCGTGACGGGGAATACTGTGAGGAGGGCTTCTGGGTAGTAAGAGCCAGCCTTGGCAGGGGCGCTAATGTGCGCGAGTATTACCTCTGCCCTGTCGATAAGGACAGCAAGGACGGCTACCGCCCCTTCCGTGACTGTGACGAGGCAAACCTCTTTATTGAAAGGGCGCTTAAGCTCGGTGTTGATAATATCGACCTTCGCTCGCATAACGTCTGCTGTGCCTTTATGGAGGATACCTACGCCAAGGTAAGCCTGCTTAATAAGAGCGAGTTTTCGGGCGCGGAATAATTAGAAGATTTCAAAAAAGCGCAAACGTCTTTTTGCTAAGACGGTGTTAAATAGTCTTAAAATGTAATCTATACCGTACAAAATGGCAGTATTTATTCAAATTATATTCCGACATAAAACGAGGGCTTCCTTATGCTTCCTGAAATTCTTGAAATAATTATGATACTTTGCTTCGGCATCTCATGGCCGTTTAACGTGGCGCGCTCTTACCGAGCGAGGACAACGAAGGGCAAGAGCCTTGTGTTTCTTATCTGTATTATCGTAGGCTATATTGCAGGCATCGCCTCAAAGCTTACGAGCGAGGCGTATATGAATGCCTTTTCCGAGAAGTGGTACGTGCTTATCTTCTATTTTATAAACATAGTTATGGTATGTGCCGACCTCGTTATCTACATAAGAAACTACCGCCTTGACAAAGCTCACTCGTGCGAGGAGACATAAGCTCTGCTGAGCTTTATATGATCAACCTCTTTTGCGAAGTAATTTGCACAAAAGAGGTTGATTATTTTTGTAAAGAGTTCATAAATATTCGAGGCAAATATTAATTTTCTGCGAGTTGCCTTGAAATCACTGCCGTGTGTATATATAATTATAATAGTAAAATATTTTATATTTCTTATTTTATTTATACACGCGCATACTCGCGTGTATTTCATATGAAGAGGAGAAACTTGAAATGAAGAAGATTTTAAAGGGCTTGCTTTTGATTATACTCTCACTTGCCTGTGTGCTTTCGTTGCTTGCTTGCACAGGCGGCGGGGAGCCTGACGATACCGACGAGCCGAGCGAGCCTACCTACCCCGAGGACGATATTCCTCTTGAGGGGCTAGTGCTCATCAGAAAGAACGTTGCGCAGTTCAAGGTAGTAATTGCCTCGGGTGCGGGAAGCGAGGGCAGACGCGCCGCGGGTGAGCTTGTGGACAGACTCCGCGCGCTTGATATTGAGATTGCCGACGCAGTAGAGGATAAAAACGCCGCCGAGATAAGCGAGTGCGAGATTATAATCGGTGTCGGTGCGAAAAACCGCGACGGTTGTGCGGTGCAGGCATCCGAGCTTGGCGATATGGGTTATCTCATCAAGGCGGTGGGAAGCCGTATAGTAATCGCGGGCGGAACACCCACCCTTACACGCAAGACGGTGAAGGATTTTATAGAAGATCAGCTCGGTATTACCGAGAACACCGTTTCCAGGCGAAACGTTGCGGTGCCGAAGGACCTTAATATCTTCGTGCCTACCGACTACAACATTGATAAAATTACGGTTGCGGGCAACGACCTTGCGGGGTACGTTATAGCCTGTGACGAGAACGATGAGGCGGTATATCCCGATCTTGTAAATAAGGTAAAGAACAAAATTTTCTCAGCCTCGGGCTATAATCTGTCCATCGTTGATAATCGCAACGTCGCGAGCGGGGCGAAGCAGATAATAGTCAGGACGGTTGACGATGCGGGCGAGGGCGGCTTCAGAGTGCTCGTCGACGGCTCAAATCTCGTTATCGAGGCATCGCTGTCAACTATGTTTGCCTCTGCAGTTGACGAGTTCCTCTCGGCTAGTCTCAACGGCACGAAGGCACTGCTTGCGTTCGGTAGCGACTATACCTATACTAAGAACATACTAACCGTAAAATACGCCGATTTCGGAGCGAAGGGCGATGGCAAGAACAACGATTTCTTCGCGCTTCTCGAGGCGCACGAGACGGTTAACCTTACCAAGCAAACGCTCATAGCCGAGGGTGAGGTCGGAAATAAGTTCTATATCGGTAAGACCTGGATCGACGGCGAGGATACCGCCAAATCCATACCTGTTCGTACCGATATGGATTTCGGGGATGCGACGATTATTATTGACGATACCGTAGACGGTATTCACAAGGTGGGCTACAGGTCGGGCGCGATATTCACCGTCGGGCGCGATCATGGCATTATTACCTACAGAAGTGAGGAGGACTATCCGAGGCAGATATCCTCACTTGCCGACGATCCTAGGCTTAAGGTCGGCGATACCTCTATTCCTTGGTTAGCCGAGGTTCTCGAGGCGGAGAAGAACATGATATTCCTTCGCAACGAAAACCATAAGGATTATGTAAGGTTTGGAGGCAACCAGAACGAGGGCAACGACAGGACGGACGTTATCATAGTTGACTCGGAGGGAAATATATCTGCCGACACGCCTATCATCTTTGATTTTGACGAGTTGACACAGCTTCAGATACTTCCCATCACCGACGAGCCTATTACCGTTCAGGGAGGCTTCTTCAAGACACGCGCGGCTACCTGCGCGCCTGAGCATGCGAGCCTCAGCCACACACCGTATGAATCCTATTCCCGCGGAATTGCCGTGACACGCCCCAACGCTACGATTAAGAATATCGACCACGAGGTGACGGGTGAGCCATCGTCAAAGGGCTATCCCTGTAGCGGCTTTATTACGATTTCGGCTACCTACAACGTCACTCTCAGCGATACTAAGCTCAGTGGCAGAAAAATGTATTATGAAAAGAAGGCTACCTCAAGCTCGCCCGTTCCGATGGGCTCGTACGATCTTACGATGAACAGCTCTGTTAATACCTACTATAAAAATCTCACTCAGTATCGCGATATTAAGGATGAGGTATATTGGGGACTTTCGGCATCGAACGGCTGTAAAAACCTTTATTTCGATAATGTGGTAATATCGAGAATTGACGCGCACTGCGGACTTTGGAATATTGACGTGAAGAACTCTACAATAGGCTTCGCCTTCAACGTTATCGGCGGCGGCACGCTCAACGCAACTAACGTTCAAAGACGCACGGGTGAGACGTTCATATACCTTCGCGGAGATTATGGCGCGACCTTTAACGGCACTGTAAATCTCAAGAACTGCCGTATGAACGGCTACACCTCCTATAAATCGCTTGATTCCTCGGGAAATAAGGTTGAATTTAACTATAACTCCTATGTTTCTCGGGTGTACGTTATCGACTCGGGCTTTAACGCCTCGTCGTACAATTCCGCTACGGGCAAGTACTATTCCCAGTGGGATTTCGGCTATAAGTGCTATATGCCCACACAGGTAAATCTCGATAACTTCACCGCAGGACATCAGCAGGAGCTTCAGGGGGCTGTCGCCAAGACACACACGGTGCACGTATTTAACGATATAAGCAACAGCGCCTTTAACTCCTCGGCACCTTACGGAGGATATCAGATTTGTAAAAAGGTAACCTACAAAAATATGACCAAGCCCACAATTTGCCCCACCCCTGGCACCTGCACTAAGCTTGCGGGAATCAGCATTGTTCAAGGTTAAGAAAAGAGGATAATAGCGTGAAAGTTATGTAACATCTATTCTTTCGGATAGTCGGTTTCACGCCCGAATTTTCGCGATGTGGAGCCTTAGTCCAAATCGTCACGCGCAGCGTGATACCGAAAATTCATCAACAATTTGTGCGGTCGCCTATGGCGACGGAATGGAGATTAATATGAAATCTAAACTTTTGAAATTGCTTCTGCTTATGCTCGCTATGACACTCGTTCTGTCATTCGGACTTACTGCCTGTGCAGACCCCGAGGAGCCCGACGATACCGACGGCGATACCGACGAGCCGAGCGATCCTACCTACCCCGAGGACGATATTCCTCTTGAGGGGCTGGTGCTTATTAAAAAGAACGTCGCGCAGTTCAAGGTAGTAATTGCCTATGGCGCAGGAAGCGAGGGCAGACGCGCCGCCAGGGATTTGGTAGACAGACTCCGTGAGCTTGGGGTTGAGGTTGCCGATCCTGTAGAGGACAAGGATGCCGCGGCGGTTTCGGAATGTGAGATAATAGTCGGCGTCGGTGTCAGAAACCGCCCCGACGCGTGCGTTATGGAGGCGGCAGAGTTCGGCCCTGACGGCTCTACAATAAGAGTTGTCGGCAACCGCGTTGTTTGCGCGGGCGGTACCATTACCAACACGCGCCGTGCGGTAGATAAGCTTATGAGAGTCTATATGGGTATCACCGAGACTACCGAGTCCAAGCGTAACGTAGCGCTTGCCACCGACCTCAACGATACTGTTCTTACCGATTATCAGGTAGATAAGATTACCGTTGTCGGAAATCTTCTTTCGGACTATAAAATAGTTTGTGACGAGAACGACTTCGGCGCGTATCCCTACGTCACCGACTCTGTAAAGAAGGCTATCTTCAACTGCTCGGGCTACAATCTTTCCGTGGTTGACCAGAAGAACACAGTCGATACCGATAAGAAGCTTATCGTGCGCACCGTGGCGAACGCGGGCGATGACGGCTTCAGGGTATTTGTTGAGGGGGAAAATCTCATTATAGAGTGCTCGATACACAAGCTCTTCCTTGATACCGCCTCGGAGTTCCTCACCAAGGAAATAACCTCAAAGAAGGGCGAGGTAAGCTTTGCCAGCGACTATACCTGGTCCACGAATATAAGAACTATATCCTACGCTGATTTCGGCGCGAAGGGTGACGGTAAGGACGGAGATTTTGACGCAATGATTGCCTGCCACGAGCGCGCTAACGAAACGGGTCAGACGGTAGTGGCAAAGGGCACCGTCGGTAATAAATTCTACATCGGAAAAACCTGGGAGCCCGACGTCTCCGACAAGGTCGAGGACGAGGATAGGACCTACGGTATACAGATTACCGTAAAGAGCAACTGTGATTTCACAGGCGCTGAGTTCATTATTGACGATACGGTTGCGGGAATTCACTACGAGCAAAGAAGAAACAGAGCAATATTTTATATTACGTCCGATAACCGAGGAGTCACCTATAGCTCTGAGCCTGAGGCGACAAACCAGATATCGTCTCTTGGCGAAAATCTCTCGCTTAAGGCGGGCGCCAAGGAAATCCCCTGGCTTGCAAGCCAGCTTACGGGCGGTGACTACTTCGTATTCATTGAAAACTCAAATCACAAGGATTACATAAGGTACGGCGGCAACGCCGACAATGGCTACAACCGAATGGAGGCGCTTATCGTACACTCAGGCGGTATCATTTCGGATGAGACCCCCGTTACCGCAAACTTTGACAAAATCACCGAGGTAATGTGGCGAAGCGTTGACGATACTCCGATAACGTTTAAGGGCGGTAAGTTTACCACCAAGTCCAACAAAACCGCCTCAGGCAAGGCTGCAGTTTACGATGCATACCAGAGAGGCATCAAGATCAACCGCGCTAATGCAACCGTTCAGAACATCGACCACGTAATCACAGGCGAGCCTGGCGGTAATAATACGAGCTATCCCTACTACGGCTTCGTTCAGTTCTATTATGCATATAATTCAACACTCAGAGATTCCTGTCTTAACCGTCACAAGACCTATTATTCACCCGACGGAGTTCCTATGGGTAACTACGACCTCATAATCGACTACTCGGTTGGAATAACCGTTGATAACGTAGAGCAGCACGGAGATATCAAGGATATGGCGTATTGGGGAATATCCGCCTCAAACGGCTCCAGAAATATGAAGTTCAATAAGGTGGTTATTTCCAGAATTGACGCGCACAGAGGACTTTATAACCTTGATATAAAGGATTCCACGATAGGCTTCGCTATCAACGTAATCGGCGGTGGCACGGTTAATATCACAAATACCGTAAGACGTGTTGGTAACAATTTCATTACCCTGAGAGGTGACTACGGAGCTACCTTTAACGGTACTATGAATATCAAGAACTGTACGCTTGACGCCTGGACGAATAAGAGCCAGACTGCAAGGGAATCCGTTGCGTACATTATATATTCCGAGTACAACTCGGCACACGCAAACCACAACTTCGGATATACCTGCTATATGCCTCAGTACGTAAATCTTGACAACTTCAAATGCAGCGCGGGCACTACCTACGTATTCCCAGGTATTTCCGACAGCGTATTCCCTAAATATAAGATTTGCAAGAAGATCACCTTCAAGAATATGACGAAGTATGCAAATGCCCCTGCAGGCTCTAGCAAGCTGAATGCTATTCCGAGAGGGTAAGCGATACCCCGCATCGCCGTAGGGCGGGGGAAATGTCATCCTGAGCCAACAAGCAATTGCTTGTTGCCCTGAGCGAAGCCGAAGGGGGTGTCGAACCCGTAGGGCGACGCAAAGCGTCGGGATCTCTCCCGCCGTGTACGCCTCGCACACAGTACGATGGTGTGCCCGTGGCGCTTGCAATGAAATCCGCTTTGCGGATGAAGTCCACTTCGTGGATGAAGTCGCTTCGCGATGAAGTCCGACTTTGTCGGGTTGATATGGGAGCGGGAATGTCATCCTGAGCGGAGGGCTATGCCCGAAGTCGAACGGCGCAGCCGCGACGCTGTGCGTCGGGATCTCTTCCGCTTCGCACGCATTTCCCATATTAAAGGAGGATGCTCTTCCGCCGTACCTCATCCTTGCAAAGCTTAAGAGTGTCGCATAGTGATTTTTATATTCCTTTCCCGAGGTCGCAAGATAGATTGACAGCTCGTCAATTCTGTCGACATAGTCCTCGGGAAATTTTTCCCTGAAGGCATTATACTCGGTGTCGGAAAGAAAAACATTGTCAAAGGCACCGAAGGGCTCTTTTTTGCCGAGAGGCGAGGGAGGTGCTGAGCTTGGCATCTGTATTTCCTCATCCCTATCAACCGCGGTGTCATACACCGCATCATTTAATGAAAAAGAATTTTCAAAATCGCGCTCTTCACGAGAGAAAGAGAGATTTTCACCGTTATCGTTTTCGGTAACGGTTTCTTCTTTTTTATTCTTCTCTCTTTCTTCTCGAAGAGAAGTATGTTCTTCTTTGTTCTTTTCTGTTCTATTATTTATATTTATTAAGGGTAATGATTTTGTAATGCTCAAATCATTACATGTAATGCTCGGTGTAATGCTCAAATCTTTCCCTGTAATGCTATCTGTAACGGCTTCATCATTACGAGCGAAGCGAATAACATCACTTTTGCGTCAGCAAAAACATCACTAACAAAAAGAGCAGACACAAGAATTTTCATCTTATGTGTCTGCTCTTTTTTGCTTGTATAAGGTTTTTTGGGGGGAATTTACTAATTGCGAGCGAAGCTCGCGTCGATATATTTGCTTTGTGTACAAAGCAAATTCGATATGCGCTTCGCGCGTGATATGATTGACACATTCCCCCTCATAAAAAACTCACGGCTATTAATTATAGATAATATTCTTCGCGAAGGCATTCTTTTTGACCAGGCCTGAGCTTTCGGTGACCTTAACGCCTTCTATTGTGACATTATCAAAGGTAATGCCGTCGATAATTCTATTGTCGTCCTGACCGTAGACGTAGATTTTTGATTGCTCACCGAGTGCGTGCTTTGCTGATATGTTCTTAAAGGTTATGTTCTGGATAAGCTTACCGTAGGTATCATTGTCCTTGACGAAGTGAAGTCTTATAGCGTCACCGAGGGTGAATTCCATTCGGATATCCTCAAAGCTCATATCCTTAAGGATATTCTCACCGCCGTTGTGAAGCCTTATCGCGCCTGTTGTATTTACCGAATGTACCTCAAGAATATCTATATCTTTTACCTTGATATTCTCGATTACATCGGGGCTTGTCGCGTTTCCGCTTCCGTGAGAGCCGATGTTTATCGCGTGCGCGTTATCCGCCCAAAGCACGCAGTTTGTGATAGTGTAGTTCTTTGAGCTACCGACGTTGTCCCATCTTGAGGCATAAATGGCGATACAGTCGTCGTTGGTGCGGAAAAAGCTATTCTTTACCGTCATATCCGAGCATGCCATAACGTCAAAGCCGTCGGTCCAGGGCATTGAGGCAATTGCCTTGACGTTGTTGACTGTAACACTGCTACTATTTCCGCCGTTAATGCAATATGCGCTGGGATTGCGTATGATAATGCCGTCAACGGTGATGTTTTTTGAATTGGATATCATTATAGCAGAGGGATAGGGAAGCGTTGTGTCGCGGTTGTTATCGGGGGTGTTCCACATCAACATATCAATGACACCCCTTCCCATAAGGCGCGAGCCGTCATCGTCCTTAATCACAACCGCTGCCTGAAGCACAGCACCGCCCGATAGATAGAGCGTGACACCTGAGGAAATATTGAACACGGGGGTGCGTACACCGTTCTTATCTTCCATTCTTATATAGCGACAGTTATCCGCATTGTATAATCCAGGCCCCAGGTATATCGTATCGTCGGCATTCCTGTCAAATTCCTCAATGGGGTTTGCAAAAATCTGAAGATTTCCGTAAATATCACCGCCAACCTCGTAGGAGAACTGACCAGCCTCATCAAGCGTTAAGAGAGTGGTCTTTCCCTCGGTGCTGTAAGCGCTCTTGTCGATAGGTCTTATTCTGACATCACCCGCCGACTTGTGAGTGATGCGAAGGGTGACCTCGCCCTCAAAGTCAAAGTTAACGAAATAAGTAGTATGCGTCGTGTATGTTCCGATAGCATCAGGGTGCTGCATTGCAACGCGGGCAGTCCATACCTCAAGCTTGTGAAAGGTCTTGCCGTCGAGCGAGAGCTCCGCCGTGTATTCATCGTCGGATATGTAATCTGAAGATGGCGCGTCGTAGAGTATGGCACTGCTGATACCGTTCGAGGATGTTATTTTATGTATTTTGTCAGAGCCGTCGTTCTTTGGCGGAGCAGGCTCCTCGGGTTCCTCAGGCTCCGCGGGCTCCTTAGGCTCCTCAGGCTCGGTGGGCACATCGGGTGTATCGGGCTCGTCGGGTGTTTCCGTGAGGTTGCAGGCCGTGAAGCACAGGGAAAGCATAAGCGCAAGAAAAAGAACAAGTAATTTTTTCATACTTTACCTCAAGCTATAATTTTCTTCATTATAACACACGTACGGGCGAAAGTCAACCTCATACCGCTTGCGAAATAAACAGATAAGAAGAATGTTACCACGCGAGGCAGGAATTTTTAAAATCTTCTTGAAAATCATCGCGCGCGGGTGTATAATAATAAAAGAATAAATAATAGGATGGTGTCTATTATGGATATTAAGGCTTTACTTTCCAAAATGACCGTTGAGGAGAAGCTTGCGCAGATGTCGCAGTTTAATTCAAATTGCCTCGACAAGGATTCCGACGGAGGCGTTACGGGACCCGCGCGCTCACTCTCGCTCACCGAGGCGGATATTGCCGCAACGGGCTCGACGCTTAACTTTAAAGGTGCCGATGAGATGATTCGTATGCAGGACGAGCATATGAAGCAGGACAGGCTGGGTATTCCGCTTCTCTTTATGATGGATGTAATTCACGGCTTCAGAACGATTTATCCTATCCCCCTTGGTGTAGGAGCTTCGTTTGATCCCGACCTTATGAAAAGGCTTTCCGAGATGGCGGCAAAGGAGGCGGCAGTAGGAGGCGTTCAGGTAACGTTCTCTCCTATGGTTGACCTCGTAAGGGATGCCAGATGGGGCAGATGTATGGAAAGCACGGGTGAGGATAAATATCTTAACGGCCTTATGGCTAAGGCGGCTGTTGAGGGCTACCAGGGTGACTACTCCTCAAAGTACAATATTGCCGCGTGTGTAAAGCATTTTGCGGCGTACGGAGCGGCAGAGAGCGGACGTGATTACAACAGCGTTGATATGTCCGAGTATTCGCTCTACAACGATTATCTTCCCGCCTACAAGGTCGCAACCGACGCGGGCGTTGATATGCTTATGACCTCATTTAATCTTATAAACGGCGTTCCTTCGTCGGGTAACGAATGGCTGCTTCGCGAGGTGCTTCGCGACAGATGGGGCTTTGGCGGTATTATCATATCCGATTATAACGCCTTCCGCGAAATGAAGTCGCACGGCTTCTGTGCCGATGATTACGAGTGCGCAAGGGCGGCGTTTAAAGCAGGCACCGATATCGAAATGATGTCTAATTGCTACATAAAGTTTGGTAAGAGGCTTCTTGAGGAGGGTATCATTACCGAGGCACAGATTGACGAGTCGGTGCTCAGAATACTTGCTCTTAAGGATAAGCTCGGTATGTTTGATAACCCCTATCGCGCGGCAAGCGCGGAGGAGGAAAAGGCTCTGTTCCTTTGCCCCGAGCACCGTGCTCTCGCAAGAGAGGGCGCGGAGAAGTCGGCTGTCCTTCTTAAAAACGAGGGTGTCCTTCCTCTCTCTGAGAGCGTGGACAGGGTTGCCGTAATAGGCCCCTTTGCCGATGTCGGAATGATAGGCTTCTGGTCCTGCCACGGCAAGGAAAGCGAGGCGGTAAGCGCGTACAGAGGAATGTGCGATGCGCTCGGTGAGGAGCGTGTGTCTTACGCTAAGGGCTGTGACACGGCATCGAACGCAAAAAGTGACGAGGCGCTTCTTCGTGAGGCGGTTGAGCTTGCAAGCAGGTCCTCTGCCGTAGTGCTTTGCCTCGGCGAGGAGCGCAATATGAGCGGCGAGTCCAACTCACGCGCGGACATTGGGCTTTCGGATGCGCAAAAGACTCTCGTACGCGAAATCGCGCGCGTTAATAAAAATTGTGTATCTGTTCTTTATTGCGGTAGACCTCTTGCTCTTGCGGATATAATCGACGATATGCCCGCATGCGCCGTAATGTGGCAGCCTGGAACTGAGGGTGGCTCGGCTCTTGCAAATCTTCTTCTCGGCAGATGTGACTTCACCGCAAGGCTTCCTATGTCCTTCCCCTACACCGTAGGACAGGCGCCCATATACTACAACCGCACGAGGACGGGCAGACCTGCTCACGACGAGCACGCGATAGGCAAGATGTATAGCAGTCACTATCTTGATTGCCCGAATGGGCCGCTTTTCCCCTTCGGATACGGACTGTCCTACACCGCGTTTGAAACAAGCGCTCCTGAGGTATCGAAGGACAGCATGAACGCTGACGGAAGCCTTACCGTTTGCGCTACCGTTACTAACAAGGGCGCGCGCGACTCCGCGGCTCTCGTTCAGCTCTATATCCGCGACGTCGTCGCATCCAGGGTACGCCCTGTGAAGGAGCTCAAGGGCTTTGAGAGAGTTGAGCTTAAGGCAGGCGAGAGCAAGGTCGTTTCCTTTGAGATTACAAGTGATATGCTGAGCTTTAAGGATTCCTCGGACAACGATGTGCTTGAGGCAGGCGAGTTCCACGCATTCGTGGGGCTTTCCTCCGACGAGAAAAGAGCTGCCTCCTTCCGCCTCGTTTGATTTTTTGCTGAATAAATACCAAGACACCGCTTGCGATCGTTTCGCGAGCGGTGTCTTTTTTGCCTAATATCCCTATATGACAATAACTATTTACAAATTATGGCGTTTATACCATATATTTTGCATTGAGTGAATTGCTCCTTTATGGTATAATTTTCACAGGTGTGTTTCACCGAATTTTTAAAGAAAGGAGCTTTTATGACGATAATCTCAAAAAAGAATATTATGAAGCTTATCGCGGTTATGCTGATTTTGGTTTTCAGCCTATCGCTTATGTCGATGACAAATCAGGCGGTTGATGTTGAGTTTACCAAGCGTGAGCTTAACTACTTTACACCGATTGGTGATAAGCGAGTGAGCGCTCACCCGAAAATTTCGGTCAGCGTCGGCGGCGTGCCTCTGTCCGAGAGTGCGTATCTTATAAACGATACCACCTACGTACCGATGCGTGCCGCGGCGACCATAAGCGGTGCTACCGTTACCTTTGATGATAAGACGCGCACCGCGTACGCGAGAATGTCAGGGCTTGAGCTTTCCTGCTCGGACGGCGGATACATAGTATATGCAAACGAAAGACCTATTCTGACAAAGACACCCGCTATCATTCTTTCCGACGGCAGGATGTATCTACCTGTAAGAAGCCTCGCGAAGGCGCTCGGGCTTACTGTAACCTGGCAACCGCCACGCTCGGTTGCGCTCACAGGAAGCACAAGACCGCTTACACACGCGAGGGACTATTATAAGCAGGACGACCTCTATTGGCTATCCCGCATCATCAACGCCGAAAGCCGCGGTGAGCCTCTGCTCGGTCAGATAGCCGTCGGCAACGTGGTGCTGAACCGAAAGGCAAGCAGGGATTTCCCGAATACCGTGTACGGCGTTATCTTTGACAGGAAGTACGGCACGCAGTTCAGCCCCACGGCTGACGGAAGCATTTACAAGACGCCTACCTATCTCTCAACCGTAGCGGCTAAAATATGTCTCGAGGGCATATCAGTAAGCCCCGACGTGCTGTTCTTCATTGAGCCTACCAAGGCAAACTCGGCGTGGATCGTCAAGAACCGAAAATACGCCTTCACCGTCTCAAATCATTATTTCTTTTACTAGAGCTGAAGCTTATTTCTGTCTTGGTAAACGGTGTTTTGCCTATAGCGCGCAAACCGCCTATAATATACCCGCAGGGAAAAAGACTTTCCTTTGCGGGTATATTATTTTATTATATATATCTTGATTTTTTCGGTCCGCGGTAGTATAATAAAGAAAAAACAGCAGAGGTGAATAAAATGACCTATAAGCTTAACGTTGCGGGCATTTCCCGCGACCTCGTACTTTGTCCTATCGGGGAGGACCTTAATATCGGAGCCTTCATCCTATTCGGTGACGTAGAGCTTACCGAGCGCTGTGCGGAGGCACTCGCGAAACTCGCGCCCGAGCACGATGTTCTCATCACCGCGGAGTCAAAGGGAATTCCGCTTATCCACGCGATGAGCCGTATTCTCGGTGAGAACAGATACGTTCTCGCGAGAAAGTCGGTAAAGCTCTATATGCACGACGTTATAGAGTGTAAGACACAGTCAATAACCACCGCAAAAGAGCAAACACTCTACATAAACGGTGACGATGCCGAGTTTATGCGCGGCAAACGCGTGCTTATCGTTGACGATGTAATCAGCACGGGAGGCTCGCTCGCGTCGCTTGAGAAGCTCGTTACTATGTCGGGAGGTACTATCGCAGGCAAAATGACCATTCTTGCCGAGGGGGATGCCTGCCTGCGCGACGATATCATCTTCCTTGAGAAGCTTCCTCTGTTTAACGGGGAGGGCAAGCCGATATAAACGGCATTTGCCATAAGGGTAAGCATCACATTACTTTCGCGTCAGTAAAAGCATCACCAATAAACAAAAAAGAGCAATTCGGCCACAAGCCGATTGCTCTTTTTTGTCGGCAGTGCCTTCGTAAAAAATGGATAAACTCGCGAATTTGTAAACTATTGTGTAAAATTATGTAGAAATGGGTATACTCTGTATAAAGTAAAATCGGAGGATTACCTATGAAAAGAATAGAGCTTTGCGGTGTGGATACTTCAAGCCTTAAGACCTTAAGCGAGGAGGAAAAGCGCGAGCTTTTAAGAAGAACGAGAGAGGGGGATATGTCGGCACGCGAGGAGCTTGCGCTTGGAAATATACGCCTTGTCTTAAGCGTGATCAGGCGCTTCAGCCCAAAGAACGATACGATGGAGGACCTCTTTCAGGTAGGGTGTGTCGGGCTTCTTAAGGCTATTGATAACTTCAATCCCGAGTTTGACGTGCGCTTTTCGACCTATGCCGTTCCGATGATAATAGGCGAGATAAGGCGCTTTCAGAGAGACAATAATTCGGTGCGAGTGTCAAGAGGCATCAGAGACCTCGCCTACCGAGCGCTTCAGGTGCGGGAGAAATTCACCGCTGACGAGGGAAGGGAGCCGAGCTGTGCCGAGATCGCGGGTATTCTCGGTGAGCCAGAGCGCGATGTAGAGGAGGCGACCCTCGCGGTGGTAGAGCCCGTCTCGCTCTTTGACTCGGTCTACAACGACGGTGAGGACTCGGTCTACGTGATAGACCAGCTTCGTGACGAAACGCAGTCGGACGAAATTCTGATTGAGAATATAGCGCTTGCCGAGGCGATGAAGAAGCTCACAGGTCGCGAGGGAGCAATAATACGCAAGCGCTTCTACAAGGGGCGCACGCAGATGGAAATAGCCGACGAAATAGGCATATCCCAGGCTCAGGTCTCACGGCTTGAAAAAGGTGCGATAGACAAGCTGAGAAGGTATATGAGATAGCGGGCGATGCAAAGCTTCGCAGTGAAATCCGCTTTGCGGATGAAGTCCACTTCGTGGATGAAGTCGCTTCGCGATGAAGTCCGACTTTGTCGGGTTAGATATGCCTCGCGTAGCGAGGCGCGATATATTTGCATTGCAAGCAAAGCAAATTCGATATGTGCTTCGCACTCGATATATTGCTTCGCAATTCGATATGTTGACACCTCGGTGCCAACGAGAAGGGTTGCACCGATATCATGCCGAAATATTTTTTCTTTTTTTGCAATAAATCCGAGGGTTGGATTATTAATTTAATAATTATATACTGCCACGCGTTTGTTACGCTATCTTTTTCAAAATGTGCCAAAAGCCCCGAAGTTTTTGCCAATTACCTTATTTTCCTTGACAAAAATTGCGTGCGGTGATATAATTATAAAAAATATTTTATTAATTTATTAAGGAAAGTTATGGAAATCAAACCCTTTGAGAAAAAAGTCTGGCTTGCCAGCCCTACGATGCATGGCAAAGAGCTTGAATATGTACACGAGGCATACGAGACCAACTGGATGAGTACGGTCGGAAGGAATATTGACGAGCTTGAGCGCATCGCCTGTGAGCATACGGGTGCTAAGTATGCGGTTGCGCTCTCTTGCGGAACGGCGGCGCTTCACCTTGCGGTAAAGCTTGCGGGCATCGGCAGAGGAGACCGCGTGTTCTGCACCGATATGACCTTTGCGGCTACGCTTAACTCGGTGGTGTACGAGGGGGCTGAGCCTGTGTTCATCGATACCGAATACGATACCTGGAATATGGATCCCGTTGCGCTTGAGCGTGCCTTCCGCCTCTACCCCGACGCAAAGGCGGTTATCATAGTCAACCTCTACGGCACGCCTGCTAAGCTTGACGAGCTTTGCGAGATAGCAAACCGCTACGGCGCTGTTGTGATAGAGGATGCCGCCGAGTCGCTGGGCGCTACATATAAGGGCAGACAGACGGGCACCTTCGGTAGGTACAACGCCATTTCCTTTAACGGAAATAAGATAATCACAGGCTCGTCGGGCGGTATGCTTCTTACCGATGATGAGGGTGCGGCAAAGCACGCGCGTAAGTGGTCCACCCAGTCGCGTGACAATGCCCCCTGGTATCAGCACACCGAGATTGGCTACAACTACCGTATGAGCAACGTTATCGCGGGTATCGCTCGCGGACAGTATGCCTACCTTGACGAGCATATCGCGAGAAAGCGTGCCATCTATCTTCGCTACCGTGAGGGTCTTGCGGGGCTTCCCGTCTGCATGAACCCCCATGACGAGGAATACAGTCTGCCTAACTTCTGGCTTTCCTGTATGATAATAGAGCCCGAGGGCTTCGGAAAGCAGACGCGCACCGACAGCGAGGCGAGCTTCACCCACATCAGCGGCAAAAGCACCCCCACCGAGATCCTCGCCGCCCTCGCCGCCATTAATGCCGAGGGCAGACCGATATGGAAGCCTATGCATATGCAGCCTATATACAAAAACTGCGACTTCGTAAAGTCGACACAGGACGGCACCGACGTCGGCGCCGATATCTTCGAGCGCGGCCTCTGCCTGCCAAGCGACATTAAAATGACTAATGCCGAGCAGGACGTCATAATCGCCGCCATCCGCAAGTGCTTTGAGTAGGAACACCGAGAGACACTCGCTGTTCTCACAAGACTACTTTACATAAGGACCTTTTGCTCTATGTATTCAAAATTCTTTAAGCGTCTCTTGGATTTCTTCATATCCCTGACGGCAATTCTTGTTCTGTCACCAGTCTTTGTCATACTTATGATAGCGGGTGCTATCGCTATGCGCGGTAACCCCTTCTTCACCCAGCTTCGCCCTGGTAAAATCAGCAAAAAGACGGGCGAGGAGCGCATCTTTAAGCTTATCAAATTCCGCACCATGTCCAACGCCAAGGACAAGGACGGCAGGCTTCTTCCCGACGATAAGCGCCTCAATAAATACGGCCGCTTCCTTCGTTCCACCAGCCTAGACGAGCTGCCCGAGCTCTTTAATATTCTCATAGGTGATATGTCTATAGTGGGTCCAAGACCACTTCTCGTTGACTACCTTCCCTATTATACCGAAGAAGAGCGTCACCGCCACGACATCCGCCCCGGCCTCACAGGACTTGCACAGGTGAATGGAAGGAACGCTATTGCAAGCTGGGAAGAGCGTTTTGAATATGATATTCAGTATGTCAAGAACGTTTCGCTTTTTTTAGATATTAAAATTTTGATTTTAACGGTGTTAAAGGTTGTAAAACGCTCGGATATTCTTGTTGGAAGTGAAATAAAGGCGGGCCGTCTTGATGATGCCAGAAAGGATAAAACGCCAGATGAAAGTAACAATAAGAAGGTTTCTATCCAAGGACATAAGTAAAAAGGTTGAGTGGATAAATAATCCTGACAATAATACATATCTTCATTACGATCTTCCCTTGGAAGAAGAGAAAACGAGGGCTTGGTTCGAAAAAAACTTTGACCGCACAGATAGATTTGATGCAGTGATTGAAGTTGATGGGGTAGCAGTCGGTCTGATTGGACTTCTAAGCATCGATAAGCGCAATCTTAAGGCCGAATTTTATATTTGTATTGGCGAGACGGGTTGTAAGGGAAAGGGCGTTGCTAAGCAATCGAGCAAGCTCTTGCTTGATTATGCGTTCAACGAACTAAAGTTAAATAAGGTGTATCTTTATACCGAGGTGGACAATATATCTGCCCAACGGCTTTTTGAGAGGGTGGGCTTTGAAAAAGAAGGATTGCTTCGTGAAGATTTGATTTATAGAGGCAGAAAGGTTGATAGATTTGTCTATGGAATTACAAGACTACGATATGAGGAGCTTGAAAACAGGGATTGATCGGCTTGATAAGCCAATCGGCGGAAATGTTTTATTTGTCAAGCGCGATGATCTTATACCTTTTTCATTCGGTGGCAACAAGGCGCGCAAGGCTTTTTATTTCTTTAAAGAGATTCTTGACGGCGAGTATGATACGGTAGTGACTTACGGTGCGGGTAGCTCAAATCACTGTAGAGTAGTGGCAAATATGTCAGCAAAATACGGACTTCCTTGCTACATAGTATCACCCGAGGAAAACTATCAGAATACATTCAATTCGAGGCTTGTCGGTCTTTTTGGCGCGAAAATCATAAAAACACCCGTTGATAATGTATCTGCTTGTATAGATACGCTTATGAAGAATTTAGAGAGCGAAGGAAAGCGCCCTTACTTTATTGCGGGTGGCGGACACGGAAATCTTGGAACTCAAGCCTATGTAGATGCTTATTCAGAGATTAAAGCATTTGAGGAAGAGAGCGGAGTTAAGTTTGACTGCATATTTCACGCATCGGGTACGGGAACTACACAGGCTGGGCTTGTTTGCGGGGCCGCTCTTTGCGGTGATACAGATAAAAAAATCGTCGGTATAAGCATTGCAAGAAAATGTCCGCGAGGAAGGGATGTCGTTGTAAAAAGCATCGATGATTATCTTCAAAGCATAGATTATAAAGGAGCTATTCCCGATATTACATTTGATGATTCGTATGTATTAGACGGTTACGGAAGGTACAATGACGATATTGTGAGTGTTGCTCGTGAGGTTATGACAAATGCTGGAATTCCCTTAAATACGACCTATACGGCAAAGGCTTTTTGGGGAATGAAGCAATATCTTGAGAGAAATAAAATCTGTGGGAAAAATATTCTGTTTATTAACACGGGTGGCGCACCGCTTTTCTTTGACGATATGATAGGAGATGACATATGAACATACTGATTTTGAGCTCAGGTACGCGTAATAAAATAATTCAGTATTTTAAAAAGACGCTTTCCTGCGGTGACAAGGTTATTGCGACCGATATGAGCCCTTATGCGCCGTCTATATATGAGGCGGACAAGTTTTACAATGTTCCCCGTATGACCGCCGAGGGCTATATTGATGTTATTTTCGATATTTGCAGGAAAGAGAATATCGACGGTGTTTTATCTCTTATTGATCCTGAGCTTTCTCTTCTTGCCGAGCATAAGGATGACTTTGATGCGCTGGGTGTTAAGGTGATAGGCTCGACCTATGAGCTTTGCGAGATGTGCCTTGACAAGTGGCAGATGTATGAGTGGCTTGTCGCTCACAATTACAAGTGCGCAAAGAGCTATATCAGTAAGGATGCCTTTTATGCGGATGTTGAACGCGGTGTAATAAGCTATCCCGTTTTTGTTAAGCCCGTTCGCGGAAGCGCGAGCATTGCGATTTCAAAGGTATACGATAAAGAAACCATAGAACTTCTCTTTAGCAAGAGCGACGGACTTATGATACAGGAATTTCTTGACGGACAGGAAATTGGCGCTGATGTCTATATAGATATGATAAGCGGTGAGGTCGTGTCAATTTTCACAAAGAAAAAGCTTCTTATGAGAGCAGGCGAAACCGATAAGGCGGTGAGCTTTAAGGATGATAGGCTTTTCGAGCTTGTCGAGAGGTTCTCAAAAGAAGCGGGCTTTTCAGGTCAGATTGATATTGATATCTTTGATGTCGGCGGTGAGTACTATATATCCGAGGTAAACCCCCGCTTTGGCGGAGGCTACCCCCACGCATACGAGTCGGGCTGTGACCATATGAAGCTCATCGTAAATAACCTTAGAGGTATAGCCAACGAGAAAAACATAGGCGATTACGACGAGGGAATCTATATGATGAAATACAACGAGGTAATGGTAAAGAAGGTTTAGGATGAAGATACTGTATGTGACGACGGTTCCTGGGACAGTTAAGTTTTTCAAACGTTTTATAAAAGATCTGATAGATGAAGGGCATACCGTCGATATTGCGTGTAATAATACGAAAGTAGATGTTATTCCGTACTTTTACGAGCTTGGCTGTAAGGTTTATACAATTTCAACCTCGCGCTCACCTTTGAATTTCGGTAACCTCAAGGCGATAAAGCAAATAAAAAAGCTTGTTCGGGAAAACGGCTATGATATTGTACATTGCCACACCCCTGTTGCCGCAATGTGCACGCGTCTTGCCTGCAAAGGACTAAGAAAAAAACAAGGCGTGCGTGTTATCTATACTGCTCACGGTTTTCATTTTTACGAGGGTGCGCCTAAAAAGAATTGGATTCTTTTTTACCCGATTGAAAAGCTTTGCGCAAGATACACCGATGTGCTGATTACAATAAATCAAGAGGACTTCGCGCTTGCCAAAAAGAAAATGAAGGCAAAGCAGGTGGTATATGTTCCTGGCGTTGGAATAGACCTTGAGCGTTTTAGCAGTATTTTTATCAATAAGGCGGAAAAGCGTCGAGAGATAGGTGTTCCCGAAGAAACAGCATTGCTTTTTTCGGTAGGGGAGCTTAATGAAAACAAGAATCAAGCCACTGTTATAAAGGCCATAAAGGACCTGGACATTCATTATGCTATCGCAGGTGAGGGACCTTCAAAGAATGCACTAGCTGTATTAAGCGAAGAGCTTGGTATAAGTGATAGAGTACATTTTCTTGGGTATCGAACCGATGTCCTTGAAATTTATCTCGCCTCGGATTTTTATGCCTTCCCTTCTTATCGAGAGGGACTTTCCGTTGCGCTAATGGAAGCAATGGCTTCAGGGCTTCCTGTTGCTTGCAGTAGAATTCGCGGAAATACAGATCTCATAGATGAAAACGGCGGTATGCTTTTTAATCCGCATAGCGTTGAAGAATGCAAAGTTGCCATTTCTTCATTATTGTCCTGCGACATAAATGAAATGGGGAAATATAACAAAGAAAAGGTAAAAGGCTTTTCATATGATGTTGTGAAAAGCATGTTGGTGGATATGTATAACCAATAGTAATTAATTTTGAAGGTGCTTATGAGGATATTACACATTTTGCCTACGAGAAGGTTTTCGGGAGCTGAAAATGTTATATGTCAGATAATAGATATGTTTAAAGACGATTCTGACATCGAAATGGTATATTGCAGTCCTGAAGGCAGTATAAGAGATGCTTTATTGGCTAGAGATGTTGCTTTTTTACCGCTTGACAAGTTTAGCAAGCAAGAAATAAAAAGGGCGATCAATGAGTATGCACCAGATATAATTCACGCTCACGACATGCGTGCGGCGTATTTAACTGTTAAAGTTGCGGGGCGTATTCCTGTTATTTGTCATATTCACAACAATGACAAGGATATGATAAAAATATCAAAAAAATCAGTTGCGTTTTTGTTAAGTTCATTTAAAATTAAGCATATTTTTTGGGTATCCGATTCTGCCTTTGACAGCTATTTATTTAAAACATTCATCAAGAAAAAATCAAGCGTTCTTTATAATGTCATATCTGTTGATGAATGTATAAGAAAATCAAATTCAGAAATGGCGGTAGAGAATGTCGATGTTGTTTATGTAGGGCGCTTTAGCTATCAGAAGAATATAGAACGTTTTCTATATGTGTGCAAAAAAATTGTCAATGAAATAGGAAACGTAAAAGTAGCGCTTCTTGGTGACGGACCAAATAAATCAGATCTGATAGAACTTTCCAAAGAATTGAAAATTGATAATAATGTTGAATTCCTTGGTTTCGTTGATAATCCGCTTGCTTATGTTGCTAAGTCAAAGGTTATGCTTATGACTTCAAGATTTGAAGGTACTCCGATGGCGGCATTAGAGGCCATGGCTCTTGGCACACCAATTGTTTCAACCCCCACTGATGGACTTAAGTATATTGTTGACGAAGGGGTAACGGGTTATCTTTCGGATGATGATGATAACCTTGCTCGAAGCGCAATTAAAATAATTTTAGATGATAGTGAATATGCTCGTTTATCTGAAGCTAGCATATTACGTTCAAAGAAGCTTAACGATGTTTCTCTTTATAGGGCTAAATTGAAGGAAGCATATGCAAGGTGCATAAAATGAAGATTATTCAAGTAATACCGACACTTAGGCTTGCGGGTGCAGAGCGTATGTGTCAGGCTCTTTGTGTTCGTCTTATAGAACTGGGGCACGAAGTAACTGTAGTCAGTATGTTTAATGAAAGAACGGCTATTACAGACGAGCTTTCGACTTTGGGGATTAAGGTTATATTTCTTGATAAAAAATATGGATTTGACCTTTCTATGATAAGAAAGCTACGAAGGGTTTTCAAGACCGAGAAGCCCGATGCTGTTCATGTGCATTTAGCGATGCTTAAATATGCATATCCTGCGTCGTTTGGAATGAAATTCAACATTATATATACCGTTCATAATCTTGCCGACAAGGATTCTGGAAAATACGATAGATTTGTATATAAGCTTGCTTTCCGTTCAAAGAAGGTTGTTCCTGTTGCAATAAGTGAAATTATTCGGAATTCTATAAAAGATGTATATAAGTTGAAAGATGATGAAATTAGTGTTGTCTACAACGGTATAGATCTTAGCAGGTGTATTCCGAAAGATGATTATTCTATAAACGGTATATTCAAAATATTGCATGTTGGAAGGTTTTCCGAACAAAAAAACCATTTAGGCTTGCTTGAGGCTTTTAAAGCATTTCACGAAAAGCATAACGATAGCGAGCTTTTGCTTATTGGTGACGGCGAGATGAGGGAAGAAATTGAGAAATTTATTCAGCAAAACGAATTGTGTAACTCTGTAAAGCTTTTAGGACTTCAAGATGATGTATACGGTTTTTTGCACAATGCTGATTTGTTCACTCTGCCTTCGCTTTATGAAGGCGTGCCGATATCGCTTATTGAGGCAATGGGAACAGGGGTGCCTATCGTCGCGACTGATGTTGGCGGGGTGCCCGATATGCTTGACAAAGAAAGCGCCTTGCTTGTGCCCGCTTCGGTTGATGAGATAGCGGGGGCTTTTGAGAAATATTACAATAATCAAGCGTTGAGAGAAGAACACGGAAAAAATGCACTTGAGCGATCTAAAGCTTTTTCTGTTGGCGAGATGGGAGAACTGTATGAGGGTATTTACCTTAGATACTAAGATAAAAGAATGTTTGCCTGCACTTAATTTGGTATTATGCTTTCTTATTTTTTTTATAATTGCGCATTCTTTGGTTATAGGTAGCGAAACGCTGTTGTTTATAGCTATTATTCTTTCATTGGTGTACTGTGCTATCGCTAAAATTGGTAATTGTTTTTTATTAATGTGCGGTATTTCAATGTTTGAATCTGCATTTACCATTCAGGGTAGTAATGCTTGGTTTGCTTTGCTGGTTATTTTGGTCATTAGAATTATATACAAGAGTAATTTTAAATTCAAATCATTTGCATTTGCAGGCTGTTTGTTTTTGTTCGCATTAGAGTTGCTTCTTGATTTTTTTAACGGTAGCATGGGGCAATTGCTAGTAAATCTTGTAGTTGTCGTGTTTGTGTTTTGTATATTTTCCAATTTGGATAAAATTGATGTCAAACCATTTTCGATAACTTGCTCGCTTTCGCTTTCTTTTCTTTGCGTTTTATACTATTTGATTTCAATGTACGGTGGAATCGATAAGTTTATATCTGTTTTTATGACATCTAATGACGCGTACAGATTTGGTTTGGAGTATGGAGGCTCGGTTGGCGGTTCTATGGCAATCCCTTTATATTCTGCAATGATAATATCATGTGGTCTTGTATATTTGATTGTTGAAAAATCAAAACATTTTTTTCAAATGCTTTTTGTAGCCGCTTCTTCTTTTATAGCAATGTTTTTTGGTGCGATAACAATAAGCCGTTCTTTTTTTCTTTGTATGATAGTTCTACTGATGTTTCTATTAGTTTTTAAAGGAAAAAACAGTGGATCAACAAGGAATAAGTTCATATTAATCACAATAATTGTTTTTTCATTGTTGATTTTTTCGCAGTTAGATATATTTGACAAGATTTTTGTTGATTTAGGCTCAAGATTAAATTATGAAATTAGTCCTGAATCAGGTGGCAGATTATCAATTTGGTTAGCATGTTTTGATTTTTTATTTAGCAATCCTATTTGCCTCATATTTGGCATTGGGGCTACTAATTATATGAATATAGCACTAGAGTATAATTTGGGATTTTCCGCTGGTGCTCATAATCTTTTGCTTGATTTAATCATGTCTTGGGGGATTGTAGGTGCGGCACTGATTGTTTGTTTGTGTGTGTTTGGTTTAAAGCGAGTTCTATCACCCAAATGCCAGAGATTAATGCACGCGTTCCTGCCGTTGCTTGTTTATTTGACATTTTCCATGACAGCGCTTAGGTGCAATAATTTGAAAACATGGATCTTTTTATTGGTCGCATTCTTTTTTGTAAAAAAGTATAACACAAGAGAGGATTTGTTATGATACCAAAAAAATTGCATGCTTGCTGGTTTGGCGGGAAGCCGATCCCTGATGATGCGCAAAAATATCTTGAGTCTTGGAAGAGATTCTGTCCAGATTATGAGATTATAATTTGGAATGAAGAAAACTTCGATGTAAATTCTAACACATATGTTAAAGAGGCATATCAAAGTAAAAAATTTGCATTTGTTACCGACTATGTAAGGCTTAAGGTTTTATATGAGTATGGCGGTATATATATGGATACGGATGTTGAAGTTTTAAAGCCACTAGATGATTTACTTAAGTACCCAGCTTTTTCAGGCTTTGAGGGGCCTAACCGTATTCCTACTGGAACGATGGGTGCTGAGCCTAACAATAGGTGGATAAAAATGCTTTTAGACTATTATGATGATAGGCATTTTGTTTTGCCTGACGGCAATCTAGACCTTACCACCAATGTTAAAACTATTACCGATATAACTGTTTCAAATTATCCAATAGTATTAAATAATACTTTCCAATCGTTCGAAGATTTCGTAATGTTTCCATTTGATTACTTGTGTGCAAAGGATCTTGTAGATGGAAAAGTGAAAACAAGTGACAACACATACACTATACATCATTTTGCGGGTTCATGGACATCAAGGAAAGAGAAGTTTGTTAAATGGATGATATCTACATTTGGATATCGTTTCGTGCATTTTCTTGTTGAAATAAAACATAAACTGTTTCGATGAAATTATGAAGGAATTAACAATATTTACACCAGTATACAATAGAGCTAATTTAATTAGGCGTCTGTATGATAGTCTGATGAGACAGACAAATAAGGAATTCGTATGGCAAATAGTCGACGACGGTTCTACGGATAATATAAAGCAGGTGATTGATGCTTTTAAGTCCGAGGCTGATTTTGATATAAGATATTTTTATCAAGAGAATGCAGGAAAGCATGTGGCTCATAATACTGGCGTAGAGTTATGTGATACATTGCTGTTTTGCTGTGTGGATTCAGATGATTATCTTGTGGATAATGCAGTTGATATAATATATGAGGTTCATAAAAAAAACGAGCAATGTGATTATCTTGGCTATTATTTTAGGAAAATTGACACGGAAGGGAATATTTCTGGCGGTGATTTTCATCTTGAGAACAATGCCGTTGGACTTCGTGAGCTATATTTCAAATACAGCTTTGTCGGCGAGTTAACCATAGTATTGAAAACTCAAATGATAAGAGAGTATGAGTTCCCAGTTTTTGATAATGAGCGCTTCGTGAGTGAGAAGGTTTTATACAACCAGTTGGATTGTATAGCCCCGATGCTATTTATTGATGAGCCGATATATATATTTGAATATCAACAGTCGGGATATACTAAAAACTCAATAAGATTGCTTTCAAACAATCCTAAGGGTGGTGCTATGGGATATATTAGCGATGCGGCATACGGTAAGGTTTTTATTGAGAGAGCGAAGGCATACAGTTCATTTTTGGCTATGAAACATATTTACAAGCTACGCGACAAGTTTCAGATAGGTTTAAAAATTCCGTTGTCAGTAAAGCTACTTGGATATCTGTTTCTTCCACATTACCGCAAATTGTTTCGAAATATAAAGAGATGCTATGGATTGGAGGAAAAATGAGAATTGGAATAATTACTTTTCATCGTGCACTGAATTATGGGGCATTGCTTCAAGCATATGCGTTGCGTGAGGCGCTCAAGGCTTGTGGTGCAGAGACGAGTGTTATAGACTATAGGAACCCAATTATTGAAAATATGTATTCCTATCCTTCACTCTTTCAGCGCAAGGGCTTAAAAAGCAAGATGAAGTATATTCTTCAAGGTGGGGCAGAAAAGAGGCGTAGGTCAAAATTTGAGTTTTTCAGAAAGCAATTTTTAAATTTGGGTGATAACGATTATTATACTGGCGAAGATATTTCAAAATCGCTTGAACACTTTGATAAATTTATCACAGGAAGTGATCAGGTTTGGAATTACGATGCTCATAATTTTGATAAGAATTACTTGCTAAGCTTCGTTGGTGATAAAAAGAAAAAATTTTCCTATGCGGCAAGCTTTGGTGTCTCGCAGTTGCCTGAAAAATATATGGAGGACTATAAGGCGCATTTAAGCGATTTTTCAGCATGTTCGGTAAGGGAAGAGCAGGGGCTGGATATTTTAAACGAATTAGGCATTACAAGCGGAAGAGTAGATGTCGATCCTACAATGCTTTTAACTAAAAATGATTGGATTAGTAATTTTAAAATATCCGAAAAATCTGGCAAGTATATTTTTGTGTATTATTTCGAGTTGACGAATACAATGAAAGAATACATTGAACGACTTGCTACAAACACTGGTTGCTCAGTTGTTTTGGTTGGTAACCCTATAAAGTCACCGCTAAAATGTAAATGCAAGTTTCTAAGGACAGCTGATCCTGTAGAATTTATTTCCGCCTTGGCAAATTCGACTTATGTGGTAACGAATTCGTTTCACGGAACAGCATTATCAATAATTTTAAATAAAACATTTTACGTTGAACTGCTAAAAAAACAGTCAAAGGTCAACAGTAGAATTGAAAACATACTGAAATTGTTTTCACTTGAGGATCGCATTATTAGCGATAGTTTGAATGATTTTCAAATAAACTGGGAAGAAGTAAATGATAAAATGGCGAAAATGAGAAAGATCTCATTGGCATATCTGGGAGAAATTGTTAATGATTAAACACATAACCGAAAACAATTGCTTTGGTTGCTTTGCTTGCGAAAGCATATGTCCTAAATCTGCCATTAAAATCGATTCTAAAACTGGTTTTTATAAACCAGATGTTGACTCATCTCTTTGTATAGAGTGTGGGCTTTGTCTTAATATATGCCCCAAAGAGCAGAATGAAAAAAACGGAATTGATAATCAAGTAGCATATGCTATTAAACACAAAGAGAAAAGTGTGTTAAACGAAAGCACTTCAGGCGGAGCTTTTTCTTCTATTGCGAATAGAGTTATCGAGATGAATGGAGTTGTGTATGGATGTATCACAAGCCGTAATGAAGTACGACATACAAGGACTGAATCCGATTATAGCGAAATGCGAGGCTCAAAGTATGTTCAAAGTAATTTGAGTGACATACATAATCAAATTGCAAACGATTTGAAAAACGGAAGAATGGTTCTGTTTACAGGAACCCCCTGTCAATGTTCTTCAATGAAAAAGTTTGTAAAACAAAAGAATTTGCCAGAGGACATGCTTCTTCTCGTTGATTTTATATGTCATGGTACCCCTAGTCCAAAAATATTTAGTGATTATATTTCTTATTGCGAAAGTAAGGCTGAGAAAAACATTAAGAAGCATTTGTTTCGACCAAAGATCAACGGTTGGACAAAGCATACGGAAGCGAATGTATTAACTGATGGCACAGTTGATTATCAGTCATATGAATCACAAATGTATAAATCAATTTTTCATTCGCATCTTGCAATGAATGAAACCTGTTTTTCGTGCCCGTTTGCTTCAGTCGAAAGGGTGTCGGATGTTACTATGGCGGATTTTTGGGGGGTACAGAAATCACATCCAGAGTTTTTTGATAACCGCGGGTTATCATTTGCTTTGGCTAATACAAAAAAAGGAAGGGATTTTGTACTGGGATGTATGGACATTGATATTACCGAGGTGTCGGTTGATGATGTCGATCAACCACAGTTGCACCGTCCTTGTTCAAAGCCTGACGGATATGAAAAATTTTGGTCTGTATATAATAAAAGAGGTTTTTCATATGTAGTAAAAAAATACTATCACGGTGGATGGCTTTATCGAAAACTTAGTGACTTATATCATAAGCTGAAAATCAGGAAGAATCATGAATGACAAGTCTAGAAGTTATAACACAAAACGAAATGCTATTGTAAATATCATTTCTCAATTTATAATCTTAATATTGAATTTCGCAACGCGGAAGATATTTATTGTAGCATTCGGTGAGAATTATCTTGGAATAAGTGGATTGTTTTCCAACATTTTGAGTGTATTATCGTTAGCTGAGTTAGGTGTTGGAAGCGCGATTTTGTATTGCCTGTACAAGCCTGTATCAGAAAAAGACTATGCGCATATAAATGCACTCATTAACTATTACAAGAAGCTTTATAGAGTTATAGGAGTAATAGTTGCTTTTGTTGGTATTGCGGTTGTCCCGCTACTCAAATTTATTGTTAACATAGAGGCGGATATAGGAAATATAACGCTGTATTATTTATTATATCTTGCCAACATAGTAGCCTCGTATTTTTTGGTATATAAAACTGCAATTTTGACGGCTGACCAAAAACACTATATAATTAAAGCATCATCCATAGCAATGCAGATAGTGCAGTTTATAGTGCTTACAATTGTTGCGCTGCTTGTTAAGGATTACACACTATATCTTGCACTTCACATTGTTTTTTCTGTTTTGACGAATGTAATAACATCTTATATTGCTAGTAGAATGTATCCGTTCATCAAAGGAAAAAATCAAATTAGCGATGATGAAAAGAAGGATATATGGAAAAATATTAAGGCATTGTTTTCCTATCAAATTGGAAATGTTCTGATCAATCACACGGATAATATTTTGATATCAATATTAGTTAGCACCATAGTTGTAGGATTTTATTCCAACTATTCAATGGTGGTAATGGCAGTAAGCACTTTTGTTATGCTTCTATTCAATTCGGCCCAAGCGAGCATTGGAAATCTTGCGGCTAAAGAGAGCGAAGAACAGCAATATGGTGTATTCAAGAAAATGTCGCTAATAAGCTTTCTTGTCACTTCTTTTTCAGTGGTAGGATTTATATCCTTGTTTCAGGATTTTATAGAAATCATGTACACTGATTATTATCTTATGGATTTCAAGATAGTAATTATTTGTGCGTTGAATTTTTATATGGTTAATATTCTTCAACCTGTATACTGTTACAGAAGCACCGTTGGGCTTTTTAAAGACACAAGAATGATAATGATTTATATCGCAATTATCAATATCGTTCTGTCTATTTTGCTGGGCATTGTATGGGGATTGTTCGGTATTCTTATTGCGACATTTATTTCAAGATTATTGACGAACTTTTGGTTTGAACCTTTAGTGCTTTACAAGAAGTATTTTAAGAAATCTGTTAAGAGTTATTTCAAGGACCAGTTGATTTATTCTTTGCTCACTCTGTTTATGGTGCTTGTAATGATAGGTATAGGCCACTTGTTGAGTTCATTGAATATATATTTGCGGTTCGTTTTGAAAATCTTGCTTTGTATTTTAATACCCTCTCTTGTGTACATTGTGAGTTTTAGAAAGAATGAACTGTTTATTCAGGTAATAGGTAAAATCAAAAAAACGGTTTTAAAGAAAAAACTTAATTGATATAGGATTAATTTAGGAGTACACCCACATGAAAACCATAATGTTAGTATTCGGCACGAGGCCGGAGGCCATTAAGATGTGTCCGCTTGTTAACGAGCTTAAGACGAGGGCGGGGATAAGGACGCTTGTGTGCGTGACGGGGCAGCACCGTCAGATGCTTGACCAGGTGCTTGACGCCTTTGGCGTCAAGCCTGACTATGATTTGTCTATAATGAAGGCGGGGCAGACGCTCTTTGATATTACGACGAATATTCTTGAGCGTATAGGCTCGGTGCTTGACGAGGCGAAGCCTGACGTCGTGCTTGTTCACGGTGATACCTCAACAACCTTCGTGACGGCTCTTGCCTGCTTCTATAAGCAGATTGCGGTGGGGCACGTCGAGGCGGGGCTTCGCACCTACAATATTTACAGCCCCTATCCCGAGGAATTCAACCGTCAGGCGGTATCTATTATATCGAAATACAACTTCGCTCCGACCGAGCTTTCACGCGACAACCTTCTCAGGGAAGGGAAGTGTGCCGAGAGCATTTATATCACGGGCAACACCGCTATTGACGCGCTCAAAACTACGGTAAGAGATGACTACACGCACCCCGAGCTTAAGTGGGCAGAGGGCTCAAGACTTATCCTCATCACCGCACACCGCAGAGAAAACCTCGGTGAGCCTATGCTTCGTATGTTCCGCGCTATAAGACGCGTTATGAGCGAGCACACGGACGTCAAGGCAATTTATCCTATACATATGAACCCCGCTGTAAGAGCCGCGGCAGATGCCGAGCTTGCAGGGCTTGACAGGGTGCATATAATCGAGCCGCTTGAGGTGCTTGATTTCCACAACTTTATGGCGAAATCCTATATGATACTCACCGATTCGGGCGGAATACAGGAGGAGGCACCCTCGCTCGGCAAGCCCGTTCTCGTTATGCGAGACACGACCGAGCGCCCCGAGGGTATAGGAGCAGGCACGCTGAGGCTTGTCGGCACCGACGAGGAGGTTATCTACAACAGCTTCACCGAGCTTCTCGACAACCCCGCGACCTACGAAAGCATGTCAAGGGCATCCAACCCCTACGGCGACGGCCTCGCCTGCAAGAGAATAGCGGATATTCTTGAAAACAGTTAAAAAACAGGTCTGCCGACACCCACAAAAGGGCACTCGGCAGACCTGTTTGTTGCAAAAATCTATTAGGGCTTTATACATACCGAAAACAATTTATATTTGTGCAGAAGGTTTTCAATATCGGCAAAATAACCTCTAAAAATAATTCTCAAAACGCTTGATATTTTGCCGATGATGTGCTATAATAATAGTGTTAATTGCCGATAACGGTTTTTGAGGTGAATTTATGAAATATATTTCGGTCGCAGATGCGGCGAAAAAATGGGGGATTTCCGAGCGGAGCGTCAGGAATTACTGCGGGCTAGGGCGTGTTGTCGGCGCGAGGCTTGTTGGTAAGATATGGGAAATTCCAGACGTAGCAGAGAAGCCTGAAAGAGCTACTCGCTCGGACAAAAAACGCACACTGCTTGATATTTTGCGTGAGGAAAAGGCCGCACGTCTTTCGGGCGGTATTTATCACAGAGTTCAGATAGACCTGACATATAATTCAAATCATATTGAAGGCTCGCGCCTTACACACGACGAAACGCGATATATATTTGAAACAAATACGATAGGACTTTCCGAAAAGACGGTCAACGTTGACGATATTATTGAAACGTCAAATCATTTCAGATGCATTGACTGTATGATAGATAATGCTCATCTTGCACTTTCGGAACGATACGTCAAGCAGCTTCATTTTCTTCTGAAAAGCACCACCAGCGATAGCCGCCGTGATTGGTTCAGAGTAGGCGAATATAAAGGGTTGCCCAACGAAGTAGGGGGGATTGATACCACCGCCCCCGAGTGCGTAGCCGCGAAAATGAAAGCTTTGCTTCGTAGCTACAACGCAAAGCAGGGAAAAAGCATTGAGGATATTATAGCTCTTCACGTTGCTTTTGAGCGGATACATCCCTTCCAAGACGGCAATGGAAGAGTAGGCAGACTTATTATGTTCGGGGAATGCCTGAAGCATAATATTGTTCCGTTTATCATAGACGATGAGCATAAGCTGTTTTATTACAGAGGACTTAAAGAGTGGGATATCGAGCGCGGATTTCTTATCGACACCTGTCTTTCAGCACAGGATAAATTTAAGACGATCCTACAAAAATTTAATATTGAAATATAAAAAAGAGGGTGGCGCCCTCTTTTTTGCTTTACGCCGCCTGGGGTATTGCTTCGCTCAGCGCTGCAGAGAGCATATTTTTAATATTGCTCTTAATATTTTTTGTTATATATTGCAATTATTCTTCGGCTGTGCTATAATATAAGAGCCAAACAAGTTGAATAATAATTCGAATGGGATATTTCTCTTTATGGGAGAACTATACCTTTTTCGCGTTGCCGATTAACTTTTAGAATTTGATAAAAATGCAAATTTCAGAGGGTTAATTGGCAGGTATTTTTATATCTCCGTTCATCTTCAACTTGTTTGGCGACGGTTGGAGTTTGCGTTTTTTGTGCGTCGGCTCATACCGACGCACTTTTTATTTTATATTAAAGGAGTAAGAAGATGAAAAAGAACCTGATCTTATTTATCACAGCGCTTTTTGTGATCTTATCACTCACTCTGCTGACAGGCTGTGAAATCCCTGGAGTTTCCTGCCAGCACCGAGATGCGGACGACAACTCGCTTTGCGATAAGTGTGGCGAGAGTTACACCGACGGCAAGGACGTAGAGGAAAGTACACCCTGCCAGCACAGAGATGCCGACGACAACTCGCTTTGCGATAAGTGTGGCGAGAGTTACACCGACGGCAAGGACGTAGAGGACAGTACGTCCTGCCAGCACAGAGATGCGGACGACAATACGCTCTGTGATAAGTGTGGCGAAAGTTACACCGACGGAAAGGACATAGACGACGGCGAACCCATTCCTCATTCCCACAGTTTTACGGTGAAGAATATTGATGATAAGTATATATCCTCAGCGGCAGATTGTTCAAATGCAGCCGTCTTTTGGTATTCCTGTGCCTGCGGTGAGAAGGGAACCGAAACTTTCACCAGCGGCACTCCACTCGGTCACGACGAGCAGCCTCACGCGGCAAAATCACCCGATTGCACTAACTTCGGCTGGGACGCATACGTGACCTGTTCGCGTTGCGATTATTCTACCTATTCACAAAAGCCTGCCCTCGGACATACTGAGATCATTGATGATGCGGTGGCGGCAGACTGTACGAATACAGGTCTTACCGAAGGTAAGCACTGTGATACCTGCGGTGAGGTGCTCGTGCCTCAGCAAATTGTAGGTGCGGGCGGACATAACTACGTCGCGGGTGTATGTAGCGGTTGCGGTGATGAGTTACTTACGGGCAACGTAATGTATAACGCGCAAAAGACGGCAGTCAGTGTAAACGACGTCCTGACTCCCGAACTGTTCTCGGCATATTGCCTCTACTCGAACGGTCAGAATGCGACGGTAACCCTTACCGTAAACGGAACTCAGACGGCAGGCAGCACAATTGATATAAGACTTAGTGTGACTACCACGAAGGAAAGCAAGCAGGTCACCCTGAGGGATATAAAGGTCTACGGTATGCCGACGCTCACCGTTGACGATACCGTCACAGCTATTAACGTATATAACGACCTGAATGCCGAAAAATTCTCTGCCGTAGGTACGGACAGTTTTGGTGATGAGGCAGAAGTCAGCGTATATATTGACAAAAACTATACCGTAGGCGAGATAGTCACCGTCACCGTAAGTGCTACCGATGTGGCAGGCAATGAAACTGTAAAGAATATAAATAACGTAAAGGCGTACGGAGATCCAACGCTTACGTATAATACCGAGAGAAAGCATATAAACCTTAACGATGGATTTACGGCAGAACTGTTTGAGGCTGTCGCTACCGATTCCTTCGGCGTAGAGTGTGACGTCGAGATAAGCGCAAGCGAGGAAACATTTAAATCGGGAACTACCGTTACCGTATATCTTACCGCTACCGATATCATAGGCAGTAAGACCGTGAGAAGTATTTCGGACGTTAAGATATACAGCGCGCCGAGGGTCGTGTTTGATGAATTTATTTACGATAGCACCGATATATCCTTCGTAGCCGTTGTTTACGATAGCTTTGGCAACGAGCTTATACCCGAAATAACCTACACGGGCTCGCTTATCGACGGCAGTGAGGTCATAGTGACGGTAAAGGCATCTGACTCGGTCGGAAACAGCGTAGAGAAGACTAAACGTTACGTCGTTAACCACGATGAGCATACCTATGAGGACGGCTACTGTACAGTATGCGGTATTGTTTGCCCGTACACACGCGACGGTAATTATATCTACTTCGGCGAATATCCGCAGACTATAAAGGCAGATAGCGTGACGATAACTTCGATTACCGACTCGCGCGGTTATTATCTCGGTAGCGACGGATATTATTACGCAAAGGTCACGGCGTCGCCGTACAAATCGGGCTATACCTTCTCGACAGGCACTACCGTCACAAGCGGTACTGTCTACTACTTCAAGGTCGAGCCTATCCGCTGGCGTATACTGTCCGAAGACGGCGAGAGCGCCTTTATACTCTGCGACAGTATAATAGCGAATAAGAAGTATTACAGCAATTCTAACTACAAGGACAGTGATATCCGCGCATGGCTTAACGACACCTTCTTTAAGACGGTATTCACCGAACTGCAACAACAGATAATACTTACTACTACGGTAGACAACAGTGTAGCAAGCACGGGTTATAGCATAAACCCCTACGTGTGTGATGATACCGAGGATAAAATATTCCTGCTCTCGTACAGCGAAGTAACTGACAGCGACTACGGTTTTTCGTCAAGCAGTTCAACTTTCGATACCGCAAGACAAAGGTCTACCAGCGACTATTCAAGGGCGACGGGTGTTTATATGTACACTGATAGCAGTTACTTCGGCAACGGCTCTTGGTGGCTTCGTTCTCCTATTTACTTCGATAGAGGTGGTGCGAGGGGCGTCGACGGTTACGGCGGTGCGGACTCCAACTGCATTGTCTTCTACGCTTCTTGCGGCGTTGTCCCCGCTTTAAATATTCGGCTTTGAGGTACGAAAAGACTTACTATAAAAATCCTCCTCGCGGGCGGTGAGGCACTTTGCGCCCCGCCCGCTCCAAAATAAAATGAAAGGATCATATTATGGAGATTAAAATTATTGAAGAAGTAAAAAAATTTTTTAATGAAGCAAAACCTATCAAAGAAGGCGATTATGATAGCATTCCCGAGCTTGATGTGTATTTTAACGAAATTGAGGATTTGATAAGAAAAGATTTTGGTGACATATTAAATTCCGTACCTCAAAGCAATTTGCGTTCTTGGGATAATTGCAGGCGTGTGTTCCGTCGTGCAGCATACCAACGAAATCCCGAATCGGCAGATTTGCCAACTCACCCCGAATGCAAATGCTATATCTGTAAAGAGGATTGCAAGGGTATGAACTGCCGTCTTTGCGACAATTCTCTCGCTCTTAATCTTGCATTTTATCTTTCAAGCTGGGGAATGTATAGAAGCTCTTTCTTGAAAAAATATGATCATACGATACATATTGGCGCAGTTAAAATACTTATGGACTTTAATTATTTGCCGCTTTTTGATCCTTGGCTTTGGTATAATAAGCCTTGTTTATACAAAGAGCTTGTTAAAGATGTCTATGAAAGACTTTTTGAATATTATGCTCACTACGCTTCTAAAAAGACAAGGCAAAACGGCAAACCATATAACGTTACAGACACGCTTATCACGAAAATTCTTTTAGGCGTTTATGGCTGTATTCCAGCATACGATAAGAATGTTAAAAAGGCGATATATAACATAGGTGGAACTAATAAAATTACACTTATCCCATATAACCTAGATAAAGTACTTCATGAGGTTGTGGTTTTAGCTCATATATTTTTGCCGATTATTAACATGATGCTTCTTAAATCAAAAACAGGTTGGGATAAATGCGGTCTTTACACGCCAATGAAGTTTTTAGATATGATTTTATTTTCACTAGGTCATTAAATCCGAAGTTTTATTAGACTTATATTGTGGCGAATAACCAAATGAGAGGGAAGCATTTTGCAACCCTCTCAATTTTTATATTCAATTTTGCATTCTGCATTAACTCACGCCGCCTTTGGCTGTACCTGACTTTGTGCCGCACTTAGCATATTCTCGATAAAAATTCCATAACCTTCGGTCGGATTGGCTATTAGTACAATGCGTAGGCGTTCCCTGAAATTTGTGCGAACATAGTGAGGAACGCTAAAAGTTTTCGCCCCTCTCAAAACAGCGCGAGAGGGGCTTTGCTTCGCAAAGTTCCGAAAACTGTTAAGCTGTAGTGCCTCGCAAATCCAACGGTTACGCCGCCTTTGGTATCACCTGATTTTGTGCGGCTGCTAACATATTTTCGATGAAAATGCCATATCCTTCGGTTGGATTTGCTATCAAAACATGTGTTACCGCACCGACGAGCTTGCCGTCTTGGATTATAGGAGAGCCGCTCATTCCGCGGACAATGCCGCCTGTGAGGGCTATGAGGGCTTCGTCTGTTACCTTTATTTTAAAGGATTTTGAGCCGTCTGAGGCGTAGTCGATGTCGAACAGCTCGACCTCATATCTTGCTCGCTTACCGCCCTTTACGGTTGAGATTATCTCAGCCTTGCCCTCTTTTACCTCATCACGCGCGGCGACGGGGATTGGCTCATCCATCTGCTTTTTCTTTAACCCCTCGCCGTTCAGTGTGCCGAAAACACCTACCCTTGTATTCTTCCTTATATCACCCAGCGTGTCGTGCGTCAGTATACCGCGAAGCTCACCCGGCTTGCCGCCCTCACCCCGAGAGGCACCGCCTAAAATCACCCCTGTGCAGACACCGTCTGTCATAGGAAGCAGCTTGCCGCTATCCTGGTCGCAGATGCCGTGACCGAGACCGCCGAAGCTGGCGTCGGCGGGATTTATATAGGTTACAGTGCCTATGCCCGCCGCGCTGTCCGACATAAGCACGCCAAGCCTGAATTCGTCCGTGTCTGACAGAGGTATCGCAAGCGTCATACTCTTTCCGCCCCGTAAAATTGCCACTCTTGCTTCGTCCTTCGCCCCCGACAGTATCTCGCGCGCCTCATCGACGCTATTTACCTCTCTGCCGTTTATGCGCTCTATCCTATCACCCTCACAAAGTCCGCCCTCACTCTCGGTAAGTACCCTTGACACTCTGACACCCGCACCGCTTATCCTCGCTCCGAACACATCCCCGCTGGGGCACAGCATAAGCGCATCCTCACGCTTGTCCTCTTTTTTGCCAAAGATAAGCTCGCCAAAGCGCGATGCGATAACGACCTCACCGCCACTCTTATTTTCATATGCAGCACTCGGCAGGGCAGAGGATAAAAGAAGTGTCAGTGTGAGAAGCAGAAGGCATACAGCGCGTAAAATTTTTCTTCTGTTTTTGCTCTTCGTTTCCATTTTCTAGGACATCCCTTCCGTTCCTCGGCGAAAAATCACCGTAACTTTAATTTGCTCAGGGAGCCTTTTAAATATTAGTAGAAAAAAATGTAATAACGAAAATAGCACGCACCCGCGTGATGCTCTAAGTAGAGTATTCGCGCCGATGCGTGCTATTAATATAATGAAGGAAATTCTTTGAAATGTAAATATTTGTAAACAAATACACCCTTAAGGCATAGCAATCAGAGAGTGGTCAAGCTTGGTGTACTCGCTCGTAGGTGAGGCGGAGAGCCTGAGCGCATCCTCATCCGCACCTACCAGCTCACGCACGCGAGATGAAAGATAACTCTCGGTTATATACGCGAGGTTTTCGTTAAAATACTCATCGGTCTTATTCGTGCGGTAGAGGATATAGTAGTGCGAGCCATCTCCGTCGTTTATCGCTACCACCTTGCTCGTTTCGCCTATATTTATTCTGAACGCTTCCTCGGTAAGCTCGGCAAAGTATGCGTCATCGAGGCTTGACTTGCCGATAAGAATACCAACCGCGCCGTCGCGCTCGGTAGTGGTGGTGAAGTTCATAATATAGGAAATGACACCCGCCTCGTTGACGTATGAGGCGATATTGTCGCGTATCTCTTGTGCGCGCTCGGCTGTGAAGCTTCGTGCGTCAAGCATAGCAAGCAGGCACCTCACGGCCTGGTCAGAGTCGTAGTAGGCGCGCACGTCGGCGTCGGTGTACTCAAGCTTGCCGTCCTTCATTTCGGGGGTGGGATTATTCTTATCGACGGTGCCTATATAATATTCGTTGATTTTATCCGTCGCTATGGCATAGCGGTAAAGCAGGTCCTGCACAGAGTAGTTAAGTCCGCTTTCCTTAAGCGACTGAAGATACTTATCGTAGTCACCGCCAAAGCCCTCTGCCGATACCTCACCGTCGTCATAACCCTCAACACTGCCTCTTATATATTCCTGCACCTGCTTGTCAAAGGATACCGAGTAGGGATTGATGCCAAGCTTCCTTGCGTGGTGAAGCGTGCCGTAAATTTCCGCGACCGAGTCAAGTATCATACCGTTTATTCTCGTTATATAGGCGCTCTTATTCTCGGACGTCCAAACGCTCGCATCCCCGCCGTCAACTTCCGACTTGTAATTTAAGAAAAACGCGCGGTACAGCTCGTATTTTACGTCATAGGTCTTGTCCTCATATGACAGGGTATAAAGCACGCGCGATTCCTCGGCGGTGCTGGGGACGGGCGGATAGTCCTTCTCACCGCACCCCGCAAGACAAAGCAGGAGCGATAAAATCAAAAGGAGCGAAAAGAGCTTTCTTTTCATAATTATGTTAACCTCTAAATCTTTTTATGTTTTCTATTATTTTAGCATAAAAAAATCTATTTTACAAGGATTATATTCGCTAATCTTAAAATTTCACAAAACATTTGCATTTTTGCTTTGAATGTGTTAATATATAATTGCAAAATATGAGCAAGGGATGGATTTAATATGGAAGAAAAATACAGTATTCCGCTATCAAAGGTTATAGATGAATTCTCGCTTGAGGTCTTTCATCTTCCCGACCTGCCCGAAAATATCCTTGTCACCTGTGCGCGTGTAAACCGCCCGGGGCTTCAGGTTGCGGGCTTTTACGATTATTACGAGCAGGCAAGGCTTCAGATTATCGGCAAGATGGAAAATCACTTCATAACCAATCTTCCCGATGATGAGAGACAGAGGAGGCTTGACGATTTCTTCCGCTCGGGACCTGCGGGCGTTATAATGACCTCTCACAATCCGATATCAGATGAGATGGTGGCTCTTGCCGAGAAGTACAGGGTGCCGCTTCTTCGTACGGGCGAGAGAACGAGCGAGTTTATGGCGGCACTTATCGCCTATCTTAACGTTGAGCTTGGACCGAGGATCACCCGTCACGGTGTCCTTATCGAGGTCTACGGCGAGGGTATTCTTCTGCTCGGCGACTCGGGAGTGGGTAAGAGCGAGACCGCGATAGAGCTTGTAAAGCGCGGACACAGGCTTATTGCAGACGATGCCGTTGAGATAAAGCGCGTGTCTGCCACTACTCTTGTAGGACAGGCGCCCGAGATAATAAGACACTATGTAGAGCTTCGCGGTATCGGTATCGTAGACGTCAGACGGCTTTTCGGTATGGGAGCTATCAAGCTGACCGAGAAGATAGACCTTGTTATCAACCTTGAGAACTGGGTCGAGGGCAAGATGTACGACAGGCTCGGTATTGACGAGGAAACCACCGATATTCTCGGAATTAAGGTGCCGAGCATAACGCTTCCCGTAAGACCCGGTAGAAACCTCTCGGTAGTAATCGAGGTCGCGGCTATGAACAACCGTCAGAAGCGTATGGGCTACAACACCGCAGAGGAGTTCAACAAGCGCCTGATGGAGAGCATGGGCAAGCATTAATTTCCTAAATATTGAATAAACCGAAATTCCTTCGCATAGTATTGAACAAATACTGAATTTGCGGAGGAATTTTTTTATGCAGGATAACGCGGGAAAATGCACCGAGGAAAATACCGTTATATGCGAGAGAAAATGCACGGGAGGCAGGCTTGACAGTTCGTGCGACTTTTATCTTCCCGATTATATGGGGGACGTGAAGCGCATTATGGTGAGCGAGGCTGTAGCGATGAATGCGGGATATAGCGAAAATGAGGGCGGTGTATCGTTTGCGGTGGTTGTCGGCTACAGCGTAATCTATCTCGACGGAGAGAACAGGCTTACCGAGGCGCAGTTTACATCCGACCTTGAGTTCTCGGTTCCTTGTGATGAAAAAATCGTTGATGCCACCCTTGAGCTTGACGTGCCGAGCCTTCAGATACGCGCGGCGGGGGCAAGAAAGCTCTCGGCTAAGGCTACCGTCAGCGCCGAGGTCGGACTTCTGGTAAAGAGGTGTATGCCGCCCGAGACGCTTCCCGCGGGCAGTGAGACCGTCCTCTCGGAAATCTCGCTTTACAGCCCGAGGTATCTCCCCTCGTGCGAGTATGATCTTGCCGAGCAGATAGCCTTTATAGAGGACGTGAGTGCCGAGGAGCTTGAGGTAATATTCGAGAGGGCGGAGGTGCTTCACGCGGAGGTGTCGGGTGATGACACGGGCACAGGTGTAGAGGCAGAGCTTCTCGGCAGGTGTCTCATCAGAAAAAACGGCGAGAGCTACGCGGCGCACTCGGGAGTGCTTAAGCTTTCCGCGCCACTTCCCGAGCAGTGGGAGGGGCAGGTGCCCGACTGTCTTAAGGTGGATATAACCTCGGTCAGCTGCTCGGTAAACAATGCGACGAGCGATGAGGATATGAGGGTTGGCGCCTCGGTGGTTATAGGTCTTGTGGCAGAGCTTTCCGGCAGGGTTGACGGTTGTGTGAAAAGAAGGGTGGTAAGGGATGCCTTTATACCCGGGCAGGCGAGCGAATGTACGGTGCAGAGCCTTGAATATGACGAGCTTTGCTTCAAAAGAGACGTCCGCGAGAGGGTATCGTTTGATATTATGGCAGGCGATATAGGGCTTGAGCGACTAGACGATCTGCTTCTCTGTACCTCGAAATTTAAAATGGGTGAGACGGTAAACGAGGACGGCGAGCTTTACTGTGATGGTGAGATTATGACCTCGGGAATTGCTCTTTCTGACGGGCGAGCCCTGCAGTTTAAGCGCGCGTATCCTGTGAGAGTACCCTTGAGGCTGTCCTGCGATAACGACGTAAGGCTTCTCAGGACGGTTGAGCTTCAAGCCTGCGAGCATCACCCCGCACAGGATAGAATAGGTGTTGTGTGCACGCTGAAAATGTATATAAGAGGTATAAAAAGAAAAAGCGAGCGCGCGGTGGCTGATATCCACAGCGAGCCGTGTGATGAGTGCGATGATTTTGGCGTATGTATTTACTATCCGAGGGTAGGGGACACACTGTTTTCGGTTGCTAAAAAATACAGGGTGGGGTGCGAGGGCATTGCCGAAAGAAACGGCATAGCTGTACCTACCTTGAGTATAAATAATAACGAGCTGAAGCTCGATATAGCAAAGCCGATAATTATAGAAAAAACGCTTAAATGACAATAGTAATTTACATTCTACCCAGATAAATATTAAATGTCGACAAATAAATAATGCGTGCTAAACGTTTTGTAAGTTAGCACGCATTATTTTTGTTAAAGGAAGATCAGCTCTGCTGGAGCCAATTTTTTCCGCTTGTTACATCTACTGTAAGAGGCACCGAAAGCTTGACTGCCCTTTCCATTTCTTCCTTAAGGATACCTGCTACAAGCTCGCGGTCTGAGTCGGGACACTCAACTACAAGCTCATCGTGAACCTGCATTACGATTTTAGCATCCGGCACGTCCCTCTTAAGCCTCTCGTAAACCCTTATCATCGCAAGCTTCATAACGTCTGCCGCGGTACCCTGTATGGGCGCGTTCATAGCAATACGCTTGCCGAGCTGTCTTTGCATACCGTTTGCGGCACGAAGCTCTGGGATATATCTGCGCCGACCGAACTCGGTGACGGTGTAGCCATTCACCCTCGCATCCTCGACCACGCGCTCAAGATAGCTGTCGATGCCAGGGTAATTCATAAGATAATTCTTAATGTATCTCGTAGCCTCTGCTGAGGTCGTTCCGATATCCTTCGCGAGCGAGAAGCCGCTGATGCCGTAAACGATACCGAAGTTTACCGCCTTGGCACGCTTTCTCATATCGTCTGTGACAAATTCCTCGGGTATGCTGAATACAGCGGCGGCGGTCTTTCTGTGAATATCCTCGTTATGAATAAAGGCGTTTTTCATATTGTAATCGTCTGACATATGAGAGAGCAGACGAAGCTCTATTTGCGAGTAGTCGGCATCAACCAGAGTATAGCCCTCTCTTGCGATAAAGTAGCGTCTCATCTCGCGTCCCATGGCCGTTCTTATCGGTATATTCTGAAGGTTGGGATCGGCAGATGAAAGCCTTCCCGTTGCGGTGAGCGCCTGCTTGAAATCGGTGTGTATTCTGTCGTTTTCGTCAACAAGCCTCGGCAGGGCGTTTGCATACGTGCCGTGAAGCTTTGTTACCTGACGGTACTCAAGAATGTCGTCAATTATAGGTGAATACTGACGCAACTCTTCGAGAGTTTCGGCATCGGTAGAAAATCCATTTTTATTCTTTTTCTTCTTACAAGGTAAACCAAGCTTTACAAAAAGCACCTCGCCGAGCTGTTTTGGTGAATTAATGTTGAACTCGCCAAGCGCCTGAATATATATTCTTTCCTTAAGCTCATTTGCAAGCTTGTCAAGAGCCTCGGCAAAATCCCTCATGCCAGAAACGTTTATCTTGAAGCCCACCCTCTCACACTCAAACAGAACGGGGATCAGGGGAAGCTCAAGCTCATCAAGCACTCTCGTGAGCCCGTCTTTTTCAAGCTCGTCTCTCATAATTTTCTCAAGAGGGAGAAGAAGATCGTGGCAGGGGTCGGAGGCCTCGGCTGGAACACCGAGATAGTTCATAGCAAGCGTGTCCAGCGTCGCGCAAGCGCCGCCTGGATTTTTAACATAGGCGTAGAGCATAAGGTCGCAAAATTTGGGTATGCGAGTGAATTCAGCTCCCCTCTTATCAAGCGCGTGAAGAAGCGTCTTTGCATCGTACAGAACCAGCTCGCGAGCGTCCGAGAGCGCATCCGCAAGAAGGGATAGGTCGTCGCTGTAAACGAAGGCTCTCTCTCCCGTACAGAGGTAGGCATCATCACCGACAAGCGCCAACGCTACTCTTTCACAGCGGAGCCTGTCAAGCTCATCCCTTGTGATAGGCTCGCTTTTCATTCTATCATATGAGGGCAGGGGCTCGCCCGCGGGCTCATCTGCCCCCGTCTTTTTCTCGTCATCCTGTCGGACGGCAGGCTCGCTCTTTGGTGCGGGCGCTTCGGTTATTACATCCTTTGCCGAAAGTCCCAGCTTCGTTATAAACGAGTTCAGCTCAAGCTCGGTGAGCTTCTTGTAAAGCCCGCCCCTGTCCATAGGCCTTACGGCAAGGTCCTCGAGTGTGAGCCCGAGGGGTACGTCGGTCATTATTCTTGCAAGCTCTCGCGAGAGATAGGCATCCTCTCTGCAGTCAAGGAGCTTCTGCCTTGTTCCCTTGGTGATTTTCTCGGAATTGATATTCTCGTAAATTCCGTCTAGCGTTCCGAACTCGGTAATGAGTGCCGCCGCACCCTTGTCACCGATGCCTCGCACGCCTGGGATATTGTCCGACTTGTCACCCATAATAGCCTTCATATCAACGAAGCGGTCGGGCGTTACGCCGTATTTCTCAAAAAACTGCTCTTTGTGATAGGCGACCGTCTCGTGCACCGACGGGTAGAGAACGGTAATTCTGTCATCAATCAGCTGAAAAAGGTCTCGGTCGCCCGAGAGAATATAGCTCTCAAGGCTCTCATCCTGCCTTGCGAATGAGGCAACCGTGCCCTGAATATCGTCTGCCTCATAGCCCTCAAGCTCAAGCACGCTTATTCCAAAAAGCCTTAAGCAGTCCTTGAGATAGGGGAACTGCTCAAGCAGCTCGGGGTCGGCCTTTTTGCGTCCTGCCTTGTAATCCGCGTACATTTTATGGCGGAAGGTGGGTGCCTTAAGGTCAAACGCGACTGCCGCAAAGTCGGGCTTTAGGGTGTTCACCTGCTTAAGTATGATATTCAGCGCGCCGAATACCGCATTCGTATGCTTACCCTGACGCGTGGTAAGCGGCTTTACACCGTAATAGGCGCGGTTTATAATGCTGTTGCCGTCAACGACAAGTATTTTTTTCATTATCTTCTCCTTTTATGAGAGCTTAAATGTCCTCTGTGGTATCGTTCGGAGTAATGCTTCCGTCCTCGTCCTCGACGCTCTGACTTGATTCAAGCGGTTCGGTGATCACGGGCTCCCCGTCATCGCCGCCACCGTCCGAAAAATCCGCCTCATCACCGTCCGCCTCGGTAGGCTCGGCTCCGTGCTGTGCCAGAAGAAGCTCATCATGCTCGCGCTTGGCAATGGCGTTTATAAGCCTTATATGCTCAAGCTTTGCGTTTTCCTCTCTTAAGTTGATCTGTGACTCGGTACTGTCGGCAAGCTCGCGTATCGCCGCGACGATGGCGGATTCCTCATCCTCTTTTGCGCTGTCAAAGCTTATTAAGCGCAGGCAGACGAAAATACAGAAGGCGAGCGTGAGCGTTACGTCATATATACTGTTTGATACCGATTTACCAGTAGCGAGATATACTACTACCGAGGGAATTGAGGAATACGCCGCAACCGATGCCGAGATAAGTCCCATTGCCACATATGCGCGCGGTGTCTGCCTGTCAAGCGATATTCTCGTCTCAAAGAGCAAAAAGAGCGAGGCGAAAAGATACGCCATCTGGTCGGTGAGCTTATTCGGCGCGTTGATAGGGAGGCTTGCCTCAAAATACAGATAAGCCGCGTAGGTCGCAAACAGAAGCACACCGCAAAGACAAAAGCCTGCTCTGCCCGCACTGTAGCGCGAGGGATTGAGTGCCGCCAGAATGAGGTATGCTGAGGTAAGAAGCGCAAGAACGAATACCGCAAGCTCAACTATTGAAAGCGGCTCTTTTAGGTAGGCACTAAAATCAAGCGGTAGCTCACGCGACTTAAGGCGCACGAGCATTGATATGCCGAGAAAGACCGTCGCGCACCCAAGCACCGCCGAGGCAACGTACCCCTTAGTGCAGTTAAGCTCAAAGCGCACCCGCATATTGCTCTTGCCTATAAATAGGTAGGTGAAGAACAGAACGCATACGCCGATAAGCATATAGTCGGATACGCTTATGAGCGTCCTCTGATTAAAATAACCGCTTGTAAAATCAAAGTCCTTGATAAGAGCTATGCATCTTATCGTGACCGTCGCGATAAGAAAGATTAAGAAAATAGGGAGGTAGGTGCCTATTCTTTTGCTTTTCTTTGTCATTTGGTGAAAATTCCTTCATTTATTATTATATGTGTCATTATATATATCGCTGTATAGAGCATCGGATAAAGCTTCTTCGTGATGCGTCCGCTATTCTTATATTTTACTATATAATTATTAACAAACTGTAAACAAACAAAAAGAGCTTGCAAAATAACCGTATAAAGCTTACTTTTACCCCACGGAAGGCCTCTTACGCGGGGTGGATTATGCTTTAGTTGTGCAAGTTATACAAAAATATATGTGGAAATGAGAGAAAATTTCTACAAATATTTTTTGATATAGGTGTTGATTTTTAAAATATTATAGTGTATAATAGTCTCTGCTTGATATGCGATGATGCGGGAGGTGGCTACCCGAAGTATGCGCTCTTACGTGCGTATATATAGAGGTAGGGAATTTCCGCGGAGTATGTCCGATATTTAACCGGGCGGAAATAGCTGTGTAGACGTTACGGTTCGTTTGCCGACTGCGGAGGAGGCTTTCGAATCGTTAGTGTTGGGCATCGTATGATACGCAAGGCACAGTGTAAAACCAATTCGCCCTTCTTAATGCGGTCGAGCGAACATTTTAAGAAGGAGGAAACAAAAATGGCACAGAAAATCAGAGTGAGACTCAAGAGCTACGATTCGACTATCATTGATGCCGCAGCAGCAAAGATTGTAGACGTTGCAAAGAGAAATGGAAGCAAGGTCAGCGGTCCTATTCCGCTTCCTACCGACAGAGAGATCGTTACGATCCTTCGTGCGGTTCACAAGTACAAGGACAGCCGTGAGCAGTTTGAAATGCGTACTCACAAGCGTCTTATCGACATTACTATCAACGATAAGAAGGTGCTTGAGGCGCTTCTCGCGGTAGAGCTTCCTGCCGGCGTTCAGGTAGAGGTCAAGCAGTAAACGCCAAAACGTTCTTCGGAACAAACGGGAGCTTCAAATCCCGAAAACCACGGCCTCGTGGTCAAGTTGGCGAGATCGCGCTTTAGCGAAAATTCAAACCCGTCAACCAATAACCTAATGGAGGAAAAAATGAAAAAGTGCATTATCGGTAAGAAGCTGGGCATGACTCAGATCTTCGATAACAAGGGCAACGTGATACCCGTAACCCTGATTGAAGCAGGCCCCTGCGTGGTAGCACAGAAAAAGACCGTTGAAACCGACGGCTATGCAGCAATTCAGCTTGCATATGAGGACACTAAGGAAAAGCACCTCACCAAGGCAGAGCTCGGACACCTTAAGAAGGCGGGCGTTTCTGCTAAAAAGCATCTCAAGGAATTCAGAGTAGACGACGTAGCGGCTTACGAGGCTGGCTCCGTGGTAACCGTCGATACCTTCACCGAGGGTGACAAGGTCGACGTAACAGGTATCACGAAGGGTCGCGGATACAGCGGTTGCGTAAAGAGATGGGGACATCACATCCTTAGAATGACTCACGGTACAGGACCTATTCACCGTCAGCCCGGTTCGATGGGCGTTATTGACCCCGCGAGAATCTTCAAGAACAAGAAGATGCCCGGTCAGTACGGTAACGAGCAGGTCACCATCCTTAACCTTGAAGCGGTTAAGATCGACGCAGAAAAGAATCTCATCGCAGTAAAGGGTGCCATCCCCGGCGCAAAGGGCGGTATCGTATTTATTCGCGATTCGGTTAAAGCATAACGGAAGGAGGAACACACAATGCCTAATATGAAAGTTGTTGATATGGCGGGCAAGGAAGTAGGCGAAATTACTTTATCTTCTGTCGTTTTCGGCCAAGAGAAGGTTAATAATGCAGTCCTCCACACCGCAGTAAGAGCATACCTTCTTAATCAGAGACAGGGTACACAGTCCACCCTCACCCGCACTGAGGTGTCGGGCGGCGGCAGAAAGCCCTGGAAGCAGAAGGGTACGGGCCACGCAAGACAGGGAAGCACACGTTCGCCTCAGTGGACACACGGCGGAGTTGCTCTCGGTCCTAAGCCCCGTAGCTACAGAGTAGAGCTTGATAAGAGAACCAGAAGAGCTGCTCTCTTCTCGGCGCTCACTACAAAGGTTGTCAACGATGAGATGATCGTTGTTGACGCAATCACCGCAAACGAGTACAAGACCAAGACCATGGTTGCTATGCTCGATGCAATCGGCGCGGCAAAGAAGACGCTTATCGTTCTTCCCGCGGTTGACTCTTGCGTAATCAAGAGCTGTGACAACATTGAGGGTGTAAAGACCACTCAGTGGAATAGTTTGAACGTATACGATATCCTTAACTGTGACACTATCGTGTTTGCAAAGGATGCCGTAGCAAAGATTGAGGAGGTATATAGCAAATGAAATCACTTGCAGATATCATTGTAAGACCTCTTGTAACAGAGAAGAGCATGTCGGGCGTTGCTGAGAAGCGTTACTGCTTCGAGGTTAAGTCGGATGCTACCAAGGCAGATATTGCGGCTGCAGTCGAGGCAATGTTCAAGAACGTCAAGGTTGCTGCTGTCAATACTATCACGATGAAGAAGAAGCCCAAGAGAATGGGTGTCCATTTCGGATACACCAGCGAGTGGAAGAAGGCAGTCGTTACCCTTACCGCCGACTCTAAGGCAATCGAATTCTTCGAGAGCATGAACTAATCGTAGGAGGTAATCAATAATGGCAACTATGAAGTATAAGCCGACAACACCGTCGCGCAGAAATATGGTAAGCCCTTCCTTCGACGAGGTAACCAAGTTCTCTCCCGAAAAGAGCCTTATCGTAAAGAAAAAGAAGAACGCCGGCAGAAACAGCTACGGTAAGATCACCGTACGTCATCACGGCGGCGGAAACAAGCAGAAGTACAGACTTATCGACTTCAGAAGAGGCACCGACGGCGAGGCTAAGGTAATCGGAATTGAGTACGATCCTAACAGAACCGCTTATATCGCCCTTCTTGAAAACGAGGCAGGTAAGAAGAGCTACATCATCGCTCCCGTAGGACTTACCGACGGTGACGTTGTAGCAACCGGTGCTAACGTAGATATCAAGCCCGGTAACGTTCTTCCTATTTCTCAGATCCCCGTAGGTACTATTATCCACAACATCGAGCTTTATCCCGGTAAGGGCGCTCAGCTCGTTCGTTCGGCAGGCGCGTTCGCTCAGCTTATGGCTAAGGAGAACGGCACCGCACAGGTAAGACTTCCCTCGGGTGAGGTTCGTATCATCAGACTTGAGTGCAAGGCTACTATCGGCCAGGTTGGAAACCTTGAGCATGAGACTATCAAGCTCGGTAAGGCGGGTAAGACTCGTCACAAGGGCATCCGTCCCACCGTACGCGGTTCTGTAATGAACCCCTGCGATCACCCCCACGGTGGCGGTGAGGGTAAGAGCCCTATCGGACGTCCCGGTCCTGTTACTCCTTGGGGCAAGCCCGCTCTCGGCTATAAGACGAGAAACAAGAAGGCAAGAACCAACAAGTTCATTCTTAAGCGCAGAAACGCTAAGTAATGAGAGACTGATAAGGAGAATGAATTATGAGCAGAAGCTTAAAGAAGGCACCTTACGTTGAAAAGAAGCTTTTCGACCGTATCTGTGCAATGAATGAAAAGAATGAGAAAAAGGTGCTTAAGACCTGGAGTCGTTCATCAACTATATTCCCTGATTTCGTAGGACACACTATCGCCGTTCACGACGGTAGAAAGCACGTTCCGGTATACGTTACTGAGGATATGGTCGGACACAAACTCGGCGAATTCGCCCTTACCCGTACCTTCAAGGGACATGCGGGCTCAAAAACTTCGAATAAATAAGGAAATCGCAATATAGCGAGAGGAGGCAATTCCGATAATGGAAGCAAAAGCACATCTTAAATATGTCAGAATTTCTCCGCGCAAGGTAAAGATCGTACTTGACCTTATCAGAGGCAAGGATACCGATGCGGCAATGGCTATTCTCAAGAATACCAACAAAATTGCCAGCGAGCATCTTATAAAGCTGCTCAAGAGCGCGGTAGCAAATGCAGAACACAATTACAACATGAATGCAGGTAACCTCTTTGTTTCCGAATGCTTCGTATGCCCCGGCCCCACACTCAAGAGAGTACAGCCCAGAGCACAGGGTAGAGCATTCCAGATCCTTAAGAGAACCAGCCACGTTACACTCGTAGTAAAAGAGAAGGAGGTAAGCTGAAATGGGACAGAAGGTTAATCCCCACGGTCTGCGCGTCGGCGTAATCAAGAACTGGGATTCCAGATGGTTCGTTGACGACAAGGAGTTCGGTGATACGCTTGTTTCGGATAACAAGGTAAGAACTTATGTAAAGAATAAGCTTCAGGCAGCAGGCGTTCCCAAGGTAGAGATCGAGCGTGATGCAAATCGCGTAAGAGTATTCATTCAGTGCGCAAAGCCCGGTATCGTAATCGGTCAGCGCGGCGCTGCTATCGAAGAACTCAGAAAAGAGCTTGAGGCAATGCTTGGCACCGCGGTTGTGGTAAACGTTATCGAGATCAAGAACCCCGATCTTAACGCACAGCTCGTTGCAGAGTCTATTTCGGCTCAGCTCGAAAAGAGAGTTTCCTTCCGTCGCGCAATGAAGCTTGCTATCGGCAGAACCATGAAAGCAGGCGTTAAGGGTATCAAGGTATCCTGCAGCGGCCGTCTTGGCGGCGCTGAGATTGCGCGTACCGAGCATTACCACGAGGGAACTATTCCGCTTCAGACACTCAGAGCCGACATTGACTACGGCTTCTACGAGGCGAACACCACCTACGGTAAGATAGGCGTTAAGGTCTGGATCTACAGAGGCGAGGTTCTCGCTGAGGTTCAGAACAGCGATCGCAAGCGCGACCGTCAGGAAAGACGCCCCAGAAGAAACGACAAGGACCGCCGCCCTCAGAACAGAGACGGTCAGCGCCGTAGCTTCAAGAAGAACGCAGAGGAGGGCAGATAATATGTTAATGCCTAAGAGAGTAAAGTACAGACGCGTTCATCGCGGAAGACTTACAGGTAAGGCCCTTCGCGGCAACACCGTAACCAACGGCTCATTCGGTCTTATGGCTACCGAGCCTGCTTGGATTACCGCAAACCAGATCGAGGCTGCCCGTATCGCAATGACGAGATACGTAAAGCGTGGCGGTAAGGTCTGGATCAAGATATTCCCCGACAAGCCTATCACAGAAAAGCCTGCCGAGACTCGAATGGGTTCAGGTAAGGGCTCGCCCGAGTATTGGGTTGCCGTTGTTAAGCCCGGACGCGTAATGTTCGAGATGGACGGCGTTACTGAGGAGCAGGCAAAAGAAGCAATGCGTCTTGCATCTCACAAGCTTCCCATCAAGTGCAAGTTTGTGAAGAAGGCAGACCTTGAAACCGAGGAGGCTTAAGCAGATGAAGGCAAATGAACTTAGAGAAATGACCGCCGAGCAGCTCAACAAGAAGCTCGGTGAGCTCAAGGAAGAGTATTTCAATCTTCGTTTTCAGCTTGAGGTTAAGCAGCTTGACAATCCTCACAAGATTACAGCGGTTAAGCACGATATTGCCCGCGTAATGACTGTTCTTCGCGAGAAGAATGCTTAATGGAGGACAAAAAGATGACTGAGACTCGTAAGCTTAGAAAAGTAAGAATTGGTAAGGTAGTAAGTGATAAGATGGACAAGACCATCGTCGTTGCTATCGAGGACAACGTTCGTCACCCCAAGTACGGAAAGATCATCAAGAGAACGGTTAAGATCCACGCTCACGATGAGAAGAACGCATGCGGTATCGGCGATAAGGTTGCAGTTATGGAGACAAGACCTCTCTCTAAGACCAAGAGATGGAGACTTGTTGAAATAGTTGAGAAGGCTAAATAATTTAAACGTCACTAAACCAGTAGGTAGGTTAAAGGCTTACCGAAAAAGGAGGAAAAAACAGTGATTCAGCAGCAATCGTTAATGAAGGTTGC
>JAGBIF010000032.1 GCA_017935065.1 Clostridia bacterium
CCATCTAGACAACGAGAACCTAGCTCTGTGTCCTCGACACAGAATTAGGTTCGCATACCTCACTCGTAGTTCGGAGAGCTTGCTCTCCAGGCGAAGAGTGAGCGTATGTTGCCCGCTAGGGCAAGCCCCTAGATGGTCCGAGGCAACCCTTGCGGTTGCCTCTGCTTTGTTTTGGTTGTCCATCTAGACAGCGAGAACCTAGCTCTGTGTCCTCGACACAGAATTAGGTTCGCATACCTCACTCGTAGATCGGAGAGCTTGCTCTCCAGGCGAAGAGTGAGCGTATGTTGCCCGCCAGGGCAAGCCCCTAGATGGTCTGCCAAAATAAAAAGACGAACTTCGGTTCGTCTTTTTATTTATCCAAGTTGCAGACTTGGTATATCATCAGACTTTAGTCTGTATCTCATCACCGAAGGTGTATAGACGCTCGCAGGCTCGCTATTCCGTCGCTTCGCTCCTTGCATCACGCTTTTGCGTGTATAATCTGCGACTTGATGCTATACAACACGTTGTGTTGGTGATATACAATTTCCACTTGCCACTTTTTAAAATATGTTGATTTTGGTAAATAGATGTGCTATAATATAAGCAAGAGGTGATGATTATGAAACTTATTCAGCGCGAAAAGTATTTGGAAAAAATAATAAATGTTATGGGAACACCTGATATTAAGGTAATTACAGGCGTGCGCCGTAGTGGTAAATCAAAGCTTTTAGAAGCATTTAAGGCTCATATTCAAAAATGCAATGCAAATGCCAATATTATTCACATCAATTTTAATTTGCCAGAATACGATGCTCTTAACGAATATAAAGCGTTATATGATTATGTCAATTCAAACTATCAAGACGGCAAAGAAAACTTTGTTCTCATTGACGAAGTGCAAATGTGCAATGGTTTTGAAAAGGCAATTAACGGCCTTCACGCAACGGAAAAGTTTGATATTTATATAACAGGCTCAAATGCTTTTCTTTTAAGCTCTGACTTGGCTACCTTATTTACGGGAAGAACTTTTGAAATCAAGGTATATCCTTTTTCATTTAATGAATATGTGCAATATTTTGAATTGCAAGACAAATACAAGGCTTTCGATAGATATATGATTGAAGGTGGTATGGCCGGCTCGTATCTTTATAAAAACCAAGAAGCGAAGTACGACTATATAGCAGAGGTTTTTAATACGCTGATTGTTAGAGATATTCGTAAAAAGTATAAAATCAGAAATACGCAGCTTATGGACAGGGTTGTGGACTTTTTAATGGATAACATATCTAATTTATCTTCTGCGAGAAGTATTACCAATACCTTGACGGGTGTTAAAGAAAAAGTCAATCACAACACAATAGGCTCCTATATGCAATATCTTTGCAATGCTTTCGCATTTTATAAAGTCCGCAGATACGATATAAAGGGAAAAAAATATCTATCGAGTAACGATAAGTATTATTTAAGCGATCACACCTTTCGTTACGCAAAGCTCGGCACGAAAAATATGGATTATGGCAGAATTCTCGAAAATATCGTAGCAATAGAGCTTTTGCGTAGAGGTTACGAGGTTTACGTTGGAGTGCTATACAAAAAAGAGATAGATTTCGTTGCCATTAAGCGTAACGAAAAAATATATATTCAAGTGTCCGATAATATAAGCGATGAAAAAACTTTTGAAAGAGAAATATCCCCTTTATTACAAATTAAAGACGCTTATCCCAAAATGGTAATTGCAAGAACACGCAACGACGAGTATCAATATGAGGGTGTACGGATTGTTGATATTGCAGATTGGTTGTTGAAATAATAGACAAAAACAAAACTTTTTCAAAAATGGTAAATACGAATAGAAGATAGTTGATGATATCCACACCTCTGGTGTGATGTGTTAACAGCGGTTCGACTTTCGTTGAAGCTTGCTCCGCCAATAAAGACCTCATCCGAATAGGATGAGGTCTTTATGCTTTTGGTGTTTTTAAATTTATTTGCATTTTGAGCAATATATACAAAAAATGGGGCGGTTTTTACATTTTTGGGGCGGGAATTTGAGGGGTGGGGGTGTATTTATTTATTTTTGTATTGAAATCGGGTGCGCTTTATTATACACTTATTCTGTAAAGGTGTTTTTATTTTGTACTCATTAAAGAGCATTTTAATGAATATTACAGATTATTTTAATAAAGTTATGGATTGGTGAGAATATGAAGAAGCTTTTGGTGCTGCTTTTACTTATGTCAATTATGCTTTTGTCGGTGCTTTCGTTTGCCGCTTGCAACGGGAACACGCCTGACGGGGATGATGATGACAAGCCCGATACACCGCTTACGGGGCTGGTGCTTGTGCGCGGGGGCGTTGCCGAGTTCCGCGTGGTTATTGCCTCGGGTGCGGGAAGCGAGGGCAGGCGCGCGGCAGGCGAGCTTGTTGATGCTCTTAGGAAGGCAGGTGTTGAGATAGCCGATGCTATCGAGGACAGAGATGCCTCGGCGGTGAGCGAGCGCGAGATAATCGTCGGTACGGGGGTCAAGAACCGCCCCGAGGGCTGTGCTGTGACGGCAGGCGAGCTTGGCAACGAGGGCTATCTTATCAAGACGGTCGGCGAGCGCATAGTAATTGCGGGCGGTACACCCGCGCTGACAAGAAGCACCGTACAGAAATTCATTTCGGATTATATGAAGATAACCGACACCACCGAGAGCGTCACAGACCTTGCAGTTGACGGGGCTATAAATCTTTTCGTGCCGACGAGGTACGATATTGAGGCGCTTAAGATTGCGGGCGGGGATATTTCCGACTTTGTTATCGTCTGCGATAAAAATGACTTCAGCATTTATCCCAATTCGGCAGAGGCGCTTCGGAATATGCTTCTTGCCGAGAGCGGGCTCAGGCTTGATATCGTCGCACCCGACGGTGTGCCTGCGGGCAAGAAGAAAATCCTGCTTACTAATGTAGCCGATGCGGGCGATGGGGGCTTCAGGGTGCGTATTGCAGAGGGAAATATGCTCGTCGAGTGCGCCTATCCCTTACTCTTTGCCGAGTGTCTTGACAGCTTCGCCAAGGAGGCAATTTCCTCAAAATCGGGTGTGGTTGAATTTTCACAGGATTATCTTTACGAAAGGCATATCAAAACCGTAAAATATGCCGACTTCGGCGCTGTCGGTGACGGCAAGACAAATGATTTCTTTGCCATAAAGGCGGCGCACGAGAGGGCTAATGCAACAGGGCAGACGCTCATACCCGAGGGCACTGTCGGCAAGGTCTTTATGATAGGCAAGACCTGGGCTGACGGTATTACTGTAGACGGTATTACCGACTGCCAGCAAGACGGCACGCCCTACAAGGCGCAAAGCATACCTGTCTTAAAAGATATGGATTTCACGGATGCAAGCTTTATAATTGATGACACTACAGAGGGTATCGGCATTTACGCAAGACGCCAATCGCATATTTTCTATATTCGCCCCGACATTGAGCCCCTCACCTACAAGGAAGGCACAAAAAGGCCTCTCTCTGCCCTCTCAGACAATCTTGAGATAAAGGCGGGGCAAAAGAACATTCCCTGGCTGACACGTGCATTTGAAAATCTGCCCGGCGAGAGGTTTCATATCATTCTTGAAAACTCAAATAAAAAGGACTTTATCCGCTTTGGCTCTAACCAGAACAGCGGATATGACAGGACAGATATAATTCTCGTCGACCGAGAGGGAAACGTAGACGCAAAGACACCCATTGTATTTGATTTTGATACGGTTACCTGGCTATCGGTTTTACCCACCGCCGATACAGCTATTACTATTAGCGGCGGTAGGTTCACTAATATCTGCGCAAAATGCACCGACAGCTCAATCTATCCCGACACCAAGGACGACACCTGGGCAAGAGGTATAAAGGTTTTAAGACCTAATACCACCGTTAAGAATATCGACCATCAGGTTACGGGCGAGCCTAATGAAAAGGGCTATTCCTACTCGTCGTTTTTAAGTATTTCGGACACCTACAATGTAACGCTTAAGGACTCAAAGCTTACAGGACATCAGCAGTACACCGTCGGAACGTATGACCTTGCGATATCCGATTCGCTTTACGTGACGGTCAAGGGCATCACACAGTACAGGGATATAAAGGACTCGAAGTATTGGGGAATAAATGCCTCAAACGGAAGCAAGTGCCTCACCTTTGAGGACTGCACTATCTCGCGCATTGACGCGCACTGCGGATTTTGGAATGTTGATATCAAGAACTGTGTTCTCGGTCTTGACCTCAATGTCATAGGCGGAGGTACTCTTAATATTGAGAACGTCAAGAGGCGTACGGGCGATAAGTTCTTAAAGCTGAGAAACGATTACGGCGCGACCTTTGACGGTGTTATAAATATTAAGAACTGCTACCTGGACGGCTATGAAACCTGGCGCTCGGATGACGGAAAATTTGATGATGTGAAGAAATATCACAAGACGATATATCTTATCCGCTCGGATTTCACACCCGATAAGACCTACAATCATCCCGAGTACGGTGCGTCCTCTTATAAGGAATGGGACTTCGGCTACACCTGCTATATGCCAAGCGAGGTGAATATTGATAATTTCAAATACACAGAGGTCAGCGGCAGAAGCTTCTATGTATTTGTAAATGTTGCCGACAGCGCGTTTTCAAAATCGCTCCCCAACGGGGGCTATCAGCTGACAAGGCTTATAACCTATAAGAATATGCCAAAGCCCGCTATCTGCTCGGATGCCACCTGCACTAAGCTTCGCGGTATTCCTATTCAGGCAAAGTGAAGCAAATCGAGAAAGAGTATTAAAGTACTGCAGTAGAATTCACTGTGCAAAACCAAGATTTGCGCACTTTAGTTAGCATATAGACAATAAAACAAGCGCCACCGTATGAAAGTGATACGGTGGCGCTAAAGCTTTATTTGCTATTATTGCGGGGGTGCGGCTAGTCTCTCGGGAACTTTCCCATTGCCTCGTGAAGCATCTTAAGCTTGCGCTCAATATCATAGAGAGACTGGATATCACCGTTTTCAAGCTCGTTGATTATCCTCTTCAGCTCAATGCGTCTTTTGCGAAGATGCTCCTCCTGTTCTCTTGTAAGTCCGCCCTTTTCGGGTGTGGGGTCAACCCTTGGCATCTTGCCCTTTTTCAAAACACCCCTGTCCCTTGCGACAAGCGCCGCGCCGTAGGCTACGGCATACTCTGCCTTAAGCGGTATTCTCGCATCCGCGCGCCAGCCGTATGACGAGTCGCGGTCAACCGACGACGAGCCTATAAATACCCTGCTGTCCTCGTATCTGTCGATATGAAGCTCGTTTCTGTTTGTGGCGAGCCAGGGCTTGATTTGCTCGATTACGTGGTCCCTCATACGCGCAATTCGCGAGGTGCCGCCTGTGAAAAGCAGGTGGCTTATTTTTTTGTCATCCTCGTCCGTACACCTTTCGAGGAAGTCCCTTACAATTCTTGCAACAGTATCGTAAATCTCGCCCACCCTTACGGTGTAGCTTTTATCCTGATTATTCGGTGCGCTCTCTGTGACGGTTATGGTATCGTGAATTTTTCCCCTGGCGCTTTCGGTATACCTCAGGGATATACGCTCGCCGCCACTCTTGTATTTAAGAGGCACACCGTCTGCCGCGCCGCTTGTATAAAGCGCAATCTTCGCGCGGTCGACACCGTCATCAAACACATAATCGGTGTAGATGTTCTCGCATATCTTCTCGGTTATGTGCTTGCCCGTACCGCCCGGGACTACCTCACAGCTGTCGCTTTTTATCTGCTTCAGCACGCCGTCATCATCCGCCTTGAGAAGCGCCATATCAAGAGTGTATCCGCCAAGGTCAAGCGTGAGAATTACCTCATCCCGCTCGATGGGGTAGCCCTTTTTATCACTATTCGATATGTGGTAGGCAACGGTAGCGAGCTGAGGCTCGCCCTCGCCGAATATGCTCACCCTCTTGCGACCGAACACCCTCTTGACTACTGCGGGAAGAATTCTGTTCATTGTCTCAATAAAGTCGGCTCTGCCCCTGCGGTAGAGGTACTCGGGGTGCCCGTAGCACACACTCTCAAGGTCGGAAAAATCATATCTTACGCCCCTGCACTCGGTATCCCTTATGCGGGTAAGCAGCTCGGTAAGAAACTGCTCGGCAAGCTCGTGCTTATCCTTTATTCTTTCCTTTAAATCATTGTGAAAGAGGTAGGCACCCCTTTGCTCTGCCCTCAGGTTTATTGCATCAAGAGAATAAAGATAGGTTCGGTTTTCCCTGAGCTTGGCTATCGCGGTGCGGAAGCAATAATCGCCCTTAAAGTCAAACAGTATAGGCGTGTCAAATTCATCCGTAAAGCCCACCACCGCGGTGCTTGAGCTTCCGAAATCAATACCGAGATGCTTAATTTTTACTATGTTTTCACTCATTGTATTCTCTCTTTTCAGCTTTAATCAAATGCCGCGTTCAGCGCATCTATTGCCCTTTGCACCTCATCGCGAAGGTACTGGACAGAGGTCGCATCGGTTGCGTAAACGAGTATCTCGCGCGCCTTAGCAAGCGCCTCTCTGAAGCTCTCGTTTGAGGCGGTTATCCTCTCGATATACATCTCTTGTCCGTCAAGCCTCGACTGAAGCTCATCTGCGCGCCGAGCTGCATCGGCCTCCTTAGCGACGAGCGCGCGCTTTTCGCCCTCAAGCGCGGTGCTTGCCTTATCAAGAGCATCCCTCTGCGAGGCAAGAGCGGTATTTTCCCTGCCGAGCGCCTCTACCCTTTTGGTGAGGGCGGTATTTTCTCTTGTGAGGGCGGTGCTTTCCTTAGTGAGCGCCTGTGCCCTTGCGAGAATTTTCTCTTTCTCGCTTACCAGTGCCTCATTCCTTGCCTCTGCCTGAGCGAGGCGTTTTTTAAGCGTCTGTATCTCGCGCGAGCTCTGCTTTTTTGACACGGGTGCGCCGCTCTTATCCTTGAGCGCATCTCTTTCCGCCCTGACAGAGGATAGCTCGCCCGACAGCCCCTCGCGCTCGGAAATAAGCTCCTCGCGCTCGCTTTCAAGATTATCACGGCTTACCTCAAGCGACCTCACAAGCGAGGAAAGCCCCTTGTTTTCCTCATCAAGCGCCTCTGCTCGCCGTCTGTCCCTTTTAATTGAGCATAGCGCCACCGCGGTAAGCGTTATTGCGCCTGCGAGTATAATTCCAAGCATCACGAGTGCCAAAATAACATCTGTACCAAGCATATCCCTCACCCCCTGATAAGCGCTCTTTTGCCTGCGTCAAGGCGCCACTCGCCTGCCTTAAGCCCTCTCGGAAGTGTGATTTTTTCCGAAAAGGCTATCATAGCGCATCCTGTGCCGACAAGCTCTAAAAATCTCTGAATAAATGCCGAGGAAAGGCGTATTTTCCTTCCCGAATGAATAACTGCCGTACGGCATTTTTTAAGCGCACCGCGCGCAGGCAGGCACTCGGCGCGAGAGCTGAAGCCTACTGTGTATACCGACTCATCCGAAACATCGGACGGCAGTGCGCCGAGCTCAACCCTCACGACAGCCCCGTCAGCATCCTCACAGACACCCTCTGCCACAAGAGAGAGCCTCTCTGCGCCATTTCCAGAGAGGGTAGCAAAAATAACATTGCTTCTGTCACTCATAGCACCGCAGAGCCTGTGTCTTTCCTCATCGCACTCACCGCCTCCCCCGCCGCAAAGGTCGCATTTATGCACCTCTTTCGTTTTTGGCGAAGCGACAGGCGCGGGAATGCTTTCCTTTCTCTTGCCTTGCTCACTGTGGCTTCTGATAACCTCATCACCTGCAGAGCTTAGGTGCATACTGCTTATAGCATAGCTCATTTCCTTTACCGTTTCGCTATGCTCACTAAGCCTTGAAGCAAGCCTGTCCTCGCTTTCCTTAAGTCGGTCGACGAGCCTGTCTGCTTCCTTTACTACTGTGTCCTTAGTCTCTTCAAAGCCACGCTTCATATCGCGAAGTATGCGCTCGGTGCTTCTCTTAAGCACATCCTTAAGCTCGCGTCTGCCCTCTTGGACCTGTGCTCTTATCGACTCGCACGCCGCGCCCGTTGCGCTGAGGATAGCCTCGCTTCGCTTATCTAAATCATCCGAATGGAAGATAACGCTCTCAAGAAGCCTTTTATTTGATGTGAGTATCTCATAAGACAGCCTTGTAAGCTCGCCCTTGATGTCATCGGCAGCGCCCCTTATATCCGAAAGCCCCGAGGCCATTGCCTCGCTCATCTCGTCAAGCACCGCAAGTATGTCATCACCCGTGCTGTCACGAAGGGCGAAGCTCTTATCACAGAGGTGGCACCTGACAAGGTCGCCCTCTCGGCTTATAAGATTTCCCGAAGCACCACAGCTTGGGCAGGAAAGCTCAAGCCATAACGAGGCGTCATTTCGCACAATCTTTGATATTATTTTGCCGCGTTTCGTATCATCCTTCTTTTCTGTGGCTGCTTCTATGGCTGCTATATCGCTTTTTTCGAGCTTAACGCGGCTGTTCTGCCTTATTATGAGATTGAAATAGCCCTTAAGCCTATCCATTAAGACCTCTGCCATTTTTTCATTGTTTCGGCTTACTATCTCCTGTGTCAGCTTGATTACGTCTCTGTCCTCGTCTGCCATTGAGACGTATTTCAGCTCGTACATACACTCGCAAACGATCCTTGCCGTCTCGGCTACGGGGGCAGGAATATCGCGCCTGCCGAGGTAGCTCTCCGCCAGCGCACCCCCGTCCTTATAGCTGAAGTCCTCAAGCATCTTCTCGGTGAAGGACTCCACAACCGAGTCTACCACCTTATAAAAGCCCTTGATCAGCCTCTTGCGGTCGTTTCTGTGCTTTCCGAGCTCACTTTGCGCCTTGAGGTAGGTCTTGCGGAATTTCTTGTATTCCTTATCATTTGCAGACCCCTCGTATGCCTCGCATAAAAAGTCGCTGAGCGTCTCGCGCTCCTTATCCGACATATTCTCAACCGCCTGGATAAGGGACACGACGGCAGCTCCTATTATTTTTCTTTTGCGGAAGTAGTCGGACATTCCCGATATTGATTCAAATATCAGCTCGGGAAGCTTGAGAATTCCCTCAACGCCCTCCTCGACAAGCTCCTCGATTATACCGCCCGTCGCGATAGAAACAAGCCTGCCGATAGGGGTATTACCGTCTAAGGATTGGCTCTTTTTACCGAGAGCTATGAGGAATACTGTAAGCGCTATAATTTCTGTCATAAGCTATGTACCTTTCATATATCCCCGCCCGCGCTCGGGTGCGTAGGCGGGATTTGTTAATTAAACTATTCTCCACTCTATTCTGCCGTCAAAGCCACCGTCTGCCCAGACATAGTTTTCCGTGTCCTTAAGAGCAAGAAGCGCGACGTAGTCACCGACCTCGGTGGCGCTTCCGTCTGTGACGGTATAGAGAGACTCACTCTCCTCGGCAAGGAATACTACCTCATCGCCCGTATAGGCAAGCTCGGTATCGGTAACGGTGGGAAGCGCGACCTTCATAGGGCTTACCCGTAACGTCACGGTAGCGCTTGCCGACTTGTAGTTGTCGGTCTCTGTGGCAGTTATAGTTACTACCTTTCCGTCGCCCTCGGCTACGGTGGTAAAGGTGTTATTTGAATATACGAGCGTTGTCTCGCCGTGGTTGAGAGTAGCACCGCTGTTTACCGTCTGAAGCACGCCTGTGTAGGTGTAGTTGGTTTCAACGCCTGTAGTGTTAATCACTGCGGTAGCTTTCTCTACCGTAAGCTCTACCGTAGCAGTTGCGCTCTTGTAGTTCGAGGTCTCTGTGGCAGTGATAGTTACCGTCTTGCCGTTACCCTCGGCTACGGTTGTGAAGGTGTTGTCAGAGTAGACGAGAGTAGTCTCACCGTGGTTGAGAGTTGCACCGCTGTTTACCGTCTGGGGTGCGCCTGTGTAGACATAATTTCTCTCAACACCTGCGGTGTCTATTACCGCGGTGGCCTTGTCTATGTAGATAGTTACTGTCGTAGTTGCAGGCTTGTAGTTTGCGGTCTCGGCCGATGTAATAGTTACAATCTGCTCACCACTTGCGGGAACGTTTGTAAAGGTATTATTGCTATACACAAGCGTTGTCTCGGTATGGTTAAGCGTAGCACCGCTATTTACGGTCTGCTCGCTACCGCTATAGGTGTAGTTGGTTTCAACGCCTGTAGTGTTAATCACTGCGGTTGCCTTCTCTACCGTAAGCTCTACCGTTGCAGTTGTGCTCTTGTAGTTCGCGGTCTCTGTGGCAGTTATAGTTACCTTCTTGCCGTTACCCTCGGCTACGGTTGTGAAGGTGTTATCCGAGTAGACGAGCGTTGTCTCGGTATGGTTAAGCGTTGCTCCGCTATTTACGGTTTGGAGCGCGCCTGTGTAGGTGTAGTTGGTTTCAACGCCTGCGGTATTTATTACTGCGGTTGCCTTCTCTACCGTAAGCTCTACCGTTGCAGTTGTGCTCTTGTAGTTGTCGGTCTCGGCTGCGGTGATGGTTGCTGTCTTGCCGTTACCCTCGGCTACGGTTGTGAAGGTGTTATCCGAGTAGACGAGTGTTGTCTCGGTATGGTTAAGCGTAGCACCGCTGTTCACCGTCTGAAGCGCGCCTGTGTAAACGTATGTAGTCAGAACTCCGCTAATATTGATTACAGCATCGGCTTTATCAATCGTGATGGTTGTAGCCATTTCGCTCGGGATATTGTAGTTTTTACTTGCCGTAGCGAATACCGCCTTGACCTCGCGCGTACCTGCGTTAATGCCGTCTCCGACGTAGCTTACCGACACCCTGATGCCGTCAAGACCTACGGGAAGCGTTGCCTCATCAATATAGGGGATATGTGAAAGTCCGTCATAGACCGAGCTTCCGCCGACGAAGCTAACAGAGCTCATATCGTAGCTCGCCTTAGTGACGGTATATTTTGCCGACATAAGAAGTATACGGTAGTTCTCGCCCGCCGTGAGCGTTCCAAGCCCGATATCGTATTCGCCCGCGCCCGCACTGATATCACAGGCAAGCTCGCCCGTGAGTGTATCGCTTCCGATAAGGCCCGAGTGGGTATAGGTAAGCTCTGCCATCTCCTCGCCGTAGACACTAGTCCCAGGAAGCGCGGTAACCTTTACCCGCTTGGGACTTATGCTTACGGTGATTTCCTTCGTTGCGCTTGCGAAGCGTCCGTCCTTATCCTCGACGGTAAGGGTAACCTCATATACTCCGCTATCGGCTACGTCCGAAACGGTAAGGGCGGTCTTGTCGCCCGAAATGTAGTAGCTGTCCCCGTCCTTCTTCCAGGAAATATAGGAAACCGAGACGTCGGCGGGATGGGTGAAGCTGACACTCTTGGTATGCGTCTGCCCGTCGTAATATGCCTCGTAGCCCTGAAGCTCAAGGGTAGGCGGAAGAAGCTCAAAGCGCGGATATACCACAAGGTCGCGCGCGGTATCGGTAATTTTACTGATAACTCCGCCAACGAGGCCTGAGTTATCGTGGAAGGACCTGCATACGTAGCCGTCAATGCCGTCAAAGAGGTACTCCTTGGGAAGCGTGTAGCTTTCGCCAAGAAGGCTAAGCTCCCCGAGCATTACGCGCTCACCGCCTCCGAGGGCGGATGCGTCCGCATAGACGAAATGTACCTTCTGCCACTGCCCGCTGACGGTCGTACATTCGGATACGGTAAGCGTCTGCTGTGCGGCACCGATAGCCTTCCCGCCTGCGTTAAGAGAGAGCAGACGGAAGCTGCCTTCATTGTTCACTCTCTGCCAGTGCTTGCCGTAGCTTTCGTTCTCTGTGACAAACGAGGCATAAGGAAGCTCTACGGTTATATTACCGTCCTTATCCTTTTTCTCAATATAGGTCTTAAGATACCCGCCCTCGGTATCGGTCTTTTCGGCATCGGGCAGAATATCGAAGGTTACGTAAAGCTCATCCTCGGCTATGATAGGCACGAAGGCGCGACTGTGCGTGGGGTTCTTTGCCCTGTACTCATCAAGCAGCTCTCTCGGCACGCGTATCACCGTACCCTCGGGAAGCTCGGTAATATTGATGGCGCCCACTCCTTGTGAGGTCATAATAATCTCGCGTATCCCGCTGTCCTTCAGCGATGAGCCGAAATCAATATTCTCACTGCTGACTGTAAGTGTCTTAACCGCGCTGTTTATAAATGCTCCGTCCTCTATAAGCCTAACGGTTGCGGGAAGCGCGACGTTATCAAACGAGCCTACCTCGCGGAAGGCGTACGCGCCTACTGCCACGACGGGGGCATCTATGCCGTTTATCGGCACGCTGTCCTCTACCTTGTAGACGTCGGCAGACTTGATGCGGAAGGCATCGGCGGCGGTGAGCATAACCTTACTGATTTTAGCTCCGCTCTCGCCAAAGCTCTCGTATCTTACGTTTCTTTCATATGCCGAAAGCTCGACGTACTCGCCCTTGGGGCTGATGTTCACCGCGCCGAAGATAAAGAGGCTCGATACGGTGATGGCAACCGCCACAAGCACGGCAAGAATAATATGCGAGAGGGTCGAAAAGCCCTCTGCCGACCTTATCCAAAGAACTACCTCAAAGGCTACCGCCGTAAGAAGCACAAGTCCCGCAATTACAAGATAGCCCGTAGGGCCGAGGATAACCATTGACACCGAGGCAATAACGAGCGCCGCTATGCTGAGCAGTATTCTTACAAAGTGAAATCCCGTTCTGTAAAATATCCTCCATACCGCGAAAAAGGCAACGATGCCGAGTATAAGCAGGACGGCGCTCACTATAAGAAAGGCTATCGCAAGGCCGTGCGCCGATGAATAAAAGCCGCCGAAAAATATATTCTCTACGATAAAGTGCAGGGTGAAAAGACAAAACGCGGCGTAGCATATGCAAAGAATGAGCCTGCATACGAGGGCACCTCTCCTTGCGCTTCTGATACTAAGCTCGATCGCCCCCTCGGTAAGCTCTCTTTTCACCTTCTCCTCGGTTATTTTTTTGCCGAGGTAGTTTTTATTTCTTTCAAACATTAAGCGCCTTAACCTCCGTATACTGCCCTCTCGCCCGTAATGTCAACCGAGCAAGCGCCGTTTTCTATCTGTGAAAGCATAGCCTCTGCCTTGATTATAAATCTGCGCACGGCTCTGCCCACCTTAACGTCAAGCCTGTATTCAACGTCTGCCGTGCAGGCGTCAGGTGTCGAGGCAAGGGATGCATCCTTAAGCCTGAGCTTAATACCCCCTACCAAATAAACCTCCGCATCGCCGAGCCTTCGCGCGGCAAATATTCCCATAACGCCCCTGATAAAGCTTGAGTGTCTTTTGAGAAATTCCTGAGTATAGTCGGCGGACTGAATATAGCTCCTTACCGCCTCGGTGCGGATATCGCCGTATTCATACTCTGCCTTGCACCTGAGGTTTTCACAGAAAAGACTGTCCGCCTCGGGGCTTTTAAGCGTAGACATACACGCCTCGCATACGGTAGCGCCGCTGGGGTGTCTGCCTCGCGCAGCCTTGACGCACTCACCGCCGAAATAGGCACCGCACTTTACGCAACGGTCGCCGTCGGGAATTTTCTTTATTCCCGTGAAGATAAGCCTGCCACAGTCGCCGCACACCTCAAGCGACGACGCCTCTCTTTTCGTGGCGCTGTCAAGCACGAAGCCCTCCTCCCTCTCAGAGGAGTCGGTGTAGGCGGGATATATTCTGAGCGTCCTGCCGTCATAGGAAACCGTCTCGTGATTTTTGCAATAATTGCAGAACGTAACGCTCTTAAGCGCATCCCCCGAAATATAATATGCCGACCTCTCACGCCTCATCTCGGCGAAGCACTCCTTGCAGACGTACTCCTTGCATATCTCACAGGTGGGAATATCCTTTGGAGAGGTCTTTTCGTTTCTGTAAATGTAAAGCCCGCAATGCGAGCAAAGGAAGGCGTTGCCTCCGTTTTTAATATTTACAAGACTGTCACCGCCGACATATTCGTACTCGGTGAAAAGCTCACCCAAAGCGCCGTCGGAAAAGCGCTTTGCCCTCGTTCTGTACTTAAATCTTTTCCTGTTTCTTCTCGTGACGGTCATATTCTCGTGATTGCACGCCTCACAGGCGTGAGTGCCGTCAAGAAGCGTAAAGCCCTCTCTGTAGAGCTTGTCGGTGGCATCCGAGGCATAATACGACTGAGGACAGTACTCACAGGACCTGACCTTCAGCATAGACCTCGGGAAAAACCTTGACTCAAGCCTGTATTTTCCGTCATCTGCGCATACAGGGGTTTTTGCGCAAATCACATCTCTCTTGAATTCCACCGCGCCCTTATCGGGTCTCTCGCAGGTGATGCCGACAAAGCTCTCGCCCTCTTTTATCAGGTAGAGCGCATCATCCTTGCCGAGGGATGTCGAGGACTTGTTCCAGAAGAGCTTCACGTCCTGCGAGTAGCCGTCGCGCGAGGTCAGGGTGTAGATAAACTGCTTCACCCGCTCGGCACCGAGGTAGAGCGACCTTATACGCATCTCAATTCTGCCGACAGGCATACTCGGCTTGGTTTTCGCCACGCCCGCGAGGTATTTGTAAAAATTCGAGCCTTTGTCCTCGGACAGCGCCTTAAGGACACCCTGATAGGTACGGCTGATATGCTTTCCCGTAAGCTGTCCCAAAAGCGCCCTAGCCGCCCTTTTGTCCTCTTCAATCGAAATGCCCTTCTTGTCAAGCACGGTATCGCCCGTATCAAATACCGTCTCGCCCGCGCTCTTGAAAAGGCATATCTTACCGCCCGATGCCAAATCGTCCTGGCAGTTGACATATACATTGTCTATTACGGTATCGTAGGTGCTGTCGCCGATAAATATATCGATAACGACCTGTATCATATGCGTGACCTCACCCGAGAAGCGGTCAACCGCCTCGCCCTTCGGCTCGGACACCCTGACACCCGCGCCGACACCCAGCATTCTGGCAAGCTCAACGCCTGTCGGCGGCTCTATATTAGCCATAGAAACGGCAAAGCAGTTATAGGTCCCGCCGAGCCTCAGATCAAGCTCTATAAGCGCATCCGAGGCGCGCATAGCGCGCTCTGCCGTAGGATGCCCCTCATCGGGGTCACCCTCAAGGCAAAGCTCGTAGCGCCTTTTGCCTTTGCCCTCACCGAGAAGCGCAAAGGAAATATATTTTCCGCTTTGAGAAAGCTCAGAGACTATTCCCGCCTCTTTTGCCGCATATATAAGCTCTTTTATATTTTCTGACATATCAAGTAACCGTTCCTTTTATAAAAGCTAACCTCGGGCCTTTGCCTTTTTCTTTATTTTGCACCTCTTTGGCTAAGCCTCATACGGCGCGCCTTACGCCTTTTTCTGAAAGATTGTGCCCGACTTGACTTAAGCATTCTCATAGACTTGCCGAAGCCTCGGTATCTGCAAAGGCTTCTGATAAGGCGCTTAAGCACGCTCTTCATCAAATCCCCGCCCCTTTGCTCATCGTAATTGTAGCACTCATACGCAAGCTCGGCAAAGCCCTTTGCCGTGTGATCTCTTCTGTCCTTATTCTTTCTGAGAGTAAACCTTATGCAGTCGCATACGATAGGCTCTATAAACGCAATGTCGGGGGTGCGGTTGCCGTAAAGGTCAAGACCGTTGGGGTCTGAAAGAATATCGGTGTAGTACCACTCGAGAAATTCTCTCGTGTATCTTTCATTTTTGCTGTCCGACATAAGGCTTCTGTGGTAGTCGATTATGGTGAGAATTCTACAGTTCTTTACCTGTCCCGTTCTGTGAATTCTTCCTACCCATTGCTCTATGTCGACGGGGTTGAGCAACGCTCCCCTTTCGCCGTCAAGCTGGAAGAATACGAAGGTCTTATACTGCTGAAGGTTAATTCCCGCCTGGTCGGTGCTTATCGCAAAGGCAAAGCGGTTTATAACCTCACCCGACTTAAGCTCGTCATCGGTATCCGCATCCTCTCTCTCGCCTGTGTCGCCATAAGGCGCGGACGTGCCGTCGGAAAGCAGGCATACCGAGCGCCCCGCGTCGCCGAGCATCACAGAATAGCTTGGGAAAAGTCTTTTTATAAGGTCGTCGCTGACCTCCTTGACACCCCTCATAATCTGCTCTCTTATCCTGATTTTGCCCTTGCCCGCGGTGTCTCTTGACTCATACGCAAGCACGCTGTCAAGCAAGAGTGAATAGAGAAAATCATCGTCGGCATTTGTATCAAAGCCGTACTTAGATATAAACCTTCCGCCAGATGCCGTCTTTTTTTCCTTGTCGACCGCCTCAAGCAGGCTCTTAAAAACATTTCTGCCCATCTCGGCAAGCCTCTCTTCGTCGGACGCATAATCCGACTCATACGGCTCGTTGGGAAGAAAGGCAACGCCGTACTTCTTGCGCCTCTGCCAATTTACCATTGAGTAAAGAAGCTGCTTTATCCTGATAAGCAGGGTACCGCTTGAAAGAAATTCCTTGATTTGCTCATCAAGCATCCGCTCACTGTCCCAATTAGTCTTGCCGTCTCTTACTCTGAACTGTCTGTAGAGGTCAACTATGCTTCGCTTTATCAGAATATTAGTATTCCCAAGCTCGTTTTCAAGAAAGCTTCCGTTTTCCGCCACGCCCTGCGCACGCAGGAAGGTAAGCTCGTCTATTACCGTGATAAGCTCGATTGCCGTAGCATCAATACAGGAAAAGAAGTGCCGCCTTCGGTTGGTATTCACACTGCCGTCAGCCTTAAGAAATGCAGAGTCGGCGTTTTCGCCTGCCGTAGCGCGCCAGCGCCTCATTTCGTCCTCTGCACAGGCCACGCAATCCTCAAATTTATCATCCACGCCGCGCTTCAGGAACGAGACGGCGCGCTTGTCTATAATACGGCGCGTGAGGGCGGTTATAACCCGCTTCTCATCATCTGTGAGCGTGCCGTACGCCTTGACGTATATTCCGCGCATATCACCGCTTACGTCATCTATGCGCTTTCTTGTGAAGAAGCTGTTTACAAGGCCTAAAAATACCTTGATCTTCTCGTCAGAGAGCCTTCCCGCCTCGTCGCATACCATAGAGGCAAGGGGAAAGGCATATACCCCATCGCCTGTTGCCGTACGCGGGATACGGCAGAGCGTCTCGTAGAAATACTCTTTAGCATCGGTCTGCCTGCCCACGCCGAACATTTTGGGGTTTGACATATGCACCAGCTCAAAAATATCGTCAAGGCGCGACCGTACGGGGGTTGCCGAGATAAGCACACAGAACTTCTTCTCGATATCCGAGAGGAAGGACGACATGCTCTCAACCACCCTGCCTGCCCCTCTTTCGCTGTAAAGCTTATGTATCTCGTCTATCATAAGAAGGTCGATTATCCTCTCGCCCTCAAAGAGCGACCTTACCTCTTTTGCGCTCTGAAGCTCGCCCTTAAGCCTGTCCTCTTCGGCGCAAAGCGCGGCAAGCCTCGTATCAATAGCGTCGATATTGCCCTGTCGGCGCAGTCTGTCCATTACGCGAAGCGAGCCTGAGCCGATTTGCGCCCTTACCCCCTTCAGCTCATTAATGAAAAGCGAGAGGGTGTTCAGGTACTCAAGCTCTATAATATCCTCTCTTGTGAATACATCAAAGCTCTTTCTTTCCTTTTTCAGCTCGATACTTGTGCCCGAGAAGTAATTTTCATAGGCATCCGCATTATCCACCGACAGCGCGCGAAGCCCCTTTATAAATTTTGAAATAGCCTCGCGGTGCGACTCGGTGGGCGGTTCCTCAAGATTTTTCCTTGACTCATCCGCCGCGCGCATGCCTTCCAATATCTTCGCAGAGCTCTCGAGCATACCCTCGGTTGCTATGTAAAGGCGGAATATGCCGTCACGCCTCTCATTATCCCTTGCCATCTTGTCAATAAGCGCAGAGAAGGCATCCGACATCCTCGCGGTGTCCGAGATTATCTCAACCGCCCTCGGCATAGTCTTAGCGATGTTGCGTATGCTACCGAGGCCTATTTCCTTTTTATTCGGCTCGCTCTTAAGCGCTATAGAGGGAATAATTATTTTAAATATGCCTGGGAATTTCGTAAGAATTTCCTTAACCCATCCCGAAATGGTTTTCTTGCCGACAACGAGAAGGGCGTTTCTTATTGAGCCCGACTCAAACATAACATGCGCGGTCATAAGCGCCTCTATCGTCTTACCGAGACCTACCTGGTCGCCGAAAACGCCCTTTCCGCAGTAGCGGTTGAGCATCTTCTTTACGTTCTCTATCTGATACGCGAAGGGGTGGAAGGCGTAGCGCGAGGCGAGCGACTCTATATCGGCTCCGCCAAACATATCGTCCTCCTGCATAACGCGGGAGGAGGCGTCTATGAGCTTTTTCATAACATCTGTGTATTCCCTGATGTTCTCAGGCTGAATACGGCTCGCGTCCTCGTCGGATATCGAGAACTTGAAATCGACACCTGAAATATTACAGTCAAACGTGTGCTTTGCCATTAACGGAGCTACCTTCCTTTGATTAATTGAAATGTATATATAAATAAGCTTAGATGAGTGCTGTACTCGGAATTCATATTTGTACTAATTATAACATAGGTACCGACCGTTTTCAATAGAATTCGACACAAATATCATTTTTTGATACACTCACAGGGACGCGCCCGCGGGGTGGCATTATTCCCCGAAAAAGGGGCGCTGTCAAGGGCTTGATATTGCCGTGATGGGGCCCTCGCAACTAAGAGTTGCGGTGCGAATTTCGGCGTTTTTATTGACATTATGGCCTCGGGATGCTAGACTTTTCTTACCGACAAAACGTGAAAGGACACAGGAAAAATGACTACACAGAACTACACCAGGGACGAGCTTTGCGACATCTTCACACACCCCGCCGACAAAAAGGCGCTTGACGCGCTTAAGAAAATTCCCTTCTTTGACAAGGTATGCAGTAAGATAATTGCCGTCCTCAGCGAGCCGTTTACGAAAATTTACGATATGTCAGCAAAGGTGCGCATAACCGAGCGCCAGCTCCCCGAGCTTCACCTGATGCTCACCGATATCTGTGAGAAGCTGAAGATCGATACGCCCGATTTCTACCTTGAGCTTAACCGCACGCCGAACGCCTACACCTACGGTGATAAGCGCGCGACGGTGACGGTGACCTCGGGACTTCTTGAATGCCTGAGCCGTGACGAGCTTTACGCGGTTATCGCGCACGAGTGCGGACATATCGCGACGAAGCACGTGCTTTATACCACTATGGCAAGACTGCTTCTCTTTGGCGGGGCGGCAGGCGTCGATATGATACTCGGCAACAATTTTATTACCGCGGCGGTGCTTGCCCCCATAAGGCTCGCGCTTGCGCACTGGCACAGATGCAGCGAGCTTTCCGCCGACCGCGCGTCCGCGGTATGCTGCGGCAATACCACCGATGTCGTCTGCGCTATGACCAAGCTTGCGGGCGGGGCTGCGGGCGGGGCGTATCAGGTAGACCCGCTTCTCTTTGCCGAGCAGGCTAACGATTACAAAGAGCTGCTTGACGATAGCAAGCTTAACAAGCTTATCGAGTTCTCGCTTATCTATAACAACTCTCACCCCATGCCCGCGGTAAGAGCAAACGAAATACTCACCTTCGGCACCACCGACACCTTCAAGCCCTTTATCACAGTCGGCAAGAAGAAAGAGGATAAGACCGCCCCCGCCCCCAAAAAGAAACGCGGCTTCTTCGGTCTTTTCGGTGGCAGAGGGTAATAGCACGCCAACATAATACATAAGCAAAGCCACCTCGGTCAAGCCTGCCGAGTGTGGCTTTTTGCCTTGCTGTGTATGTTTATTTTAATTCTTTTCGGGCTTAAAAAATGAAACTCAGGATATTTACAAGCCTCACTCTCAAATGATATAATGTACTTAAAGGGCTGGAAAGTGAGGATGCTATATGTGGGATACGGCACGGGCAGGCGATAAGGGCAGGGATGTCTCAGAGGCAAGAGATGGGATATTTTATACCTATCTTGATGTGTCAGAGAAAGCTCACCCCGCCGAAAAGACAGAAAAGCAGGGACTTGAGCAGTCTTGCCTTCTTGTAATAGATATGATAGACAGCGGCTCGGGCGGGCACCTTGTAGACGGAAGAGAGCTTCCCTGCAAGGAAAACGATATATATGTAATATCCCCCTGCACGCCTCACAGATATTTTCTGACCGAGGACAGCGCGGGACTTACTGTAAGAAGAATAGCTGTTCAGCTTGATTGCTGGCTTAACGGCAGGGCGGCGGATAAGGACAGCAGACACTACTGCTACGGTGTCTTTGAGGATGGCGAGCGGGTTGCCTACGCGATGCTCAATTCAACCGCTAAAGAGAGAATATCTGACATTTACGATTCTATTGAATGCGAGCTTGCCGACAGGGAAAATGAGTGGAAGTCGGTGGTAAAGGCCTACATCACTTTGCTTCTTTCCTTCATAGGAAGGTATGTCGGAAACACCATTAAGACATCCCCCGAGCGAGGTGAATACTACGCTACTGTAAATAGCGCGATAGAGATAATAAAGCGCGAGTTCGGCAATCCCGAGCTGTCTCTTGAAGCGCTTGCGCAAAGACTGTTTCTGAGCCAGGCGAGGTTCAGTCAGATATTCAAGGAGGTCACGGGCGGCCTGTTCTCGGACTATTTACGAGAGGTACGGCTAAGCCGCGCGGCAGAGCTGCTGAAGGAAAGCGATATGACGGTCGACAGAATAGTTGCCGAGTGCGGGCTTTGCAATATTCCATCCTTTTACCGCAACTTCAGAAACGCCTACGGTATGACACCTCAGATATACAGACAGATGGCAAAAATATCAATAAAGCAAACAAATATAAACAAAAATGAGGAAAGCGAGACTAAGCAAATGGAAATCTTAAATCAAATTTCAGCAAATGTTCAGGCAGGAAAGGCGAAAATTGTTGCCGAGCTTATCGGTCAGGCTCTCAAGGACGGCGTATCTGCATCAGAGATACTTGACGGCGGTCTGCTTGCGGGAATGAGCGTAATCGGCGAGAAATTCAAGAACAACGAGATTTATGTGCCTCAGGTGCTGGTTGCCGCAAGAGCGATGAGCAAGGGTGCCGAGCTGCTCAAGCCCCATCTTGCAAAAAGCGGTGTCAGGGCAAGCGGTAAGGTCTGCATCGGCACTGTCGCGGGCGACCTACACGATATCGGTAAAAATCTCGTCAAGATGATGATGGAGGGCAAGGGGCTTGAGGTTATCGACCTCGGGGTTGATGTAGCGCCCGAGCGCTTTGTCAGTGCGGCGGTCAATGACGGCTGCAGGGTGATATGCCTCTCTTCCCTGCTCACTACCACTATGCCCGTTATGGCAGAGGTTGTTAAGGCATTTGAGGCGGCAGGAATCCGTGATAAGGTCAAGATAATGGTAGGCGGTGCGCCCGTAAAGCAGAAATTCTGCGATGATATAGGCGCTGACTGCTACACGCCCGATGCGGCAAGCGCGGCAGACGCGGCGGCGACTTTTTTCAAGGAATAATAAGCTTTTAAAAAGAGGTTACAGATATGTCAAGGTATAATATGAGGGCGTGGATGGCATCCACCCTTCTTGAAGAAAAGAAGCCACTTCCGATACTTTCCTTTCCTTGTGTGAGCCTGCTTGATGTAAGTGTTGGCGAGCTGATTTCCGACAGCGACCTTCAGGCAAGGGGTATGAAGGCGATAGCGGAAAGAACCGACGCGGCGGCGGCAGTAAGCTTTATGGACCTTTCGGTTGAGGCAGAGTGCTTCGGTGCGACTATATCCGTCTCTGACGGTGAGGTGCCTACTGTAAGAGGCAGAATTATCAACTCGCCCGAGGATGCCGAGGCGCTTGAGGTGCCGAGTGTCGGCAGCGGAAGGACACAGCTCTATGTTGATGCAATCAAAAGAGCCTGCAGGGAAATAACCGACCGCCCTGTGCTTGCGGGAATGATAGGTCCCTACTCGCTTGCGGCAAGACTGCTTGATGTTTCTGAAATTATGATGGACTGCTATGACGAGCCCGAGATGGTACACACTCTGCTTAAGAAGGCTACGGCATTTCTTACCGAGTACGCAATGGCATACAAGAAAGCGGGTGCTGACGGTATAGTTATGGCAGAGCCTGTGGCGGGGCTTCTCTCGCCCGACCTTGAGGAAGAATTTTCCTCACCCTATGTCAAGCAAATCGTGGATGCGCTTCAGGATGATGGCTTTGCGGTGATATATCACAACTGCGGTGACAATGTTCCCGTTCTTTTAAAGTCAATATTCAAGACGGGCGCTATGGCGTATCACTTCGGAAACGCGGTGGATTTCGCAAGGGATATCCTTCCCGCCACCTCGAGGGACACTGTAGTTATGGGCAATATCGACCCCGCAGGCACTCTGCGCATGGGAAGTGTCTGTGAGGTAAGAGAAAAAACCCGAGAGCTTCTTGAAAAATGCGCAGGCTATCCTAACTTCGTGCTGTCCTCGGGCTGTGACATTCCGCCTATGACACCCTGGGAAAATATAGACGCGTTCTTTGCCGAGGCGAAGAAATTTTACAACAACTGAAAGCGAGGGAACAAAAAATGACTAGACGGGAAACAGTAATAAACGCCCTTTTGCATAAGGAAACCGAGCATATTCCCTATCATGCGGATTTTACCGAGCAGGAGCTTGAAAAAATGGTGCGCTATACAGCCGACGAGAGCTTCCTTGATAAGTACGGATGCTATCTTCACTATTGGCAGTACTGGGCATACCCAACCGAAAGAGACGGAAGGGCGGGCTATTTTACCGACGATTTCGGTGTCACCTGGAACAGAACGGGTGCGGATAAGGATATAGGCATTGTAGACAAGCCCGTAATTGACGAGCCTGACATCTCACTCTACCCCACCCCCTATCTTGACGAGAAGCGCATCCGCGAGGACTGCGAAAGACTGATAAGGACCAAGGGTGACAAATTCTGCTTTGCCGGTATAGGCTTCTCGATGTTTGAGCGTCTTTGGAGCTATGTCGGTATGGAGGATGCGCTTGTCTATATGATAACCGACCCTGACTTCGTGCACGAGCTTCTTGACAAGATACTTGAGTTTAACCTCAAGGTTATAGATATATTTAACGAGTATCCCTTTGACGGCATCTACTTCGGTGATGACTGGGGACAGCAGAAGGGTATGATAATGGGCGCACCTCTGTGGCGTGAATTTATAAAGCCGCGTATGAAGGCTATGTACGAGCGCGCAAAGCAGGGCGGAAAGTTTATTCTTCAGCATTCCTGCGGTGATATAGAGGAAATATTCCCCGACCTTATCGAGATAGGCCTTGACTGCTACCAGACGGTACAGCCCGAGATATACGACCTGAGGGGCATTAAGGAAAGGTACGGCGACAGGCTCTGCTTCTGGGGTACAATCTCTACCCAGCAGGCGCTTCCAAATCTTCCGCCCGAGGAAATCAAGAGAATAATAGACGCTACCGTTGCGATAATGAGACGGGGCGGCGGATACATACTCGCGCCGACACACGCGATACCTCAGGATGTTCCCGAGGAAAATGTAATTGCTATGCTTGAGAAGTTTACAGAATATTGATAAAACCGCTTTATTGCAAATATTTAGTTACAAAAAGAGGGTAAATGAAACACAATGTCACTATAAACGGAAGGATTGTATCTGTCAATGACGGCACGCTTCTTTCGGATATTTTAGATATAGATAAGCCCTGCGGCGGCAGAGGCAGCTGCGGAAAATGCCGAGCCTTTGTCGACGGCAATGACGTGCTTGCGTGTAGCTACACCGTATGCTCTGATATTACTGTAACACTACCGACCGCGGGCAGTACGGTTGCCGTAGCGGGCATTGAGATAGGCGCTGGTGATAGGGGCAGGCTCTGCTATGTTCTTGACATAGGAACGACAACCCTTGTGCTTGCGCTTGTCTCACTTGATGAAAAAAGAGCCGTCAGGGTAATAACCGCAGACAACCCGCAGAGAAAATTTGGTGCCGATGTAATAACGAGAATAGACTACTGTATAAAAAATTCGGTAGCAGAGCTTCACGCCTCGCTCGTGGGGGAAATAAACCGTATGATAGAAAAGGCGGGTGCTGTGGCAGACAGGCTTTTCGCCACGGGCAATACCACAATGCTTCACACGCTTTTCGGCATTGACATTTCATCAATCGGCATCGCACCCTATACACCCGCATTTTTAAGCTCAAAAGCCGTATCCGCAAGCAGCATCGGCATATCGGGTGTAAGAGAGGTTTTCTCGCTTCCCTCGGTGTCTGCCTTTATCGGTGCCGATATTGTGTCGGGGCTTCATCTTCTGGGTGTTCCCGAGGCAAAAAAATACAATCTGCTTATTGACCTCGGCACAAATGCCGAGATAGTGCTTTATTCGCCAGAGGGCGGACTTGCGACCGCCGCCGCGGCAGGGCCTTGCTTTGAGGGCGCGAATATCAGCTGCGGTATGAGCGCGCGCCAAGGCGCGATATGCTCGTTCAAGCTCAATGAAGGGCGGGCGGAATACAAGACAATCGAGGACACAGAGCCTGTCGGAATCTGCGCCAGCGGACTTATAGACATTGTGTCAGAGCTTCTTAAAAACGGCATTATCGACGAAACGGGCTATATGGATGATGACTACGAAATCGCAGACGGTGTCCGTCTTAGCCGCGAGGATGTCAGACAGTATCAGCTCGCGAAGTCGGCGGTATATTCGGCAATACTCTCGCTGATGAGGTCAAGCGGGATTGATTTCAGCAGTATTGAAAGAGTATACATTTCAGGCGGCTTTTCCGCCGCGCTGAATTTGAGCAGTGCGAAATGCAGCGGCCTTATTCCGAGCGAGCTTACAGACAAGGCGGCAGCAATCGGCAACAGCTCACTTGCAGGCGCGGTAAAATTCGCCTGTGATGGCGGCAGGCTTGACGAGCTTTGCGGTAGGATAAAATACACCGACCTTTCCTCATCGGCTTATTTTTCAGAGCTTTTTATAGAAAATATGCTCTTTAATGCGCCCTGAGCCTATATCAGGCGCGCAAGAGCTTATGCGTGGGCAGCTTTTTGGCTTCAAAAATCTGCCCCTCACCCCCGAAAAGCAAATAAGGAAATTTTATTTCAAGGGCAGTAATATTAACCGTAAGCAGCATGGCTTTGACAAGGCGAGGCAGGACTGCAGGCTCGCCCTTTGTGCCGCCCCGCCTTCACCCGATGAGGCAGGATTTCACACGCGAAGCTCTGCTTCGCCCCTTAATAATAAGTGCAGATAAGCAAGCTTGAAGCTGCTTATCTGCACTTTTATGTTTTATTTATTTGAAAGCCTTTGTAAAAGCGACGAGGCAAAGCTGTCTCTGTCCCGCACCCCCACCGAGGTGACATCGTACAGATTGTACTTGATATCAATATGAGAGAAGGCGCATTTGAGCGAGAGCATAGAGTTAGTGTAAAAGGCGCGCTTTTCTTCTATACCGCGGATTTTCTCATAAGGTATATAGCGCGTGATAATAAAGCCGTACCTGATAAAAAGCCCCTCCTCGCGAAGCTCGCAATAACCGAAAAGCGGGGATATCAGGAAGTACAGCGTGAATATATCAATAGGCAAAAGCCAAAACAGCGTCACGCTGTCCAGCACCCCAAGCACCACCGTAACCGAAAGCAGTATCAAAAGCAGAGGTATGAAGATAAAGAAGAAAAGCCTGTCAACCTGGGCCCTGTATTTCCGCATAAGCTCACCCATTTCATATCATCCTTTATTATTATTTTATCATACCCACGCCCGCGCTGTCAATAGCGCGGTGCTTCCGCTTTCGATTTTCAATTATCAGCCTCCCCTTGCGAGCGCTCGCAAGGGGATTGACATCTTCATTCTTTTAAGATATACTTAAAGTAGTAAGACACGGGGGTGTTCAGAATTGAAAAGCCGAGAGGATTTATTGCTTTTTGCAAGGAATAAAAGAAATTTCTTTTACAGAACCACCGCGATGTATGCCATCACGCTTGCGCTGGCTGTCGTTCTTTTTGCGTTTTTCAATGATAATGTCACCATTGTGTTCGTCACAGCTGCAATAGTTATAATACAGACGCTCATTTACTTCACGGTCATTCTGCCAAAGCACAAAATGCCCCCGAAAATCAAAGCAACAGAGGGTGAAATAGTAAAGCTTCACCGCGAGAAATTCGAAGTAAACGTAATGAAAACACATAATTACTCCACGGTCAGAAAGCCATACAGTAAATATTGGCGCGACAGCTATACCCTGACGGTATTCGTCAAGGACAGCGAGGGCAACATAGTCTCACATAGCTCAAGCGGCGTGTCATCTGCCGTCTGCGACTTCTTCTCTGTCGGTGATAAGGTCCTGCTCGTCACAGGCGTGCTTCTTCCCCTGCCCCTTGATACTGCCGACAGTCGGACAATCTGCCCCATCTGCGGCGAGCTAGAGCCGACACGCAGTGTCGCCCTGAGCGAAGTCGAAGGGCCCTGTAGCTCGTGGGCTTGCTCCTGCATACGGCGAGCGAGGAAATGAAATCCGCTTTGCGGATGAAGTCCACTTCGTCGGGTTAGATATGCCTCGCATAGCGAGGCGCGATATATTTGCTTTGCAGGCAAAGCAAATTCGATATGTGCTACGCACTCGATATATTGCTTCGCAATTCGATATGTTGACACCTCGGTGCCAACGAGAAGGGTTGAGGCAAGGCTCTCACTATAACAAAAGTCTGGCTTTCGGTTTGCCTTGCTATAAATTTTCGCAAAACGCAAACAAGCGCGCGTTTTGTCGCCTGTGGCGATACCGAAAATTCGGTCGGGCTATGGTGATGTACCATAGGGCGGAGGCAAGGCTCTCGCTATAGCAAAAGTCGGCC
>JAGBIF010000033.1 GCA_017935065.1 Clostridia bacterium
GTCACGCTAGAGGTCGTGGGTTCGAGCCCCATCCGAGTCGCCATTCCCTATTCGCCTCTGTAGCTCAGTTGGTAGAGCGGAGGACTGAATATCCTCGTGGCGGTGGTTCGATTCCGACCGGAGGCACCATATAATGCGGATTTAGCTCATTTGGTAGAGCGCAACCTTGCCAAGGTTGAGGTGGCGGGTTCGAGCCCCGTAATCCGCTCCAAAAAAGAAGGACCGTCCTTGAGACGGTCTTTCTTTTTTGGAGCGGTACAACGGGGCTACTTTAAAAATGCGTAAGCCTTTTTAAAGTAAGACCCAGCATTTGCTGTGCAAATGCGGACAATTCACTTGTGAATTGCTAGTAATTTTTTTAAAATTACGACCGATTGACTTTGTCAATCGCTTTAATCTAACGCGCTCCGACAGACCTTGTGTCTGTTCTTCTTTTTTGGAGCGGTGTAAACGGGGCTATCTTCGCTTTGCGAAGGTAGCCCCAGTAATTGCATAGCAAATGCGGACAATTCACTTGTGAATTGCTAGTAATTTTTTTAAAATTACGACCGATTGACTTTGTCAATCGCTTTAATCCAACGCCCCGAACAGACCTTGTGTCTGTTCTTCTTTTTTTATTTAAAGTTATGAGGCTCGCTTTCGCTCACCGTTATGAGCTTGCATAGCAAACGTTATGATATGATTGCCCTGCTGACTTACAGCTTGCCAAAGCCAATCATAACGATACGAAGTATCTTATAACTCATAATCTGCCCGAGGGGCAATCATAGCTGTAGCGTAAAGCTCGTTTAAGAGCTTCGCGCTACACCCCAGCCGAAGTTTGTATTCTTTTCCGCCACTCGCTGGGGGATGTGCGTTCTTCCTTCAGGAAGCATTTATAGAAATAGGGGTAGTCGGAAAAACCGCACTCGGCGGCAATTTCCGAGAGCGAGCGCGAGGTCGTTTCAAGAAGGTATTTCGCAAGACTTATGCGCTCGGCATTGATATACTGAAAGGGTGTTTTGCCAAGCTCTTTTTTGAAAATTCTGATAACATAGTTCTTACTGTAATGAAGCTCTTGGCATAGCTCGTCAAGCGAGGACACGGTCTTAATATTTTTTCTGATATAGTCCTGTGCCTTTGTCAGTGGCTCTGACAGGGTGCGCTTTGTTCTTAAGGAAAGAAGAAGCTTTAAAAACAGATACTCGCGTTCAATATATGCGCTGTCGTTGTGAGATACCTCGTCAAGCATTGTCATAATACCCATAAGACGCTCTGTGTCAAAGTCGCCCGACAGAGGCAGAGAGCCCTCTGTGTCGGTGATATCCGCATCAAAATGCACATACAGATATTTCGGCTTGTCACTTGGAACCTTGCCCTCGTGGTAGGTGTTTTTCCTTTGGATATAATACCTGCCCGCGCCGACCTCAACATCCCTGCCGTCCTCTGAAAAGCGAAGAATGCCGTCAAAAACCATAAGCAGGACATTCTCCCGACAAAACCTATTTACATGCCTCTCGCCCCTGTCAAAATAGCGCATTGACGCGTGCCTTATCACGATATTGCCGTTAAGATTGATACCGTACATAAATAAACCTCTCATATAGCTTGAGGCTATTATAGCACCTTTGTGTGATATTGTCAATGTAATATGCGTTTTTGTCAATTTTACGGCGAGCTTTGGTATGATAAAATATATGTAGAGATTAAAATCATTCAGGATTTTAAATATACTTTTGCGAGGTATGTGCTATGCGTAAATGGGATTTTTATACCGCGAAGGAAATAAAGCCGTCGGGGTGGCTGAAAAGACAGCTTCGCCTTCAGGCAGAGGGGCTTTCGGGTAACCTTGATAAGGTCTGGCGTGACGTCAGGGACAGCAGATGGATAGGCGGAGATGCCGAGGGCTGGGAGCGAGTGCCCTATTGGCTTGACGGCTTTATTCCTCTTGCATATCTTCTCTCGGATGAGGATATGATTTCAAGGGCGAAAAAATACATAGATGCAATTCTTTCCTTCCAGCGTGCTGACGGCTGGATTTGCCCTTGTGATGACAAGGATATCCCTACCTACGATACCTGGGCGGTACAGCTTATCAGCAAGGTGCTTGTCGTTTACTACGAATGCTCGGCAGATGAGCGAATTCCCGATGTGGTATACCGAGTAATGAAGAATTACTATACGCTATTGAAGAGTGGCACGGTAAAGCTTTTCAGGTGGGGGGAATACCGCTGGTACGAGACCTTTATCGCGATTAATTTCCTGAAGGGGCGCTATACCGACGCATGGCTTGGCGAGCTTGCCGAGATGCTCTATGCTGAGGGAAAGGACTATACGACGCTATTAGATAAGTGGAAGAAGCCCTTTAACAAATGGACGCTTGATACGCATATTGTAAATATCGTTATGGCGCTTAAGGCAGAGGCAGTCTGCTGTGATGCGCTCGGTAAGGAATACAGTGGCGAGGCAGACCGCCTTTACGAGGTTCTCTCGCGCTACAACGGCACCGCGGTAGGGCTGTTTACAGGCGACGAGTGCCTTTCGGGACTGAGCCCGATACAGGGCACCGAGCTTTGCTCGGTGGTAGAGCAGATGTACTCCTACGAGCAGATTTTTGCCTATACGGGCGAGGGAAAATGGGCGGAGCGCCTCGAGATGCTCGCCTTCAACGCGCTTGTCGCGGGTATCAGCGACGATATGTGGACGCACCAGTACGATCAGATGTCTAACCAGATAGCCTGCCGCAGACTTCCAGGAAAGCCCATCTTCCGCACCAATAGCGGTGAGGCGCACCTTTTCGGGCTTGAGCCGCACTTTGGCTGCTGCACCGCGAACTTTAATCAGGGCTGGCCAAAGCTTGCGCTCTCGGCATTTATGCACAGGGGTGACAGGGTGCTTTCGGCAATTCCGATCCCCTCGGTGCTTGACGCTGACGGCATAAGGATTACGCTCGATACCGAGTACCCCTTCAAAAATGGCTTTGTGTATAACGCAAGAGCCGACCGCGATATATCGCTCACGGTAAGAATTCCGTCCTTTGCGAGGGACCTTACGGTAAACGGTGTTCCCACCGTGAAGAGTGAGGAAATTACCTTCAATATTTTAAAGGACACCGATACCCGTGTCGAGATTTCCTATGATATAGAGCCTATGCTTGTTGACAGACCGCACGATTTGAAGTGCGTAAGATGTGGCTCGCTCGTCTTTTCGCTTCCTATTGAGTACGAGGCGGTGTCTCATGAGTATGAAAAGGACGGCGTTTTGCGCAAGGCGCCCTACTGTGACTACGAGTATATACCTAAATCCGACTTCGGCTATGCCTATTCGTCACCCTTTTTCAAGGTCGAGCGCGGTGATGTGTCCGACATTCCGTTTTGCTCAAAAAATCCGCCCGTGACGGTGCTGTGTGAGGTTAAGAAAATAGCTTGGGGCTATGAGGAGGGCTATGACAGCATATGTGCAAAGGTCCCTGCCTCGCGTGAGCCTATTTCTGAGGCAATGACCGTCAGGCTCTATCCCTACGGCTCGGCAAAGCTCAGAATGACCGAGCTTCCGCTTGTGTAATAAAAATAGGAAAACACCTATGATACGGCTTTGTCCGTAATCATAGGTGTTTTTTGCTTCGCGGTGATATTCGTTCTTCGCATTTTGGCGCGGTACGGCTTACTTGCCCCCCCGCTTGCCCTTGCGGAATTCAAGCGGGGTACAGCCGCGCTCTTTTTTGAAGAGGTGGATAAGTCCTACCGTATCAGAGTATCCGACCCGCCTAGATATTTCATTTACCGAAAGGGTGGTTGTGAGAAGCAGGTTTTCGGCGCGCTCTAAGCGCCTTTCTATAATATATCTGCTTATCGTTTTTCCTGTGTGACGCTTGAATTCGCGTTCAAGATGTGTGGGGGTGAAGCCAAGCTCGGCAGCGATTTCCTTAATGCTTAAGGTATTGCTCACTATTTTAGTGTACACTCGGTGTACAAGAGGCGGCATGCTGACCTCGCCTCTCGCATTAGCCTCAAGCAGGTCGGTAAGCAGACAGGAAAGCTGTTTTGATATCTCAAAGAATTTAACCTCGGGTGTGACGAGGGGCTTCAGGGTTTCGTAGAGAGCTGTTATCCTTTCGCCCCCCACCGAAAGCAGTATGTTCTGTCCATTATTGGTCGCGTGGCGGAATATGCTCTTTATCTGCGCGCCGTTTGCGTTGAAGCTGAAAAATTCAAAGTCGTCACACAGCGGAAAGAGAATATTATGCACGCCAAGATAGGCGAATGTCAGAGTGCCCTCTGTCAGGGTGTAGTCCTTTCCGTCATAAATAAATCTCGCGCTGCCTCTGCTTGTGTAGAGTATCATATAGGAATCGGTCTCAACTCGCTCGATGTAATAAGAGCGCTTGGGATATTCGTGCGCAAGGCTGGTCAGGTAGAATATCGCATCATCCTGCTGTGGCTTTGGAAGAAAGTAGAAGGACTCTGATGTCTCGTTTAAGTCTATTCGGTATACGCTTTTTTTCATTTTTCCCTCAATATGTTCGATTTGTATAATTATAAGTCACAAAAGTATATTGTTTTACCTGTCTGTACGTAGTATAATACTATCAGATGGATTTGTCAAGCACCAAAAAACAAGATGGATTTGACAGGAGGGATTTGATATGAAAAAAATTCTTTTGCTTATTCTTTTAATGCTTCTTTCGGTATCAATGCTTCTGACCTCGTGTAATCTTAATGAGGATGATGAGGATGAAAAGGATCCGCCGAATACGGATACTGATACGGATACCGATACGGACACCGATAAGACCGTTATCACAATGCCTTATACCTTCGGGGATATTACTCTTACTGTCGGTGAGAGTATTCCTCTGCCAAGGGTACTTAAGGACGGCAGTGTCAACCGCACGCTTACCTATACCGTAAGCGGAAGTCAGGCCACGGTTGGGGGCTATGTGCTTACCGCAAGGGCAGAGTGCGCGGCGGGTGTTACTGTATCGGTAAGCTGTGAGGGCTATTCGGCAGCCTTTGCGCTCAGGATAAATGCGGCACCCGACGGTGACACATCACAGCCACAGACACCTGTGCGTGAGAGCTTCGGTAAGTACAGTCAGGGCACGCTCGGCGTTGAGGGTGGCTATGTATATGATGAGAGCAAGTCGGCATATGTGACTAAAGCAGGCACCAACGGTGATAGCGCCTTTATACTCAAGGCAGGTACACCTCTTATGGTGGACTACTTCTTCAATGCCAATGTAACCGTTCCCGATATGAAGGAGGGCGGAGCCTTCTACCTTTCCTGCAAGAAGGGAAACAGCACCGTGATCCGATTCGGTATTGAGGCGACATCGACGAGCAGCTTCAAGATTATTTCCGACTACTGTCAGGGAAGCACCGCCATAAGAGGCAGAATTACTCATAAGACGGTTTCGGGCTATACAGGTGCGCCGATAAAGCTCGGTGTCGTAGCGTACGGCAACTCGGTTGTGATGCTCTATCAGGGGAAGCTTATATATAAGCGCACGCTCTCGGGTATTGGCGATTCCGAGCTTGTAGTCTCGGGTGGCGGCAATATGGTAGCGCAGATAGCGGGTATACAGTACGAGGACGACAGCGCAAGGACCGAAACTCTCTACAATATGGCGCTCGGTGAGTACAGAGATGCACTCTTCACCTCGTCGCAGTTCCCCGAAAAGATTACCGAGGATAGGGCAGCGGGCACTGTTACTCTGTCAAATAAGGCATCAAACACCGATTCCCCTGCGATATACCCCGCAACGGGCGGAAATCAAATATCCGCGCCCGCCTTCGCAATAAAGGGTACGGTGAGAATTGTGATCGCCGATGGCAAGTCGGGACATTTCAATTTCGCAACGATAGCCGACTCCGACAATTCCGCGAATATTATAGTTAACCGAAATCTTACCGGCTCAAACGGTGTGTGGCGAAATATTAAGCTTGACGGCACCCGCGCCCCCGCATCGGGCAACGAGCATATTTCCGAGACACTTACCGTAGGTACCGATTGGACGGCAGAATTTGCCTACACCTTCTATAAGGGCGAGCTTTGCCTCTATATAAAGGAAAAAGGTGAGAGCTGGGAGCTTGTATCAAGATGTAAGACCGATTGGGCAAGCGCATACCCGAAGCTGATTGCAAAGCAGTATGTCGATGCGACCTTCTCAAATCTCACTATGACAATGAATGAAAGCGAAGTAGTCGACATAATAAATGAGGTCGACCTGACGAAAGGAAAGGATACTATGAAGATACTGTTTATAGGAAATAGCGCTACCTCTGTTAACGATGTACCTAATCTTCTCAAAAGACTTGCGGCAAGCGCGGGCAAGACTGTGACCGTCAAGGCGATTACCAAGGGCGGATACACTCTGGCACAGCATGCCGATGAGACCACCGACCACGGCAAGGGTGTCTATGCCGAAATCGCGAAGGGCTACGATATAGTATTCCTGCAGGACAACGGCAACTGTATTTCCAGCACCGCAAATATCGATGCCAGCACCTCGGCGTGCAAGAAGCTCGCCTCTGCGATAAAGACCGCGGGCGGCAGGACCTACCTCTATGTGCGTCCGCCCTACGGCTACGAGAGTAGCGGAAGGACACCGTTCCAGCAGTGCGAGGGCTTCGATACACACTTCACAGATATAGCTCTTGAGGTGGGCGGAGTGTGCGCTTATGTAAACCGTGCGTTTGCATATGCTATCAAAAATCATGCAAGTCTCGCTCTATGGGGCTCGGACAATGCGCACACAAGCGAGCTTGGCGCATACCTTGTTGCAAGCGTTATGTTCACTACGATTTACGGCATCTCTGCGACAGAGCTTGATAAGGATTCCTTATCCGCGACCGATGCCGCGCTTATTCAGTCAATCGCCGACAAGATAGCGCTTGCTGGCTATAATCCATTCTAAAAGCATTTTCGTCTTGCAAAGAAAAAAGCGCGGTAGCCCGTAGGTGAGCTACCGCGCTTATCTCTTAGCGCTTTTAGGATAATCAGTCCTTTTTAATCTCTGCCAAAATCATCTTGAGAAGGTCCTCGGTGGTGGGGTTGGCCTCGCGCTCAAGCCTTGCCTTTTCGGCAGCCTCTGCCTTTGCAGCCTCTTCCTTAGCCTTTGCCTCGTCTTCCTTCTTCTTCATATACGCCTTGACAGCATCCTCGTCGTGAAGCTTTATTCCGAGCTTCTTCATTTCCTTGCGGTCGGCCTTTGAGGGAATGCTCTTGAACATCTTCTTCTGGTCCTCGCGCACCTTGTTAACTATCTTGACGATAGAGAACAGCACGAAGGCGATAATGAAGAAGTTAAGCACCGCGTTGATAAACGCGCCCCAATCTATGTAGATAGAGCTTGCGAGGTCTACTTCCTTGCCGATGACATTTCCCTCAGCATCAAGGACGTCCTTCTCGGCTCTTATAAGGAAGGTGAAAATTTCCTTAAGCGAGTCCTTGCCGAGAAGCATAGCCAAAAACCAGTTGATTATCGGCTTAAGAATGTTGTTGGAAAGACCGTTTACTATTGCGGTGAAGGCGCTACCTACGGTAACACCGACTGCCATATCAACGACGTTTCCGCGCGTTATGAACTTTTTGAATTCCTGAAAAAACTTTGTCACAGCAGTTTCCTTTCGTATATTTTATTTTTCGACATAAACGATTATACCTTCAAAGTGGGTGATTTGTCAAGGGGGGAGTGGAGAAATGAAATATTCTACAGCATTAAACCGACCTAATAACCGCTAAAGCTTCTTAAAGAAGTGGTGCGTCGCGCAAACGAATAATTATATTACAAAACCCATATAATGCTTTTGAGAGTGATTTTTTCATTTTTAAAAAATAAATAAAAAGGTATTGACAAAGCCCCTTGCGTTTGCTATAATAGATAAGCGCAAAACGAATACGGTGCCATAGCCAAGTGGTAAGGCAAAGGTCTGCAACACCTCTATCCCCAGTTCAAATCTGGGTGGCACCTCCAAAAAATCCTGAAAACCCAGTTTTCAGGATTTTTTCATTTGTGCTGGAGTTCGCAAAGCGAACTCGTGGGCACTAACATCATTTGCGTGTGGCACGCAACATCATTTGAGCGTCAGCTCAACATCATTCCGCCACAGGCGGACACAAATGAACGATGTTGCCTGCGGCAAATGATGTGCTTCGCAATGATGTGGGCTTGCGCCCGACGGATGCTGCACCTCGCGCGTCGGTCGGCGTGGCACCATCACTGTGCGTCAGCGCTAATGAATTTTACGCTCTAAGGTATCATTTTTTGATATTCCTTGTCAGAGTGAGTTGACAGCCCATAAAAATGTGATATAATTAAGGTATAAAGCAGAAAGGAGTTGATTATTATGTCTGCGTCTATATACACTACAACCGATACTCAAACAAAACGAAATATTAATAGGAGATATAATGATCAAATTACAAGGAAAAAGAAACTCGGCTATAGTATATGCCGATAAGCTTGACAAGCCTACCAAAACACAGATAAGCGCGCTTTTGCGCGAGGAGGCGTACGCGGACAGTAAAATTCGCATTATGCCCGACACGCACTCGGGAAGAAGCGTTGCCGTAGGCACGACGATGACCGTAAACGGCAGAATTGCGCCCACTCTGGTGGGTGTCGATATCGGCTGCGGAATGGAGGTCGTGTTCCTGAAGGAGAGGGATATCGACCTTGAGAGGCTCGACGGGGTTATAAGGTCTCACGTTCCCTGCGGAGCGAAAATACACGGGGCACCGATAGCGGACTTCGACTTCTCGTCGCTTTATTGCAGGGATAAGGTTGATACGGCGCGTGCGCTCAGAAGCATCGGAACGCTCGGCGGCGGAAATCACTTCATAGAGCTTGACAGGACACAGGGCGGTGAGCTTGTCCTCGTTATACATTCGGGCTCGCGCCAACTTGGTAGCGACGTTGCGAATTATTACAAGGACCAGGCCTACCGATACCAGTGCAAAAGGCAGAGAAAGCGCGCGCGACAGAGCTATTACGATGATGTTGATGCAGGTTTTTTAAGCAGAAAAACAAGTAAGGGCACTGTAGATGTAAAGCGCGAGGGCGCAATTCTCGAGGGTGAGCTGTTCGGGAAGTATCTGCACGATCTTGATATAGCCGTCTCGTTTGCCGACCTGAACAGAAAAACGATAGCAAGGGCTATCTGCGAAAATATGGGGCTTACCGTACAGGACCGCTTCGCTTGCATTCACAACTATATTGATACTACGCATATGATACTGCGCAAGGGAGCAATTTCCGCCCGTCTTGGCGAGCGCGTTATCATTCCCCTGAATATGCGTGACGGCGCGCTGCTGGGTGTGGGACTTGGCAACCCCGAATGGAATTTTTCAGCCCCTCACGGAGCAGGCCGCGCTTGCACGAGAACCGAGGCGAGGTATGCCTTTACGGTCGAGGAATATAAGCGACAGATGGAAGGTATTTATACGACCTGCGCGACCGAGGGCTCTATTGACGAGTGCCCGATGGCATACAAGGACCCCTCGCGGATACTTGATTTTATAGGCGAAGCCGTGTCGGATTTTGAGATTATTAAGCCCGTATACAACTTTAAGGCCTGCTGACCCTTTGAAATGCTTGCCGAAAAGCAGTTGACATATACGTAGCCCCTTACGGGACAATTCAGCCAAGCCCTCTTTTGGTAGGCGGAGCGCTTAACCTTTTGGTTAGGCGCTTTTTTTATAAATAAATCTTTGCTGAATTTTAATAATATATTATTTTTTGCACTTGAAATCAATATGCTTCTATGGTAGAATACAATAGGTAGAATATGGGCTTTAGCTTGTCACATGGGGATTTTATCTTGTCCTTTTTTGGTGATATTGTGGCTTATATTGCGGTCTTTGCGAGGCTTTTTTTGAGCCTGGGCGCGCACCCGCGGGGGCTTTCGTGTTGTGCCCTTATGACGCTTTTGGAGGTAGGAAAATGAATTTGATGAAGGATAAGCTTCACGAGTCGCTGAGCTCGGTCTTGCCGATAGCGCTTATCGTGTTTCTTCTGTCGATAACCCTGATACCGCTTAACGTCGGTACTATGCTTATGTTCATCATAGGCACGGCGCTTCTCGTTATCGGTATGAGCTTATTTACTATAGGTGCCGAGATGTCTATGCAGCCGCTCGGCACTAAGATAGGCTCGTCCATGGCATCGACGGGCAAGATATGGCTTATAGCCTTTATCAGCTTTGTTATAGGCGTTATCATAACCGTCTCGGAGCCCGACCTTCAGATACTCGCAAACCAGGTGCCAGGCATCGAGAATACGGTGCTAATTCTCACCGTCTCAATTGGCGTTGGAATATTCCTTATCTTCGGCGCGCTCAGGATAGTTTTTGGCGTAGACCTCAACGTTTTGCTAATTATATTTTACATAACTGCCTTTACTCTGGCATTTTTCCTTCCCGAGAGCTTCAGACCTATGGCGTTTGACTCGGGAGGTGTAACGACAGGACCTATGACCGTTCCCTTCATTATGTCCTTTGGCGCGGGTGTCAGCGCCGTGCGCAGAGGAAAGGGAAGCGGAGATTCCTTCGGTCTTACGGCCCTCGCATCGGTCGGCCCTATTATCGCAACGCTTGTGCTTGGTATTGTTATCAACGTCGAGGGCGGTAACGTGCAGAGCGCCGAAACGCTCCCACCCGTAAACACTCAGGACGGAATATCAGATTACCTTGAGGGGCTTGCGCATCACCTTCCCGACGTGCTTGCGGCGATAGCGCCGATGATTGTCTTTACGGTTATATTCCAGCTTATATCACGCGCCTTTTCAAAAAAGCAGCTTATCCGTCTCGGTGTCGGATTTGCCTACGTGGTGGTCGGCCTTACGTTCTTTATTACGGGCGCTGATGTTGGATTTCTTCCTACGGGCGCTGAAATCGGAAAGCAGCTCGCAACCCTTTACTCGGGTGCGCTTCTCATACCCGTCGCGATGCTGCTCGGCTTCTTTATCGTCAAGGCGGAGCCTGCTGTGTACGTGCTTAATAAGCAGGTTGAGAAAATGACCGCGGGCGCGGTATCGGGAAAGACCACGGGGCTTGGGCTTTCGCTCGGTGTGGCGGCGGCGCTCGGCCTTTCGGCGCTTCGCGTTATGACGGGAATTCCGATTATGTATATTCTGATACCTGGCTATATCGCGGCGCTCGGGCTTACCTTCTTCGTGCCGAAGCTGTTCGTCGGCATCGCCTTTGATTCGGGCGGAGTTGCCAGCGGTATTATGATGAGCGCCTTCGTGCTTCCGCTTGCGACGGGTGCCTGCCTTGCGCTCGGCGGGGACGTTATGAGGGATGCCTTCGGCTGTGTTGCCTTCGTCGCGATGGCGCCTATTATCGCGATAGAGGTATGCGGTCTTGTTTATAAAATCAATTCGAAGAAAAATGCCAAGCGCTTCATTTCGGTAAGCGAGGGCTTTGTGGAATATGAATACTCAAGAGAGAGGAGGTACGGCGCGTATGGCGAAGGGGCAGAAGAAAAAAAGAGTTAAGCTTCTTGTCGGTATAATCAACAGCAGCGACGCCGAGGCGTTTGCCGAGGCGGTGGGCGCCGAATGCGTCTCGCTTAACTTTTCGGGAATGGCACTCGGTACCGCATCCTCTAACTACTTAAGCTACTTTGGAATAAACGAGGTAGAGAAAAAGACGGTCTTTTCACTTATACCCGACTACAAGGAGCACGCGACGCTCCTCAGCGTTGCGCACGCGCTGAAGCTCTATCTTCTCGGCAGGGGCATTGCCTTCACGCTGCCGCTAAGCTCGGTATCCGACGTTATCGAGGGCGTGGTGCTTCAGTCACCCGAGCGTGCCGACAGCGAGGGCGCTAAAAAAAGAAGAGTATCTAAAAAGGAGAAAAGCACTATGCACGAGCTTGTTGTTGCAGTAGTAGATCAGAAATATACCGAGGTCGCAATCGAGGCGGCGCGTGCGGCGGGTGCTACGGGCGCTACCGTCTTTCATACCAGAAGCGTCGGAAACGAGGCGTTCGAGCAGAGGCTTGGTACGAGCTTTTCCTCGGAGACCGACACGGTGTTCTTCCTCACCTCGTTTGAGTACAGAACGAGGATAATGGAGGCGGTGCGCGATGCGGCAGGTCTTAAGACCGAGGGGGGCGCGGTTATATTCTCGCTACCCGTAGACGACCTCGTTGGCATAGGTCGCTTTGAGGAAAACGAGGAATAAGAATAAAAGCAAAAGAAAGCTTCAATAATATAACAAATATAAAGGCTACCAAAGTAAGGAATATAAAAGCAAAGGACAAAGTACAAAAATGCGCAGAACCAAAATAGTAGCAACACTGGGCCCTAGCACCGAGAGCGAGGAAATGCTTGAGAGCATGCTTCGTGCAGGGATGAATGTCGCGAGATTTAATTTTTCTCACGGCACTCACGATTACCACAGAGAAATGATGGAAAGGCTGAGGAAGGTAAGAGACAGGCTCAAGCTTCCCGCGGCGGTGCTTCTGGATACGAAGGGCCCCGAGATAAGGCTCGGACTCTTTGAGGGCGGTAAGGCGAGGCTTAACCGCGGAGCAAAATTCATCCTCACCTCAAGAGACGTTTTGGGAAGCTCATCCGAGGCGAGCATCTCATACGCGCCTCTCGTAGCTCAGCTGAAGGAGGGCACGCGCATACTTATTGATGACGGTAAGGTACGCCTCACCGTAAAGGAGACCACCGATACCGATATTATAACCAAGGTAGAGGTCGGCGGCACCGTATCCGACAGAAAGAGCATTAATATCCCCAACACGAAAATAGATATGCCCTATATAAGCGAGGCGGACGAGCGCGACCTTCTTTTCGGCATTGAGATGGACGTGGATTTCGTCGCGGCATCCTTCGTCACCTGTCCTGAAAATGTTATAGAGCTTCGCCGATTCCTTGACTACCACGGCGGTCACTCGGTAAAGATTATCGCGAAGATAGAAAACAACGAGGGGGTTAAGAACTTTGAACAGATCCTTCGCCACTGTGACGGCATTATGGTTGCAAGAGGCGATATGGGTGTTGAGATAGAGTTTGAGAGGCTTCCAGGTATACAGAAGAGATTTATAAGAAAATGCTACTCGGCGGGTAAGATGGTTATTACCGCAACCCAGATGCTTGAGTCTATGGTGCATAGCGAGACACCGACCAGAGCCGAGATTACTGACGTTGCCAACGCGGTGTTTGACGGAACTAGCGCGGTAATGCTCTCGGGCGAGACCGCGACGGGCGACCATCCCGACCTCGCTATACGCGTTATGGCAAGGATTGCCGAGCAGGCAGAGGATGACGCGAGAGATATGGGCGCGTATGCGGGGCGTAGCTATGAAAACGAGTCGCGCGATATAACCAACGCGCTTTGCGATGCGGCGGTCACCACCGCAAAAGACTTAAATGCCGACCTGATTATCGCGGTAACGAAGTCGGGGCACACCGCGCGCCGCGTGTCAAAGTTCCGTCCCGAGCAGCCGATAATTGCGGCAACACCCGAGAAAAAGACCTTCCACCAGCTCTCGCTCTCGTGGGGAGTGCTTCCCGTGCTTTCGCTCTGTCAGAGCGATACCGACACGCTCTTCCGCCACGCGATAGACTGTGCAAAGGTGATAGGGCTTGCAAAAAGCGGCGACCGCGCGGTAATCACCGCGGGCGTTCCGCTTAACCTTTCGGGTACTACAAATCTTCTTAAGGTTGAAATAGTTGACTGATTTACTTACTGTTTGAGCATTGACTTGGTAAAAACAGACATATAGCTAACTAAACTTTACAAAGAGGTGTTTAAATGAGAAAGCTGTGCAGAGTTCTGTTTTCGCGATATGCGATTTCTGCACTCGTTATACTATTGTATTTCGTAGTAGTTGCATTGCTCGTGGTATATTCCGCGGCATCCTACGTTTACTTCGCGGTGGCGAGCCTTGCGTTTGATATTCTTATCATTCTGAGCCTTGTCAATCGCGAGACAAATCCCGAGTTCAAGGTGACCTGGCTTATCATAGTCACCCTACTGCCTATATTCGGCGGTATACTTTACATCATATTCTACTCAAGGCGCACCTCGCACAAGGAGGCAAAAAAACTCGGAGAGATTACCGATACACTTGCGCACTTTGAGGAGGGGGATGACGGCTCCGACCCTGCCTCTCTGTGTGAGCTTGACGAGCTTTCCGCAATCAGCAGACCCTACGCGGGACAGGCGCTGTCACTGCTTCGGCTTGATAAGCTTTCCTCTCTTTACAGAGGCTCAAACCTGAAGTATTACCCGTCTGGCGATGAGATGTTCCTTGATATGAAGGAGGCAATGCGCTCGGCAACGAGGTATATCTTCCTTGAGTATTTTATAGTCGCCGAGGGCGTGATGTGGCAGGAGATCTTCGATATCCTCACCGAAAGACAGCGCGCGGGTGTTGAGATAAGGATGCTCTATGACGATATAGGAAGCATGAGCACCGTCAGCGCCTCGTTTGACAGGGAAATGCGCTCGCTCGGTATTGAGTGCTACCGCTTCGCGAGGGTTACCCCGAAGGTCACCTCGCTTCACAACAACCGCGACCACAGAAAAATTCTTATCGTTGACGGCAGAATAGCCTTTACGGGCGGTGTTAATATTGCCGATGAATATATAGGCGCTCTAGAGCGCTTCGGCCGCTGGAAGGACGGCGGTGTGAGAATTTCGGGTGACGCGGCAAAGGGCTTTGTCAGGCAGTTTTTACAGCTTTACGATTTCACCGCGGGCAGTATAAGCGATTACGCCGACTACCTTGTGGCAGAAAGGGCAGGCGCGGCATCAGAGACGGCTGTCCCGCGGGATGTCGGAGATAATACGGCAGAGGGCGTGTCGGTGTCCGAGGATAACGGTGACGGAGGCTTTTACATTCCCTTCGGCTCGGGACCCTATCCCGTCTACGAGCGCGCGGTGGGCAAGTGCATCATCACCGACGTGATAAACCGCTCGGTTGAATATCTGTATATAACTACGCCCTATCTCGTTATTGATTACGACCTTACCGAGGCGCTTCGCTCTGCGGCGCTTCGCGGAGTTGACGTGAGAATTATTACCCCAGGTGTTCCCGACAAGAGGCTCGTCAAGCTGATGACGAAGGGCTCTTACAGAACGCTTATAGCCTCGGGGGTTAGGATATTTGAGTACACCCCTGGCTTCATTCACGAAAAGATGATTTTGTGTGACGGTGAGCTTGCTATAATAGGTACGATAAACCTTGATTACAGAAGTCTCGTGCATCACTACGAGAACGCGCTTTGGATTTATAGATCGCGAGAGCTTAAGAGCATCAGACGGGGCTTTATGTCCTCTCTCAGGCAGTCGCGCGAGATTGATAAGGACGAGGCAAAGCTTAAAATTCACGAGCGAATAGTGCGCTATCTCGTAAGGATATTCGCACCGCTTCTCTGACGGCTCTGCCGCGTTACGTTAAGACTTGTCAGCTATGAAATATACGAAAGTCAGGAAGCACATTTAGGGTGTGCTTCCTGACTTATTTATTAGGATATGTAAATAAACATTGGCATAAACGGGACTTATGTCTTAAATCTTCTTGCATAGGTGCATTTTCTGCAAAGCGGCTCTACCGCCTGCTTTTTAGCAAAGCCCTCTCTTATCGCGACAGCGCGCGGGGACGCGAGTATCCTACCGAGCTCATCCTTAAAAATATTTCCGAGCGCCATATGTCCGTCGGCATCGAGACAGCAGGGAACTACCGTACCGTCCGAGAGAACTGCCAGCTGTCCTGAGAGCGCGTGGCAGTATAGCCTATCTCTTTCTTCGCCGCTTGCCTCCGAGGGCCACTCGAACACCTCGCCGTACTCGATAAACACACGCTCGCAAACCTTAAAGCCCATACCGCGTCTTTGCCACCCATCGCCGAGGCGCTCGCGGATCATGCCCTCGATTTTTGCGTTCTGCGTGTTCTTGCCCGAGTGAAGCTCGCTGTCAAGGTTCCATAGGCGAAGAACCGTGAATATCCCCGCCGCCGCTGCCGCCCTCGCGAAGCCGCATACCGTCTCGACGTATTCGGTAAGCTCGTAATTGCCGTTGCCCTCGGGGGCGTGAAGCGATACCGACACCTTGTGAAGCACGTCGGCGTGACGGAGCAGAGCATCGCCCCTCTTGCCGAGCAGAGTGCCGTTGGTGGTGATACAGGCGCGCATACCGTACTTCTTGATCTGAAGAAGAATTTCATCAAGCGCGGGGTGCAGAAGCGGCTCACCCATAACGTGTAGGTAGACGTATTTCACGTATCCCGCAAGACGCGAGAGCGTAAGTGCCGTCTCCTCGGTTGTCATTATCCGCTTTTCTCTTTTACTCTTTTGGCAAAAGGAGCAGTTAAGATTGCAGACGTTGCCGATTTCAAGATAAGCGCGCTCATAGGATTTATAAGCCTCTGCCATATTCTCACCCCCTACCTGATTATTTTACAGGAGCCCTCGGGCTTTGTCAAGTGCGAGCCTTATGCCTTTTGTTCATTCTTTATCTTTTGCGTGCGAAAAAAGCTTGAAGTTTGTCGAAAGATTTTATTGACAAATAAAATATATAGTGATATAATATAAAAAATAAACGTGCAATACGTACGCGATGCGTATGATGCGTATAGGAAGGAGTTTGACCATGAAAGAGACATGTGGCGCGCTTATGGGAAAGAATATTGAATTTTCCGACAGACTTTCTTCTGCATCCCGTGTTGCCGTTTCTGCCTTTACCGAGGTCCTTTCGCCTGATAAAAAATATGCTGCTTTACTCGGCTTTTGCGATGTGCACGTGCATTTTCGTGAGCCGGGTTTTTCTTATAAGGGAACCGTCTATACGGGCTCAAGAGCCGCGGCGGCAGGCGGCTATACCGCGGTAATGACTATGCCAAATCTAAATCCCGTGCCCGACTGTGTGTCGGCTATCAATATACAAAGGGAGATTATCGAGCGCGACTCGGTGATTGACGTCTACCCTTACGCGGCGATTACCAAGGGGCAGATGGGGCTTGAGCTTTCGGATATGGAGCAGCTTGCGCCGCTTTGCTGTGCCTTTTCCGACGACGGGCGCGGAGTGCAGAGCGAGGAGCTGATGCTCTCGGCTATGAAGCGCGCAAAGGCGCTCGGTAAGCTTATCGTCGCGCACTGTGAGGACAACTCGCTTCTCTTTGGAGGCTACATCCACGCGGGTGAGTACGCAAGGGCGCACGGGCATAAGGGAATAATTTCCGAAAGCGAGTGGGGACCTATAAAGCGCGACCTTGAGCTGGTGCGCAAAACAGGCTGTGCCTACCACGTCTGCCATGTTTCGACAAAGGAGAGCATTGAGCTTATAAGAGAGGCAAAGCGCGAGGGGCTTGACGTCACCTGCGAGACGGCGCCGCACTATCTGATACTTGACGATTCCTGCCTTATGGAGGACGGACGCTTCAAGATGAATCCGCCCCTTCGTGGGGGGGAGGACAGAGAGGCGCTTGTCGAGGCGATGCTTGACGGCACGCTCGATATGATTGCGACCGACCACGCGCCGCACTCTGTCCTGGACAAGTCAAAAGGACTTGCACACTCGGCATTCGGTGTTGTGGGGCTTGAGTTTGCCTTCTCGGCAATGTATACCCACTTCGTAAGGACGGGAATTATCACGCTTGACAGGCTCGAGGAGCTTATGAGCATAAATCCGCGAGGGAGGTTTGGTTTGCCTATAAACGATACCGACCTGTGCGTTTTTGAGCTTGATGACGAGTATGTGCTTAACCCCGACGAGTTTATCTCAATGGGACGTGCGACACCGTTTGAGGGGCACAGGCTTTACGGGCGCTGTGTGCTTACCTTAAAGGACGGCAAGCCCGTCTACGTGCGCAAATAAGCTCGGGGACGACCCCGAGGGCGCTCCTTTCGCAAAAAAAGGAAAAATAAATTGTAATCTATACATCGGAGGATGATTTCAAATATGGCAAAGAGACAAGATTTAAAGAAAATTCTGATAATAGGCTCAGGACCTATCGTCATAGGTCAGGCGGCAGAATTTGACTATGCGGGCACTCAGGCCTGCCTCGCGCTTAAGGAGGAGGGCTATGAGGTCGTGCTCTGCAACTCAAACCCCGCTACCATTATGACCGATACCGCTATTGCGGACAAGGTATATATGGAGCCGCTTACGCTTGAGTATGTTGCGAAGATACTTCGCTACGAGCGCCCCGACGCGATAGTTCCCGGCATCGGCGGACAGACGGGACTTAACCTTGCTATGCAGCTTGAGAAGAAGGGAGTTCTCAAGGAGTGCCACGTAGAGCTTCTCGGTACCTCGAGCGAGTCTATCGAGCGCGCTGAGGACAGAGAGCTTTTCAAGGAGCTTTGCGAGTCTATCGGCGAGCCTGTAATTCCCTCTGAAATTACATACAGCCTTGAGGAGGCTAAGGCTGCCGCGGCGAGAATAGGCTACCCCGTTGTACTTCGTCCCGCGTTCACTCTCGGCGGTACGGGCGGCGGCTTTGCCTATAACGAGGCGGAGCTTGTTGAAATCGGTATGAACGGCTTTGCGCTCTCGCCTGTGCATCAGGTGCTCGTTGAGAAGAGCGTCAGGGGCTACAAGGAAATTGAGTTTGAGGTAATGCGCGACTCGTCCGACAGAGCCATTACGATATGCGGTATGGAGAATATCGACCCCGTCGGCGTTCACACGGGTGACTCCGCCGTTGTAGCGCCCATCCTTTCGCTAAGCGACAAGGACCTTAAGATGCTCAACGATTCGGCAATCAAGATTATAAGAGAGCTTAAGATCGAGGGCGGCTGTAACGTACAGTTCGCGCTCAATCCAAATACCAGCGAGTATTATCTCATAGAGGTAAACCCGAGAGTATCGCGCTCCTCGGCGCTTGCGTCCAAGGCTTCGGGCTATCCTATCGCGAGAGTTACCGCCAAGATTGCAGTCGGTATGACCCTTGACGAGATACAGGTTGCGGGCACCACCGCCGACCACGAGCCGAGGCTCGACTACGTGGTAGCGAAGTTCCCGAGATTCCCCTTTGATAAATTCACCTCGGCGTCAAACGCGCTCGGCACTCAGATGAAGGCTACGGGTGAGGTAATGGGCATCGGCTCCAACCTTGCCGAGTGTATTCTTAAGTCGGTACGCTCGCTTGAAATCGGCGCAAATCACCTCTACCTTCAGAAGTTTGAGGAAATGACCGAGGGCGAGCTTTACGAGTACGCACTTGAGTTCAGGTCGGATACGCTCTTTGCTGTAGCCGAGCTTCTTAGATACGGCTACTCTATTGAAAAGCTTCACGCGATGACCTCTATCACGCCTCTTTTCCTTGAGTGCTTCAAGTCCATTGTCGATATGGAGAATAAGCTTAAGGCCGACAAGAGCCTCGAGGCGCTTCTTGAGGCGAAGAAAATGGGCTTCTCCGACCCCTACATCGCAAAGCTGTGGGGTATCAGCGAGCTTGACGTATGGAATATGCGCCGCGAAAACGGCATAAAGCCTGTATTCAGAATGGTTGATACGCTCTATTCGGGCGCGTACATCCCCTACTTCTACTCGTCCTACACGGGCGAAAACGACAGCAGACTTACCGATAAGCGCAAGGCGGTTGTGCTCGGTGCGGGTCCTATCCGTATCGGACAGGGCGTTGAGTTCGATTACTCTACCGTACACGCCGTAACTACTATAAGAAAGTCTGGCTTTGAGTCTATCATCATTAACAATAACCCCGAGACGGTTTCAACCGACTACACCACCGCGGACAAGCTCTACTTTGAGCCTCTTACCACCGAGGATGTAATGAACATTCTTGATTTTGAGTGTCCCGAGGGTGTTATTGCCTCGCTCGGCGGACAGACCGCAATCAACCTTGCGGCACCTCTTATGAATCGCGGAGTTAAGATAATCGGTACCGACTGCGATGCTATCGACAAGGCGGAAAACCGCGATATGTTTGAAAAGCTTCTTAAGGACCTCGGCATTCCTCAGCCCGAGGGAAGCGCGGTAACGAAGATCGAGGACGGTGTTAAGACCGCCGCGAGAATAGGCTATCCCGTGCTTGTCCGTCCCAGCTTCGTGCTTGGAGGCCGCGCAATGCAGATAGTCGCTAACGAGACGCAGCTTCGCCACTACCTCAAGACCGCGGTTGAGATTGATGAGGACAAGCCCGTGCTTGTTGATAAGTACATCACGGGTAAGGAGGTTGAGGTTGACGCAATCTGCGACGGCCGTGACGTATTCGTACCAGGTATAATGGAGCTGGTTGAGAGAACGGGTATTCACTCGGGCGACTCTATCTCGGTATATCCCACCTTCTCGATTTCGGATAAGGTAAAGGGAACCATACTTCAGTATGCGAAGAAGCTCGGTCTCGGCATCGGCATCGTAGGTCTTTACAACATACAGTTTATCGTAGATAAAAACGATGAGGTGTTCATCATTGAGGTAAACCCGAGGTCCTCGCGTACCGTGCCCTTCCTCTCGAAGGCAACGGGCTATTCGCTTGCGGATATCGCGACCGAGGTTATTCTCGGCAAGAGCCTCAAGGAGCAGGGCATCTTCGGCATCTATCCCGACGAGAAGAAGCGCTGGTACGTAAAGGTGCCTGTGTTCTCGTTCAATAAGATACGCGGACTTGACGCATACCTCTCACCCGAGATGAAGTCGACAGGTGAGGCGATAGGCTACGATGACAGACTTAACCGCGCGCTTTATAAGGCACTTCAGGCAAGCGGTATGCACCTTCAGAACTACGGCACGGTATTCGCTACCATAGCCGACAAGGACAAGGAGGAGGCGCTTCCTCTTATCAGACGCTTCTATGACCTCGGCTTTAATATCGAGGCTACCGCGGGAACGGCTAAATTCCTTAAGGAAAACGGCATTCGCACTCACGTCCTTCGCAAGATAGGCGAGGGAAGCGACGAGATATGCGAGTCCATCCGTCAGGGACATATGGCGTATATCATCAACACCTCGGACGTCGGCGCAATAGGCACCGAGAGTGACGGCTATATGATAAGAAAGACCGCCACCGAGTCGAACGTAACCATATTCACCTCTCTCGATACAGTAAAGGTGCTTCTCGACGTTCTCGACGAAAATACTATAAGAATATCCACCATCGACGCCTAAATCTGCGGTGAATTTTGGCAATCCTAGGCGTTCTGCCCCAAGCTCGCCGTAGGTAACTACGGCTTCGGGAGCAGAGCCACCAAGCCTTGCCTAAAATTCCCTCGCAGATTGAAAAGGGTGAATTTGGCAATCTTCGGCGTTTTGTCCCAAGCTCGCCGTAGGTGACTACGGCTTCGGGAGCAGAGCCGCCAAGCCTTGCCTAAAATTCCCTCGCAGATTATTGGAAAAGGTGAATTTTGCATCCACGGTGTGTTGTCCCAAGCTCGCCGTAGGTGACTACGGCTTCGGGAGCAGAGCCGTAAACCTTGCTTAAAATTCCCTCGCGGATTGGAAACGGCATATTAGACAAGGCGCAAAATCCGCCTGCTTCCGGAAGCGGGGCGGGCAGGCAAGTACCCTTAAAGAAAGGAATTCGCTATGGCTTTTATAAAAAAATCAAACTACACCTACGAGGGGCCTGTCAATTCGGCAGGAGAGCCTGAGGGCGAGGGCGATATGAGGTTCACAAGCGGTGACAGGTACACAGGCAGATTTAAGGACGGAGTACGAAACGGCTTTGGCATATATTATTTCGCCTCGGGCGATGTGTACAGCTATGCGGGCGATTACCTGAATGGGCGCAAGGAGGGCTATGGCACGTTAGTCTATCGCAACGGCGACCGCTTTGAGGGATACTTCAAGGAGGGTAAAAAGCACGGCTGGGGTACATACTTCTATAAAAGAGAAAGAGGCGCTACCTGCGAGGCATCCTTCCGCGGGCAGTACCACAAAGGACTTAAGCACGGTAAGTTTACAAAGCGCGATCAGTACGGCTATGAAACCTTTTATTACGAGCATGAGTGGAACGGCGACGCGCCCGAGAGGGAGCCCGAAAAGCCAAAGCAGGTGTTGATAAACGCCGTTAAGACCGACAGCGAGGTCAGGCTTCAGATCGAAAAGCTCAAGAAGGAAAGAAATCCCGTCACCAGACGACAGGCGGGGCTTGATAAGGGCGACTATTACAGCGGTGAAACCTATCAGGGACTTCCTCACGGCCGCGGAAAATACAGGTATTCGTCGGGCGGCTTTTATTCGGGAGAGTTCCGCTTTGGAAAGCTTACGGGCAAGGGCTGGCTTGATTACGGAAACGGAAGTCACTATGAGGGCGGATTTCTTGACGGTCTTGAGCATGGCGAGGGCAAGATAATAGATAACGATTGGCAGGGACAGGGCTTCAAGTGGAGAAGCACGTCTGTTGTAATGGGCACCTGGCAGAACGGTATACTTGAAAGGGGTACTGTCAAGTACAAGAAGAGAGGCGACGACTATATAGGCGATGTCTATGTCGGTGAATTTGCTACGGGAACCTATATTCCTCACGGTGAGGGCGTGTATACCGAAAAGGACGGCTCGCGCTACGAGGGTGAGTTCAAGCACGGTCTGCGCCACGGCTACGGCACCTACATTAAGGTGTACGACGGAAGCACCTACCGTGGCTTCTGGGAAGGCGGAGTCCGCCACGGCTACGGCGAGCTTACATACAGGCAAGAGAGCGACTATTACGGGAAAAAGAACAAAAAGGGCCAGTGGAAGAACGATGTCTTTATAAAGCCTATGTAATATATCTTCAAACAAAACTTTACATTTTTACTTGAAACGGACGAAATAATGGAACAGGTTATTTTTAAAATAAAATCAAATGAACCTATCGCGAGGTCGGTTTATAGGATGGTGCTTGAGGGTGACACCTCTGCCATCAGTGCCTCGGGACAGTTCGTCAATCTTCTGATTGAGGGCTTCTTCCTCCGCAGACCTATCTCGGTGTGCGACAGCGTCCCCGGAGAGCTTACTCTAGTATACAAGGTAGTAGGCAAGGGCACCGAGGCTATGAGCCGAATGGGCGAGGGCGAGGAGGTTGATATCCTCACAGGACTTGGCAACGGCTATGACCTTACACTCTCGGGCGACAGACCTCTGCTCGTCGGCGGAGGTGTCGGTGTGCCGCCTCTTTACAGGCTCTGCCGAGAGCTTATAGCGCAGGGAAAGAGTGTCAGCGTAATTCTCGGCTTCAATACCAAGGACGAGGTATTCTATAAGGATGAGTTTGAGGCGCTCGGCGCGAAGGTTTACGTAAGCACGGTTGACGGCTCGATGGGTAAGAAGGGCTTCGTCACCGATTGCCTTGAGGGACTTGACTACACCTATTTCTACACCTGCGGTCCTGAGCCTATGCTTAAGGCGCTCTATCGCGCTACCGCCACCTCGGGGCAGTTCAGCTTTGAGGAGCGTATGGGCTGCGGCTTCGGCGCGTGCATGGGCTGCTCGTGCAAGACGGTTACGGGCTACAAGCGCATATGCAAGGAAGGCCCCGTGCTTTGCAAGGAGGACATAATATGGGAAAAATAATTGATACTAAGGTGTCGCTTTGCGGTATAGAGATAGACAATCCTATTATTCCCGCAAGCGGAACCTTCGGCTACGGCTACGAGTTTGCCGAGCTTTACGATATAAATATGCTCGGTACCTTTTCCTTTAAGGGTACCACGAGGGAGCCGAGGTTTGGCAACCCCACACCGAGAATTGCCGAGTGCTGTGCTGGAATGATAAACGCGGTAGGACTTCAGAACCCAGGTGTCGATAAGGTCATATCCGAGGAGCTGGTTAAGATGCGTGCCGTATTTAACAAGAAGGTAATGGCAAATGTCTCGGGCTTTTCGGTTGAGGACTACGCCTATACCTGTGAGAGGCTCGATAAGTGTGACGAGGTAGGCTGGCTTGAGGTAAACGTATCCTGTCCTAACGTGCACGGCGGTGGAATGTCCTTCGGCACGTCCCCCGAGGCGGCGGCAGAGGTCACCCGCGCGGTAAAGGCGGTAACTGCCAAGCCCGTATTTATCAAGCTTTCGCCCAACGTCACCGATATCGTATCGATAGCAAAGGCGTGTGAGGAGGCGGGTGCTGACGGCATATCGCTTATAAACACGCTTCTCGGAATGAGAATAGACCTTAAGACAAGACGCCCCGTTATCGCGAATAAGATGGGCGGCTTCTCGGGACCTGCTATCTTCCCCGTGGCGGTGAGAATGGTATATCAGGTAGCCCAGGCGTGCAGTATTCCGATTATCGGTATGGGCGGCGTAAGCTCTGCCGAGGATGTGATCGAGCTTATGCTTGCGGGTGCGACGGCGGTTGAGGTTGGCGCCTGCAACCTTGTAAATCCCTATGCCTGCCGAGATATTGTAAACGCGCTTCCTTCCGCTATGGAAAAATACGGAATAGATAGACTTTCGGATATAATCGGTCTTGCACACAAATAAATAAAAACAAAAATAATGCTATAAATGTAAAGAGAGGTTTTCAAAAATGGGAAAAGACGTAATCATTGCCTGTGATTTCGACAGCGCGCAAAAGACGTTTGAGTTTCTTGATAAATTCACGGGAGTTAAGCCCTTTGTCAAGATTGGTATGGAGCTTTATTATGCGGAGGGCCCCGAAATCGTCCGCGAGATCAAAAGACGCGGTCACAAGATTTTCCTTGACCTGAAGCTTCACGATATTCCCAACACCGTAAAGAAGTCTATGGCGGTGCTTTCAAGGCTTGATGTCGATATGACCAACCTTCACGCGGGCGGTACGGGCAGAATGATGTCGGCGGCAATCGAGGGACTTACACGTCCTGACGGAACCCGTCCTCTGCTTATCGCGGTAACCCAGCTTACCTCAACTGATGAGGAAACGATGAGAGCCGACCTTCTTATCGAGCGCCCCATTGACGAGGTCGTTATGCACTATGCGTCGGTTGCGAAGGCATCGGGGCTTGACGGAGTTGTTTGCTCGCCCCTTGAGGCGGCAAAGGTACACGGCAGCTGCGGCAAGGACTTCCTTACCGTCACCCCCGGTGTAAGATTTGCTGACGGAGACGTTGGCGACCAGAAGCGCGTTATGACACCTGCCGAGGCAAAGAAAATCGGCTCGGATTATATCGTAGTCGGCAGACCTATTACCGCATCTGCCGACCCCGTAGCGGCTTACGAGAGATGCGTAAGAGAGTTCGTTGACTGATTCCCACGGTTTGTCTTTTTAGAAAATGAGATACGTATACGACCACGATTTGCACATACATTCACAAATCTCGCTCTGCTCAAAGGACCCCGAGCAGACACCCGAGCGCATATTGCAGTACGCTAAGGAAAACGGACTTCGCAAAATATGCCTCACCGACCACTTCTGGGACGAGGCGGTGCCCGACACGATAGAGTGGTACAAAATACAAAACTACGAGTGGATCGCGAAATCGCTTCCTCTGCCGAGGGCTGAGGGAATACAGTTTCTGTTCGGTGCCGAGTGCGAGATGGACAAGGACACGAGGATAGGTCTTACCCCGAGATATTATGATAAGCTTGATTTTATCATAGTGCCGACCACGCACCTGAACAATATAGGCTTCAGCCTCACCGAGCAGCAGGCGCAGAGCGCCGAGGGCAGGGCACAGGCATGGCTAAAAAAGCTTGAGGGACTGCTCTATTCGGGCCTGCCCTATCACAAGGTAGGCGCGGCGCACCTTGCCTGCTCACTGATTTCCAAGAAGAGGGAGGAGTACCTTGCGGTGCTTGATATGCTTCCCGAGGACAGGCTTCGCACCCTCTTCCGTCGCGCGGCGGAGATAGGTATCGGAATTGAGCTTAACTCGTCGGATATGAGCTTTAAGGAAAACGAGGCGCAGACTGTGCTTCGCATATTTGAGATAGCAAAGATGTGCGGCTGCAGGTTCTATCTCGGCAGTGACGCGCACTGTCCGAAGGGACTTGATAAGGCTAAGGAGATTTTTGAGCGCGCCATTGATTACCTCGAGCTTAAGGAAAGCGATAAGCTTGAGTTTTGCAAGCTTTGATTTGCATTTTGTCAGATTATAATTACAAGGAGATATAAAAATGGAAAGCTACAAGAGAGAATTTATTGACTTTTTGAGAAGCGCCAACGTGCTTAAGTTCGGTGATTTCACCGCCAAAAGCGGAAGAAAGATACCCTACTTCATCAACGCGGGCGAGATTAAGACGGGCGAGCAGGTTATGAAGCTCGGCTCCTTCTACGCGAAGGCATACTTTGACAAGCTCGGTAAGAAGCGCGCCGCGCTCTTCGGCCCTGCCTACAAGGGCATATCAATCGCCGTAAGCGCCTCGGTTGCCCTTGCGAAGGAAGGACTTGACCTTCCCTTCTTCTTCAACAGAAAAGAGGCAAAGGACCACGGCGAGGGCGGCATCTTCGTAGGCTACAAGCCCACCGCGGGCGAGGAGGTAGTAATCGTTGAGGACGTTATCACCGCGGGCACCGCTATCCGCGAGACCATGGAGATAATGAAGACGCTTGACGGTGTTAAGGTTTGTGCTTGCTTCGTTATGGTTGACCGTAAGGAAAAGGGCAAGGGCGAAAAGGGCGCTATGGCTGAGATTGGCGAGGAGTTCGGCTTCCCCGTATACTCGGTGGTAGACGTCTACGATATCATAGAGTACCTCGAGGCCGAGGGCGGAAACGAGGAAAACGTCGATAGAATTAAGAGATATCTTGAGGTATACGGCGCAAAATAAATCGCCGTCTGCCTATATTACTTCAGAAAGGAAATGAAATGAGAAGTCTTATCGATATTCACAATTTTTCGGTAGAGGAGCTTGACTCTCTTATCGCGGTTGCCAAGGATATTATGGAAAGCCCCGATAAGTATGCCGAAATGTGCAAGGGGCGAAAGCTCGCTACGCTTTTCTTTGAGCCCTCGACGAGAACGAGGCTCAGCTTTGAGGCGGCGATGCTTGAGCTTGGCGGCAGCGTTATAGGATTTTCCGAGGCAAGCTCATCAAGCGCGGCAAAGGGCGAGAGCGTTGCCGATACGGCAAAGATAATCACCTCGTACGCGGATATAATGGTAATGAGGCACCCGAGAGAGGGCGCGCCGCTTGTGGCATCGCAGAACGCGGGCATTCCCGTGATAAACGCGGGCGACGGAGGGCACGCGCACCCCACGCAGACGCTTGCCGACCTTCTTACCATATCGGTAGAGCAGGGCAGGCTCTCAAATATGACGGTTGGCTTTTGCGGAGATTTGAAATACGGGCGCACGGTGCATTCGCTGATTGCGGCGCTTGCGAGATATAAGGGCATAAGACTGGTTCTCATTTCGCCGCCCGAGCTGAAAATTCCAAGCTATGTCAAGTATGAGATTATAGACAAGTACGGTATGGAGTACCGCGAGGTAACCTCGCTTGAGGAGGCGCTTCCTCTGCTTGACGTGCTTTATATGACGAGAATTCAGAGAGAGCGCTTCGCCGACCCCAACGAGTACGAGCGTCTTAAGGACTGCTACGTGCTTACCGAGGACAAGATGACGCTCTTGAAGACTACGGGCTCGGTGCTTCATCCTCTGCCGAGGGTAAACGAAATCTCGGTTAAGGTCGACAAGGACCCCCGCGCCGCATATTTCAGACAGGCGCTTTACGGAAAATATATGCGTATGGCGCTCATACTTAAGCTTCTTGACGAGGCAAAGGATAAGAACGATACGCGAAGGATAAGAGCGGACGCGGGACTTGGTCTTGTCTGCAACAATCCCAGCTGTATCACGAGATGCGAGCAGGAGCTTGAAAATCTCTTTACGGTGACCGATGCCGAGGCGGGAATCGCAAGATGCGTATTCTGCGAGGCAAAGCAGTATTTTAAGAAAACGATATAAATAAACGAAATAACGAAACGGAGAAAAAGAAAATGGCAAAATTTATAAACGAACCCTCACATACCTTTAACGAATATCTGCTTATCCCTGGCTACTCGTCGGCAGAGTGCATTCCCCAGAATGTAAGCCTCAAGACACCTCTCGTTAAGTTCAAGGAAGGTGAAGAGAGTGCGATTACAATGAATATCCCTATGGTATCGGCTATAATGCAGGCGGTATCGGGAGACAGACTTGCGGTAGCTCTCGCAAAGGAGGGCGGTGTGTCCTTCATTTACGGCTCGCAGTCCATTGAGGACGAGGCGGCTATGGTAAGACGCGCTAAGAGCAACAAGGCAGGCTTCGTTATTTCCGATTCCAATATCACCCCCGACGCGACGATGGCGGACGTTATCGCGCTTAAGGAGAGGACGGGACATTCCACCGTGGCGGTTACCGATGACGGCACGCCGAACGGCAGACTTCTCGGCATAGTTACCAGCCGTGACTACCGCCCCTCGCGTATGGAGCCCACCACCCCCGTGCGTGAGTTTATGACACCCTTCGCAAAGCTCGTTACCGCACCCGAGGGTACTACCCTTAAGGAGGCAAACGATATTATCTGGGAGCATAAGCTCAACTCGCTTCCTATCGTTGACAAGGACGGAAAGCTTCTTTATATGGTATTCAGAAAGGATTACGAGTTCCATAAGGCAAACCCCAACGAGCTTCTTGATAAGGCAAAGAGATACGTGGTCGGTGCGGGTATCAATACCAGAGACTATGCGGAGCGTGTTCCCGCGCTCGTTGACGCAGGCGTTGACGTGCTTTGCATTGACTCATCCGAGGGCTTTTCCGAGTGGCAGAAGCGCACTATCGCGTGGATAAGAGACAAGTACGGTGACAGCGTTAAGGTTGGCGCGGGTAACGTTGTAGACGCGGCGGGCTTCCGCTTCCTCGCAGACTGCGGCGCGGACTTTATCAAGGTCGGCATCGGCGGTGGCTCTATCTGTATCACAAGAGAGACTAAGGGTATCGGACGCGGACAGGCAACCGCGCTTATCGACGTATGTGCAGAGCGTGACAGATACTTCGAGGAAACGGGCGTATATATTCCCGTATGCTCGGACGGCGGTATCGTTTACGACCACCACATCACCCTTTCGCTTGCTATGGGCGCTGACTTCGTAATGCTCGGCAGATACTTCGCAAGATTTGATGAAAGCCCCTCGAACAAGGTTTCTATCGGCGGTACCTACTACAAGGAATATTGGGGCGAGGGAAGCGCCAGAGCAAGAAACTGGCAGAGATACGACCTCGGCGGTGATAAGAAGCTCTCGTTTGAGGAGGGCGTTGATTCCTACGTTCCTTATGCGGGTAGCCTTAAGGATAACGTGGCTATGTCGCTCGCTAAGGTTAAGTCCACGATGTGCAACTGCGGCGCGCTCACCATTCCCGAGCTTCAGGAAAAGGCAGTCCTCACCCTCGTCAGCGCAACCAGCATAGTAGAGGGCGGTGCACACGACGTTATAGAGAAGGACAAGAGCGGTAGGATTAAGTAAGAGATTGCGATGATTTATTAAAGCGGGGATGCTTTTTGAGCCAAAAAGCACCCCCGCACCCCCGAAAAGGCATATATGGGGTAAATTTATTATTAAGTAAAATATTATTTCAGTAATTTTCCTGAAAAAATCGTGCAGATATTTTTTTGCAAAAAGGGTTGATTTTTTCGTGGGAAAGTGATACAATAACAGTGACAGTAAATTGCTGCTCGATATGCAAGTGAAATAAAGTCGAGATTTTCCATTTAATTGCTGCTCGATATGCAAGTGAAATAAAGTCGAGATTTCTCTAACTGTCAAAAAAATCCTGCTTCACGCAGGATTTTTTTAATGAGTGAAAAATTAGGGATATTATGGAAAGGTTGATTATAAACAAGGCGTTTCTTGATGGCTGTGACGCGCCCTAGAGGATGGGAACAGCGTTTACCCGCAAGACTGTTTTTGAGTACGACTATTACAGCAAGCACTGAATAATAAAGCAACGGGCGTGATGCTTACATTCGCATCACGCCCGTTTTACCCCTGGCAAGCAAATATTTATTCCTTTTTTAAAAGCCTCTTTTCGGTGCCCTGATAGATATAAAATGATTGAACTTTGTCAGGCTTTAGACCGACAAAAAAGCGGGAAAACTGTCAGCCTTAAGCCTGACAAAAATGTTGACAAGTATATTCTTTTTCGTATATGTGCGATATATGTAAATAATAGGTGTCAAAATGCTATGTATTTCAGTCGATGCTTACCGCGATTATTTTTCCGTAGCCTGAAATTTTGGCAAGTCCTGAGCCTCTTTTGATAAGCGCGGTCTCGCCTGTGGCAAGGGGTAGGCTCTCACCCCCGAGCGTCACCGTAAGCTCGCCTGCGACAGCCGTGAGCGAAAGGAACGAGGTGTCGCTCACCGCAAGCTCGGCATCGGTGCCCGAGAGTGTATATTCTCTTGCGAAAAAGTAATCGCATTTTGCAACCGTCCGTGCGCCGTCGCTTTCGTCGGGGTACTCGGCATTGCGGTAGACGTCGGGTATCAGCACCTCAAGTGCCTTGTCAAGGTGAAGCTCACGCTCACGGCCGAGACTATCGCGTCTTTTATAATCGTAAAGGCGGTAGGTCAGGGTAGAGGACTGCTGTATCTCGAAAATAAGCACGCCCTTGCCTATCGCGTGCACGGTGCCTGCGGGGATAAAGAAGAAGTCGCCAGGCTTAACCCTCTTAAACGAGAGCATTTTTTCAATCTCACCGCTGACTACCGCCTCGCGTATCTCGTCCTTCGTGTAGCGCTTGTCAAAGCCGAGATACAGCCCCGCGCTCTCGTCGCAGTCGACCACGTACCACGCCTCGGTCTTTCCGTACATTCCCTCATTTTTCAGGGCGTATTCGTCAGACGGATGCACCTGCACCGAGAGATTGTCCCTTGCGTCTATAAATTTTGTGAGAACGGGAAACGCACCGAAGCCTCGGCGCTCGGAATAAAGCTCGCTTTGCGGTATGAGCTTACTTATCGGTATTCCGTCTGCCTGTGCCTCGCTTCCCTCAATAAATGAAAGCTCCCAGCTCTCGGCAATACAGGAAAGCCCCTCTGACTTGCCCTTGCCAAGCTCAAAAAGCCGAGTACCGCCCCAGATTGCCTCCTTAAGTACGGGTGTAAGCTTGAAAATTTTTTTCATTCACACTTTGCCCCCTTCTATTCGGTTATGTCTTATTTTAGCACCATATTTCCTCCGTGTCAATACGCGCCCCTCAGTCAAAAATATAAACTGCGGGTAAATTTTCTAAAAGGTATTTATTTTTATAAAAATTTATGTTATACTATTTTAAATAAGCCATGCGCGAGTGCGATTGTACGCATACGCATAAGAAAGCGAGGTCCTTATGGAAAAGGAAAATGAAATTATAGCGGGCGAGGCTATAGCCGAGGCACCCGATGCCGTTGAAGGTCGCGAGGATACCGCGGTGCTTGCGGATACCGTAGAGGCAGAAGGCACAGAGACCGAGGCGGAAAAGACCGTCTGCACGCCCTGCGGTGAGGGGCTTAAGTCTAGGCTCGGTAAGGTCGGCGGTCAGGCGGTGCTCGAGGGCGTAATGATGAAGGCAGGCGAGCATTCGGTGACGACCTGTCGCAAGGAGGATGGCTCTCTCGTGGTCTGCGATGACAGCTTCAAGTCGGTAAGGGCGAAGAATAAGCTTCTTAACCTGCCGATTATAAGAGGTGTGGTAAACCTCGTTGAAATGCTTAAGCTCTCGATAAAAACTCTCTCAAACTCTGCCGAGGCGCTCGGTCTTGAGGAGGAGGACGGAAAGACCGAGAGGTGGATGAAGAAGCACCTCGGTATAGGTCTTACCGATTTTATTATGATAATAGGCACGGTCCTCGGTGTGGGGCTTGCTCTGTTTTTGTTTATGTTCCTGCCTGCCGTTGTGGCAGACGGAATTGACGCGCTTATAGTGCTTCTCGGCGGCTCTTCGCTCGGAATTTGGCGCGCGGCGGTTGAGGGTGTCGCAAAGGTGCTGATATTCCTTAGCTATCTGTGGCTTGTCGCGCTTATGCCCGATATCAAGCGCACCTTTATGTATCACGGTGCCGAGCATAAGACTATTGCCTGCTTTGAGGCGGGTGAGGAGCTTACCCCCGAAAACGCTATGAAGCACAAGAGATTTCACAGGCGTTGCGGAACCTCGTTTATGTTCTTTATGATACTTCTCGGTATTATAGCGGGCCTTTTCGTGAGACTTCTTTTTGAAGAGGTAATAGGCATAGTCCTTCCCGGTATCGCCTACGTGGGAATAAGGCTTCTTATTCTTCCGCTCGTCGTAGGAATAGGCTACGAGTTCATTATGTACGCGGGAAAGCACGATAACCTCTTTACCCGTGCGCTCAGCGCCCCCGGTCTTTGGGTGCAGAGAATTACCACGCGCGAGCCAACCCTTGATATGCTCGAGGTTGCTATCGTGTCGACCAAGTGCGCCCTTCGCGAGGAATTTCCCGAGTTTATGGAATACTTCAACGCGCGCCCCTGGGAAGCAAAGCCTGAGGTGAAGGAGGCGGAGGTCTCGCCCGACGGTGAGGCTGATAATGAGGCTTGCATAAATGAAGCCGAGCCGACTGTCGGCGATGCCGAGATCGATCCCACCGACAAGGTTACCGCCGAGGGATTTGTCGGAGGTGCGGACGGCGAGGGCGGCGCGGAATGACCGAGCGCCAGCTTGCCGCCGAGCTTCGGGCGGTGGGTGTCCCCGAATACGATACCGAGGCTAGGATAATATTCAGAGAGCTTTCTGGCAAGAGCGCGGCAGAGCTTGCGCTGAAGCGCACCGAGCTTGACGGCGAGGTGCTTTTGCCTATTATAGAAAGACGGAAAAAAAGAGAGCCGCTTGCCTATATTCTCGGAGTGTGGTACTTCTGCTTTGAGAGCTATCTTGTGACGGAGGACGTTCTTATTCCGAGGCGCGATACCGAGCTTCTCGTAACCTCGGCGGCGCGCGAGATAAAGCGCGGCGGGCGAATTCTTGATTTATGCACGGGCTCGGGCTGTGTCGGAATATCCACCCTTCGTATGACCGAAAAAACAACCGCGCTTCTCGTTGATATATCCGAGAGCGCTCTTGAAGTTGCAAAAAGGAATGCCGAGCGAAACGGTGTTGCAGGCAGGTGCGAGCTTGTCTGCCTTGACGTCCTTCGCGAGCTTCCCTTTGGGGAATTTGACGCGATACTCTCAAATCCGCCCTACGTGACCTGTTCTGAGTACAGGGAGCTTGAGCCCGAGCTTTACTATGAGCCGAGGGCGGCGTTTGTCGGCGGTGAGGACGGGCTTGACTTTTACCGCGCGCTGATACCGAGGCTCGGGGATATTCTTGCCGAGGGCGGATTTATCGCCTTTGAGATAGGCGAGAGCCAGGCGGAGGCGGTAGGCATGCTTGCGGTGAGATACGGCTACAGATACGAGATTGAAAGGGATTTCGCACAGCACAACAGAGTGCTTATACTTCGTCGCTTTGATGACGCTAACCCCTACTGCTCCGACGAGGATTAGCTCTCGGTAGCAAAAAAATATTTCCCTCATATCATTTTCGTAAGATACGGTGTGATTTGCACCGAGGCTTGTGGAGATGATAGAATGGAAGCTTTTACACCCCTTAGCTTCTACGACGCGGCGCTTATTTTCGGCGGTGTCGGAAGCGAGAGAGAAATTTCTAAATTATCGGCAAAAACGATTTACGGCATCCTCGGAGGCTTAGGTCTTTCGGTGCTTCGGGTTTTCATAGCTCACACGGGGGATATGTATATTCTCGGTGAGGATGCCGACTTCTTATCGGGCAGAGATGACACGGGGGGCGGTATACCCACCTTTCCCGTAAGGCTCTCGGGCAGGTCGGGCTTCCTCTGCATGGGTGATATAATATCCGTCGGATGCGTAATACCCGCCCTTCACGGCGACTTCGGTGAGGACGGCAGGATAGCGGGACTGCTTGGTGCGGCAGGGCTTCGCTTCGTCGGTGCAGACACGCTCGGTGGCGCGATAACCCAGGATAAGGCGGTAACGAAGCTTATTGCTATGAGCGAGGGGATACCGACCGTGCCCTTCGTGCTATATAAGAGCGGTGGCGGGGATATGCCTCACGGAGTGCGCCACGCCTACAGCATAGACAGCGCGGTGACGCTTGCGGAGCAGAGCCTTTCCTATCCCGTGTTCGTTAAGCCCTCGGGGCTTGGCTCGTCGGTCGGTTGCGCCATAGCGAGGAATAGGGGCGAGCTTGTGTCTGCGCTTGCTGCCGCCTCGGAGCTTGACTCGCGCGTAATTATCGAAAAATATATTGATGTAAAAGAGGAGCTTGAGGTTGCCTTCCTTGACGGCGAGGTGCCGCTGTTCGTAGGCCCCGCGGGGATAAGCACCGACGGCTTTTACGATTTCGAAAAAAAATATCGGGGCTCGGCGGGAGTGAGAGTTACGCCGCGCTCTATGGCAGGCGATTCTCTGGCGGCGAGATGCCACGACCTTGCAAGACGGCTGGTAAGGCTTACCGAGATGCGCTCGCTCTGTCGGGTTGACTTTCTTCTGTCAAGGGACGGCAGCCTTTACTTTAACGAGATAAACAGCTTCCCAGGCTTCACGGATGCGAGCATGTACCGCGAGCTTATGAGGCGGTGCGGTGTCGGGGACAGAGAGCTTATCTCGAGGCTCACGGGTGGCGCCCTATGATAGGCGTATTTGACAGCGGTCTCGGAGGGCTCTGCGCCCTTTGTGAAATACACAGGCTTCTGCCGCGCGAGAGCACGGTTTTTCTTGCCGACAGAGAGAACGCGCCCTACGGCGAAAGGAGCGAGAGTGAGCTTATCCGTCTCGTTTCGCGCGACACCGAGCGACTTGCTCTTTCGGGGGCGGACAGAATATTGGTCGGGTGCTGTACCGCGTGCACGGTGCTTGACAAAATTCCGAGAGAGCTATCAGAGCTTTGCACCTCGATTATCGAGCCTACCGTGCGTGAGGCTCTCTCTCTTACCGCAACGGGAAGAATTGCGGTGCTTTGCACCGAGGCAACCAAGAGAAGCCGAATTTACGAGAGAACGGCATTGAGTATAATGCCGAGTGCCGAGGCGGTGACCTACGCGGCAGGCGGGCTCGTGCGGCTCGTCGAGGGCGGTATGAGTGACGCTTGCATTGATGACGGAGGCAGAGAGAGGCTATCCTCTGTCTTAAGCGGTCTTAACCTCGCGGGGTGTGATACGCTCATTCTCGGCTGCACGCATTTTTCGCATCTTGAGCGCACCCTTGGGGATGTGCTCTCTATAAGGACGGTAAGCGCCGCGCGTGCGGGGGCCGAATACTTCTCGAAAATCATTATGAAAAAATCCCGAGGCAGCTAGCCTCGGATGACGAATACGGACGAAATAAGACGGAATAAGACCGAAACCGACAGTCGGACGGTCGGAAAGGGAAAATAAAATGGCAAATTACAGACGCGGAAGAATAAATGACGCGGTAAAGGAGGAGCTTGCTATCGCGCTTGGCGGTGTCAGAGAGCCGAAGGTGGTAGATAACTTCGTATCGATAACGAGAGCCGAGGTAGCTCCCGACCTTAAGGGCGCTACGGTATATTTCTCCTGCATGGGTGACGAGAGGGAGGCTCTTATCGGACTTAAAAAATGCGCGGGTATTCTGCGCCATCATCTTGCCTCAACGCTCAATCTTCGCGTGACGCCCGAGCTTCACTTCGTGTTTGATCAGTCGATGCTTCACGGCGCGAGAATAGCAAAGCTTCTTGACGAGATAAGCAGGAAGGATGAGGAAAATAAGGGGGGAGATGACGACGGTGAGTAGCTTTCGTGAGATAACGCTCGGGGAGTGCGTCGATAGGCTTCTCGAGATAAAAAGACCGCTTGTGCTTATGCACGTCAGGCCCGACGGAGATACCGTCGGCTGCTGTGCGGCGCTTATTGAGGTGTACCGCCAGCTCGGAGTAGCCGCAAAATACGCCTGCTCGGATAAGATCCCCGACAGGCTTGCCTTTCTGCTTGAGGGATGCGAGATGGCAGACGAGAGCGAGTATAGGCTTTTGACACCCGTCTCGGTGGATGTTCCGAGCCCTATGCAGCTCGGCAAAATAATAGACAAGCTTCCGAAAATAGAGCTTATGATAGACCATCACGAGGTGTCGGTGCCCTTTGCCGATATATACACCGTGCGCGGAATGTCTAGCGGCGGCGAGGTGATGCTCGGTTTGGTAAAGGAGCTTTGCGAGAGAGGTCTTATAAGTCTTACGCCTCGCCTCGCGTCCTCGCTCTATGCGGCAATATGCTCGGATACAGGGCAGTTTGCCTACTCCTGCGCGACCTCAACGACCTACCGCGCGGCGGCAGAGCTCATTGATGCGGGCGCTGACTTTGTTTCTATAAATCACAGGCTGTTTATGCAGAAGTCGGAAAAGCTTCTGCGCGCCGAGGGAGTTATACTCGGCAGGCTTCTGACTTCCGCGGACGGCAGGCTTTCTTATTCGTATATCTCGAAGCGTGAGCGCGACAGTCTCGGACTTATGATGGAGCATTTTGAGACCTCGATCGACCTTGTCCGCGCGGTTAAGGGCGCGGAGATTTCCTTTATCGTAAAGGAGACCGACGAGGGCGAGTTCAAGGGCTCGCTTCGCTCGGTTGAGGTTGATGTGACACCGCTTGCGGTTGAGTTCTCGGGCGGCGGACACACTCACGCGGCAGGCTGTACCGTAGCGGCGGACAGCTGTGAGCAGGCGGCAGAGATTTTGCGCCTCGCTATTGAAAAAAGATATTTCGGCTCTTAATATACCCACCTCAAAAAGAGGTGCGACAACGGGTTAGGAAAAGGAGAAATAGGATATGAAAAAAATCACAAAGGCAATTATTCCCGCGGCGGGACTCGGAACGAGAATGCTTCCGATATCAAAGACGGTTCCCAAGGAAATGCTACCTATAGTTGACCTTCCTGCGATTTATTACCTCGTTGAGGAGGCAGTGAGGTCGGGAATCACCGATATACTTATCATAACCAACCGAGACAAGGATGCTATGGAGGATTTCTTTGACCTCTCTATTGAGTATGAGGACAACCTCTCAAGGAAGGGAAAGACCGACGAGCTGATGCGGCTTCGCGAAATTGCGAATATGGCGAACGTCTACTTCCTTCGCCAAAGGGAGACAAAGGGCCTCGGTCACGCGGTAGGCCGCGCGAGAAGCTTCGTTGGGGACGAGCCCTTCGTTGTGCTTTACGGTGACGATATTATCTTCTCACAGACACCCGTCTGCCGTCAGCTTATCGAGGTGTACGAGAGATGGGGCAAGCCCGTAGTGGGTGTCAAGCCCGTACCTAAGGAGCAGCTTCAGAAATACTGCTCGCTCAAGGTAGACGAGACCGACACCGAGGGCGTGTACTTCTGCACCGATATGATAGAGAAGCCGAAGGCGGGCGAGGAATTTTCCAACCTCTCAATTCTCGGCAGAGTTCTGCTCACACCCGAGGTTTTTGATATAATAGATAGCCTCACACCGGGGGCTGGCGGTGAATATCAGCTCACCGATGCTATGGCAACGCTCGCAAGATGCGACGGCGTTATGGCGCTTATGTTTGAGGGTGACAGATACGATATGGGCTCAAAGCTCGGATTTCTCAAGGCGAATATCGTAAAGGGACTTGAAAATGCCGAGACCTGTGAGGGGCTTCGCGAGTTTCTTCGTGATATAATAGGTAAGCTCTGATGAATTTTCGCCGTGCAGTACCCGATGACGCGCCGCATATTGAAGAGCTTGAGAGGGAATGCTTTTCTCACCCCTACTCGCTTAAGGATATCTTTTCCTATATCTGTCAGCCGACGGGCACCTGCTTCGTTGCCACCGATGAGGGGGGCAGAGTAATCTCTTACATAATAGGCAGGCTTATCGCGCCTGAGGGCGAGATATACAGAATAGCTACGAGAGAGAGCCACAGGCGCCGCGGTATCGCCTACCGCCTGCTTGACTATATGCGAAAGTGCGAGCTTGGTCGGGGGCTTGAGGTTTTGTTTCTTGAGGTAAGAAGCAAAAATACCGCCGCGAGAAATCTTTATAGATCCTTCGGCTTTGCCGAGTGCGGAACAAGACGGGGGTATTATAAGGACCCCGAGGACGATGCTGTGGTTATGGTAAAGGCGCACAGGTCGGATCTTATAAACTAGAAATAAAAAAGGACAAAAACCCTTAATGAATATTTTGGCATTTGAATCCTCCTGCGACGAGACCGCCTGCGCGGTGGTGTCGGCAGAGGACGGGCTTTTTAAAATAAAATCGAATACAGTAGCAAGTCAGGTTGACATTCACCGTCTTTACGGCGGGGTCGTGCCCGAGATAGCCTCGCGCGCCCACACCGAGGCGATAAGCAGGATCACCTACGAGGCGCTCGATGTGGCGGGCGTTACGCTTCGGGATATCGACCTCGTTGCGGTTACGGCAAATCCTGGGCTTATCGGAGCGCTTCTTGTCGGGGTAAGCTTCGCAAAGGCGCTTGCCGTAAGATACGGCATACCTCTTGTCGGAGTAGACCACATAAAGGGGCATATTGCCTCGGCATACCTGAAAGACGGGAGGGCGCCCGCCGCACCGCAGATAGCGCTCGTCGTATCGGGCGGACATACCGCAATATACAGGGTGAATTCGCTGAATGACGTCAGGGTTATCGGCACCACGCGCGACGATGCTATCGGCGAGGCGTTTGATAAGATCGGAAGAATAATAGGCATACCCTATCCTGCGGGCGCAGGCTTTGACGCGCTGGCGGGAGAGGGCTTTGTAAAAACGGTAGGCGAGGGCGAGGGCTACTTCAAGAGGTTCCGCAAGAGCGAGATATACAAGCAGGGGGAGCTTGCGCTTCCATCGCCCGCGCTTCGTGACGGCACGCTTGATTTTTCCTTCTCAGGGCTTAAGACCGCCGCGATAAATCTCATCCACCGCTATGAAATGCGAGGCGATGAGCTACCGCGTGCCGAGTTTGCCGCGCGCTATACCTACGAGGCGGTTGAGGCGGTATATACCAAGCTTAAGGAAGCGCTTTCCTATGAGGAAAACGCCGATTGCGAGATGATCCTCGCGGGCGGTGTTGCCGCGAACTCGCATCTTCGCGCAAGGCTTGGCGAGCTTGCGAGGGAAATGAGGCGAAAGCTCACAGTAGCCGACAGGTCGCTTTGCGGTGACAACGCCGCTATGATTGCCGTAGCGGGCTTTTATGAATACGAAAGGGGACGCATTCAGGATTCGAGTCTCAACGCCTCGGCTCTTGACGGAATAGTTTAATGGAAAGTATAGATAAGGTAAAGGGCACCTTCGGCAGAGGTCCTGCCTCGCGTATGCAGAAGGAGGATGAGGTGCCTCTCGCGATAATCAGAAGGCTTCCGAGATATCACAGATTTTTAGGCGAGCTTTTGAGGGCAGGCACGCTTCGTATATCGAGTGCCGAGCTGTCAAGGCTTATGGGCGTTACCGCCAGCCAGATAAGAGCCGACTTCAACCGCTTCGGCGGCTTCGGTCAGCAGGGCTACGGCTACAACGTGAAGTATCTTCACTCAAAGCTCGGTGAGCTTCTCGGTATCACCGAGGACTATCGCGCTGTTATAGTGGGTGCGGGTAATCTCGGTCGCGCGCTTGCGACCTCGCATATGTTCAAAAGGCGCGGCGTCACACCCGTAGCACTCTTTGACAACGATAATTCGGTAATAGGGCAGAGCATCGGCGGAATTCCCGTGCTTGACGTTGCGACGCTTCCCGAATATCTTAAGAGTGAGAAAATAGACATCGGTGTGCTTACCGTTCCGAAGGATTCGGCAAGGGACGTCTGTGACACGCTTGCCAGGGGCGGTGTTCTCGGCATATGGAATTTCGCGAGCAGTGAGCTTGACGGCATTCAAGGTGTAGTTATTGAGAACGTTCACCTCGGGGACTCTCTTTTACAGCTGACCTACGCGATGCGTACAGGCGCGGGAGGCGACGGCGCCGATGAGTGATTTTCGTTTTAAAATACATAAGGAGGCAATGCTGGGGGACGGGCTTATCAGAGAATTAAGCGCGGACGAGGCGAGGATATTGCTTGCTATCATAGCCACAGGCGGTGTGTTTGACAAGGCGGATGTTCAAGAGCTCACGGGCGCCGCGGCGGCAAGAGTGGTCTCAAGCATAGCCCTCTTTACCGAGGCGGGCATTCTCTCGGATTTTGACGAGGCGCGTGTGACAGAGGAATTCACCGAGACGAAAATTGAGAGTGATGAGGTCCTGTCGGATAGCGGTAAGCTCGCGGATATAATAAGAGACCGAGAGCTTGCGTCTCTTCCAGAGGAATTCAGGCTTCTTACGGGCAAGGGCACTCTGAGACCGATCGAGGTCTCACAGATAACCGACCTTGTGTCAAAGCAGGAGCTGTCGGCAGAATACGTTGCCCTCTATATGTCACACCTTGAGAGAATGGGAAGGCTCAAGAGTGCCTCAGCGCTTCGCTCGGGCGCGATAGCCCTCAAGGAAAAGGGAATATGCGATGTCGAGGCACTCACAAAATATATCGAGAACGTCGAGTCGACCTCGCGCGTTATGAGCGAGATAAAGGCCGCCCTCGGCATATACAGGCAGCTCGCCCCAAGCGAGAGCGCTTTTATTAAAAAGTGGACCGAGGAGCTTTCCTACTCGCTGCCCGTCATTTCGCTTGCCTACGATATCACGGTGCTCAATACGGGCAAGCTGAGCTTTAAATATATGGATAAGCTTATTTCGGATTGGCACAGTGCCGACTGTCATACGGTCGACGATTGCGAGAAGCGATATAACGGCAGGTCAAGGGAGCTTGCAAAAAGTGCAACAGCCCGAGGACGCGGTGAGGAAAAGCCCAAGCTGAAGTACGGTGATTTTGACCCCGAGGAGGCGCTTAAAAACGCAATTCGCAACAGCGGCTTCTTCGATGATGAGGATGACGAATAGACTATTTATCCACTACCAAAGCCCACCCGAATTTTCGGTATCGCCACAGGCGACAAAACGCGCGCTGAATTGCGTTTTGCGAAAATTCAAAGCAAGGCAAACCGAAAGTCAGACTTTTGCTATAGTGAGAGCCTTGCGTATGCTCATCCACTATCATAGCAAGAGAAAGCTTAAATATGTAATGAAAGGTTTACAAAATGTATTCTAACGAGATTTATAACCGAGTTAAGGAAATTATACATAACAGAAGACGCGCGGCGAGAGGCGAGTCGGAAAGAAGATGCGCCGAGCTTGAGGCGCTCTCGCCCGAGCTTGCCGAGATAGGGCGCGAGCTTCGCGCGGTAGGCCCGCTTATTTTAAGGACTGCCTGTGAGGGCGGTGACGTTGAGGCAATCAAGAGGCGCAACACCGAGCTTAACGAGAGGCGCCGCGCGCTTACCGTTGAGCTTGGCTACCCTGCAGACTATGCCGACGTCAAGTACACCTGCCCGAGGTGCCAGGACTCGGGCGCGGTTGATATCTATGTCTGCACCTGTATGAAGGAGCTTCTCTATACCGAGACTATCAAGGCATCGGGCATAGGACGGCTTATCGAGAAGCAGACCTTTGAGAGCTTTAGGCTTGATGCTATTGAAGATGAGAAGTCAAGACGGCGTATGAGCAGCGTGCTTGATGCCTGCCGAAGCTTTGCGGAGAAATTTGATACCGAGTTCAAGGGCAAAAATCTGCTTATGCTGGGCAAGACGGGTGTCGGTAAAACGCATATGTCAAGCGCCATCGCAAGACGCCTGATTGAGACAGGTCACAGCGTGATATACGATTCGGTTATAAACATCATCTCTGCCGTTGAGCAGGAGAAGTTCAGACCTCAGACGGTAAGCGAGCCCGTTATGGAAAAATATCTTGAGTGCGACCTTCTGATTATGGATGACCTCGGCACCGAGTTCAATACTCAGTTCTCAACCAGCTGTCTTTACAACATCATCACCACAAGGCTCAACCGAGGTCTTTCGACTGTTCTTTCAACCAATCTCTCGGCAGAGGAGCTTGCCACGAGATACGAGGCGAGAATTTTCTCAAGAATAGTCGGCGGAGAATACATTACGCTTCACTTCCTCGGCAAGGACTTCAGGCTTTTAAGCAAGAAATAGAAGCCGAGGCGCCAGGGTGCGTTTTTCATCCGCGTTTATCCTCGCGGGACTTCCCGTGTAAAAGCCGTATGAGCCCGCCGTTTACAGGCGCTGAACTGTAAAGTGAAAAAATTTTTATATCCCGAAAGGAAAGTGACGATGAAGGTAATTGACTTAATGAAAAAGAGTATTGCCTACCTATGGGCAGGCATTGTTCTGTTTATTGGACTTTGCGTTTTAATATTGCCGAGCTTTATAGAGTATTATTGCAAAAAGCATTTTACCCTTCCGAACGCGGTCGTCTTTCTTATAGATCTCGTTTTTATTTCGGCAACCGTATTCGTTGCCATAAGATACGGAAAAAGGCTTGAGCGTGCGCTTGATAAATTCGTCAGCAGAGGCTTCGTCATTGTCCTGGCTGCCGCGCTATTTCTCGTTCAGCTCTATATTGCGAGGAACATATATTTCCTGACAGGCTGGGACGCTGGGATGGTGTTCGATTCTGCCGTAAGCATGTCGCAGGGCGGAGTGGCGAATGAACAGTACTTTACCTCTTATCCCAACAATCTTCTTATAACCTTCCTGTATTCCTTTATTCTTAAGGTAAATAATGCGGTCGGTATACTTCCCGAAAATGAGGGTGTATTCGCGATAATTGCGTTTCAGTGTATGCTCTTTGCAGTGTGCGCATATCTCGTATACAGCGTGTGCTACGAGCTTACGAAAAGAAAAACGGTATCGCTCCTTGCCTTCGCGGTCTTTTTCCTTCTCATAGGACTGTCCCCGTGGGTGGTTATTCCGTACTCGGATTCTACGGGAATTATATTTCCTATACTCATTTTCAGAATTTATCAGCTTTCCGCGAGGGCGAGGGGCAGAGTGCGACCCGCGGTCCTCTGGGGTGTGAACGCGCTCGTTTCCTATATTGGCTTCAAAATTAAGCCGCAGCTCGTTATAATGTTTATCGCGGTTGTGATAGTAGAGGTGTTTCGGACGGCTTTTTTGAGAAGAAAGGATTTGAAGCTGCTGAAAAAGGGGCTGACAAATATCGTCGCCTGCGTTCTGGTGCTCGTAATTGCCGCTGCCGCCTTTTCGGTATTTTGCTCGACACAGACCTCAATCAAGCTTGACGAGGAAAGAGAGATGGGTGCTGCGCATATCTTTATGATGGGAATGAACGGCAAGACGTACGGCGGTTATCTGGACAGCGATATTTTATTCTCTATGTCGTTTGATACGAAGGCAGAGCGGGATAGGGAAAATATGAGAGTAGCGTTTGAGCGCATACAGGAAATGGGCTTTTTCGGTCTTGTCAATCATACGGTGCGCAAGAGCCTCGCAAACTTTGGCGACGGAAGCTTCGCCTGGGGAGTAGAGGGGCGCTTCTATGACGAGGTTTTACCCGAGCCGAACGCCTCGGTAGCGCCGTGGCTCAGATCGCTTTACTATAACGACGGAGATAATTACAGACTGTTTGAGGATTCTATGCAGGCAATCTGGCTTGCCGTTCTCATCTTCAGCGGTACGGCGGTGCTTTATATTAAAAGGAATAAGGGCAAAAACGGTCTTGAGGCTTCGCTTCTCGTTCTGTCGCTTATCGGTCTTGCGCTGTTTGAGGCGCTGTTCGAGGCGCGCGCGAGATATCTTATGACCTACGCCCCGATATTTATAATATGCGCCGTGATAGGTCTTTACACGCTAACGAGATTTATCAGAGAAAAATTCGTCAAGTGCAGCGAGGAGTAGGATAAAAGATTAAGGACGCGTCACATTTGGTAAGACCGAAAAAGGCCAAAGAAAGTGAAAAATGTCCCTAAAAATTACCAAAGCTGCAAACAAGACACAATAAGGTTGAATTTCACGCCCGTGAAATTCAACCTTAATTATTCATTATTCATCATTCATTATCCACAATAAAAAGGCTCTCTCAAATGCGACAGTCATTTGAGAGAGTCTTTTTCTACACTTCCGCACCGCGTTGGCATTTTCGTTACGATACGCCCCGTCCCTTCGGGGGCGGCGTGTGCCACCTTACCTTATCCCGTGGGCAAGAAGGGCGCGCTTCAGCGACCGTGTGCCTGTGAAAACTTCTGCGTTTATACCAATCGCTCGCGCGGCGCTGATATTCTCGGGGTTATCGTCGGTGAAGAATGCCTCTTCGGGGCGGATACCGATATTCTTAAGCGCGTAAACGTAGTATGCTCCTGAGGGCTTTTTAAGCCCTATCTCGCAGGATATAAACAGTCCGTCAAAGAGGGGATATAGGTCATTTTCCTGGAGCACGCGACGAAGAAAGCCCTCGGGGGCGTTTGAGAGAAGATAAACCTTATATTTTTCCCTTAAGCTCTTTATATACTCTACAAGCTCACGGTTGATTTTTACGAGCGAATAAAATTCCTCGCGAATTCTTTCCTTAGGAATACCGCTTATCTCGGACATCTCGGCATAGGTTTCGTCCTCGCTGATAAGACCGAGGTCGGCGCGCTCAAAAATCTGCGCCTTAAGCCGTACGGCATCAGCCTCGTTAAAGTAGCGAGAGAACCAAGGCGGTGCAACCTCGTCGGAGATTACGCCAAAGAAATCAAACAAAACTGCCTTAATCATTTTTACCCCCATCCGTTGACACGCTCTCCCTGGCCCTTGTATCCGATACAGTCTCTGCGGTATCCTCTGCCGCTAAGCGGCGCGTGTCAAGCTCCTTAATTATATTTTCGTATGTCGCCTCGTCGATCTTGAAGAATTTGCGCCAGATAAGAAAGCCTGCCAGAATACAGATAAGAGGAAGTATCATCATCGCGCACTTCATTATCCATACCGATGATGAGCCGACCGAGGCAAGGGTGGCATCTATCTCGGCCATAAGCGAGGCTATCTCGGCAGGGTCGGTTGCCTTTGCAAGAGCATCCTCAAGGCCCGCAAGCTTCTGTGATATGGGATTTATTCCCGAGATTATGAGCGTTACCGTAACCACGCCCGTGCCTACCGCACCGCCAAGCTTGTTAATAAACGGCTGTACCGCAAAGGATACGCTCTCGTTTCGGCGTCCGAGCTTCCACTCGCCGTACTCTACCGCATCGGCAATAAAGAGAAGCATAAGAAGCTGTATAAATGCCTGCGCGAAGAACAGGGCAAGCCCCGATATTACGATGAGGGCGAGGTTTTCAAACGAGAGGAAGAACAGAATATAGGAAGCAACCACCGTTATCATCGAGCCGAAATAAAGCTGCCTGCGCGTAAAGCGCTTTGAGAAAAGAGGGAATATCGAGAGCGCCGTAAGCTGTGCTACGCCAAGCACCGCCGCGAAGAGCGTGTAGGTGCCCTCGTCACCGTAGGCGTACTTGAAGTAGTAGACACCGAAGGATGTAGTGGTGCAGTAGCCAATCATAAATAGCGCCATAGCAACCGCCGACACCATAAGCTGATCGTTTCCGAGAAGCACCCTTACCATACCGCGTAGGGTGGTGCGCTCGCCCGTCGCCACCGTCTGTCCGCGCTCCTCTCTTACACCGAATATAGTGAAGAGCTGGAAGCCCCACATCAGAAGCACGAGTATTACTGCAAAGACGAGATAGGCAGACTTTGGCGGCAGGGGGATGAGGTCGGGCACCATAGTGTAAAGCACCACCACCGCAAACATACCGATATTCGCGCATATCCTCGCGACGGCTCCGATGCCCTCGCGAAGCCGCCTGTCCTTGGTTATCGCGGGCATCATCGACCAGTAGGAGATATCGTTCGTGGTGTACGCCATACCCCAGAGCAGGTAGCACACCGCAAAGAGCGCGATATACCATCCGCCCGAAAGACCGAAGTCGCAGAAAAGAAGTATAGTAAGAATACCCGATGTGATAGAGCCGAAGATTATCCACGGCTTGAACTTTCCGTATTTTGTCCTTGTGTTGTCAACAATTGTTCCCATAATCGGGTCATTGATCGCATCAAATATGCGGAATATCACCATAAGTCCGCCGATTATAGCAAGCTCGGCATTTCCGAGGCCTACCGTCTCGGTGAGGTAGGTGATAAGGTACATTGAAATGAGCGTGTATACCGCGTCGCGCCCGAGTGTACCAAGCCCGAAGCAAAAGCGGTTGTTTCTCTTTGTCATAGTATTATATCCCCATATACAAGTCTTGCCTCAAACGGCATAAGCCTGTCACCCTTGCCGCCCGTCGACGAAATAATAGGCTCACGCTCTGCGTATTTCATAAGAGCCCTGGGAAGCCTTACGGTCTTATTCGTGAAGTTGAGAAGCACCACAATCGTTTCAAAGACGCTGTGTATGCCGAGCCCCTGCTCGCTTGTCACGCATCTTTGGTAGGCGTAGATTTTGTCACTCTCGTAAAGCGAGGTGAAGCTTCCGCGGCAGAGCGCGGGGTGTGTCCTTCTCAGCTCAATCATTTTTTTGTAGAAGCTAAGCACGCTGTCGCTGTCCTCAATCTGTGCCTCAACATTGATATGCCTGTGATTGGGATTTATCTTGAGCCAGGGTGTACCGCTTGTAAAGCCCGCGCCTGCCTCAGCCGTCCACTGCATCGGGCATCTTGCGTTGTCCCTTGAGGTGCGCGAGATCATTTTCATTCGCATACGCCTCGGGATATGAAGCTTTTTTGCGAGGGCGTAGACGTTGTGGCTCTCAATATCCTGAATTTCGTCAAGTGACTTGAAGTCGCCACCCGTCATGCCTATCTCCTGTCCCTCATAGATAAAGGGTGTGCCGCCGAGGGTAAGGGTTAGCGCACCGACAAGCTTTGATGCCGCCCTATGATGCCCCGCGGCCCCGACGAGCCTTGATATAAATCTTGGCTGATCGTGGTTTTCAAAATATATAGCACCGTGGGGAAGCACCCTTTGCCACTTGGTGAGCGTTCGCATCAACCTCCCCGGACGAAGCTTCTTCTTAAACCACTTGACTATTATCTGGTCGACCTCCATATGCTCGAAGGTGAATACCATATCAAGCTCGCCGTCGGTAAGCCGCCTTGCGCTGCTTTCGTCGACGAACACCGTCTCGCCTACCGTCCACGCGCCGTACGGCTCGATGCATTCGCGCCTCAGCTCCTTCAGTATTTCGTGACAGCCGTCGGTAGAGAGGTAATGCTCCTTACCCGTGAGGATAAACGACCGCCTTCCGTCATCAAGGGTGTTTTTGTATATGACATTTATCACGTCACAGCGGAAGCCCGCCACACCGCGGTCAAGCCAGAATTTCATTATCCCTTTTATTTCCTCTATGACGGCGGGGTTTTTGAAGTTGAGGTCGGGCTGCTTTTTTGAAAAGAGGTGCAGATAATACTCGTCGCCATCCCCGAGCCTTGTCCAGGGGCACTCGGCAAAGAAGTTGCCCCAGTTGTTGGGAAGCGAGCCGTCGGGCTTACCTTTTCTTATGATATAGTAATCGCGGTATTTTTCCTCGCCCGCAAGAGCGCGCCTGAACCATTCGTGCTCATCCGAGGTGTGATTGATGACGAGGTCCATTATGATATCTATACCGCGCGCCTTTGCCTCGGCAACAAGCTCGTCAAAGTCTTGAAGCGTGCCGAAGTGCGGCTGTATCGCGCAGTAGTCGGAGATATCGTAGCCGTTATCGTCATCGGGGCTTTTGTATATGGGGCTTAGCCATATTGCGTTGATACCAAGCTCTCTGAGATAATCAAGCCTTGATATTATACCTCTTATATCGCCTATTCCGTCACCGTCCGAGTCCTGAAAGCTTCTCGGATATATCTGGTATACTATAGTACCCTCGTTAAGTCGTTTTTGCAAAAAAGCCTACCCCCTTTTTTCTTCTATTGTAGCATATACAGGGGCGCAAATCAAGCGCTCGCGCAAAATTACTTACTCTTTGCTTATATCAAAAAATAATACACCGCGCATCTTGAATTTGCCGCGCGTGTGTGCTAAAATAATAGAGGAATAAAACAGAGAGGTAATGCTTATGGAAAAGGTATATTTAGCAAGCGAAAGTGAAATCCCCGAGGTAAGGCTTCTGTCCGAGGCGCTACGCGAGGCGGGAATTGACGGTTATGACAAGGTGCATCAGAATGAGGGCGGACACCCCTTCTTTATGCTGCCTAAAAAATACGCGAGGGAAAGCGAGGGGGATCCCGAGTGCCACCACGTCTATATTGACGTCTGCGAAATACCGAGCGGCGCCGAGTACAAGCTTACTATGGTATACACCCCGATTTATTTCTATACGGTAGAGGACGTCGTGTCGGTGTGCAAGGGGCTTCTTGACGAGACGGTTGCCGAGGTTGCGTTTGTCACGCCCATCGGTCTTGCGAGCGGATTTATTCACCATACGGGTGAGCATGAGAAGAATATTGAGTGCCTCGTCGGCATTGCGCAGATGCTGATAAATACCCTTAAGCGCTGTAAGGAAAACGCTGATGTTCTCTCAAGAGGCACAACGCAGTCAGTGCTCCAGGGTAAAGGACTTATCGCGGACGCTATCGGCTTTATGTCCGCCGATGACAGACAGTATAACGGCATTACCGTTTATGCGGCATCCTATCTTTGCGCATATCACCCCGAGATATACGTTCTTCAGTAAACAGGGGAAATTGAAAACAATACATTACATATAAGAGGTCTTTGATTTGGAAATCTGGGATTTGTATAACGAGAAAAGACAGCCGATCGGCAAGACGATGATAAGAGGCGAGAAGGTACCCGAGGGGAAGTACCGTATAATAGTCTGCCTTTGCATTATAGGAAGCGACGGAAGAATGCTGGTTCAGAGGCGCGCGCTCGATAAGGACGGCTGGCCAGGGCTCTGGGATATATCCTGCGGCGGCTCGGCCATAGCGGGTGAGGATTCGCAGCGCGCCATAGAGCGTGAGCTTTTTGAGGAGCTTGGAATTAAATACGACCTCTCGCACGAAAGACCGAAGGTAACCTATTCAATAGGTCAGGGCTTCGTTGACGTGTATATCATACGCGCCGATTACCCGCTTTGCGAGCTTACGCTTCAGGAAAGCGAGGTTATGGACGCGGCTTATGCTACGCGGGATGAAATTATGAAAATGATAGAGGACGGAAGCTTCATACCCTACCACAAGAGCATTATTGACAGCGTGTTCTTTCTTGCGGACTCACAGAGGCTTCAGACGAATACGGATAAAAAATGAAATACAGCTATCACAACCACACACCTCTGTGTCAGCACGCCTTCGGCACACCCGAGGAATACGTAAGGGAGGCAATCTCGGCGGGACTTCTGTTCTTTGGCTTTTCCTGTCACGCGCCACATCACTTTTCGGACGGCTACGTATCGCCCATCCGTATGAGGGAGGAGCAGCTTCCCGAGTATGCCGACACGGTGCTTTCGCTTCGGCACAAATACCGCGACTATATCAATATCGGGCTCGGTCTTGAATACGAGCTATACAGGCCTACGTTCAATGAGGATATCGCCTACTACAGGTCGGCGGGGATCGAGTACCTCCTTTTAGGTCAGCATTTTACCGATGACGAGACGCTTCCCACATCCTTTAATTCCTATCACGAGACCGACTCTGCCGAGGGGCTTTCTGCCTACACCGATACGGTTATAGAGGCTATGAGCACAGGGCTTATTTCCTATGTCGCGCACCCCGACTGCTTCTTCTTTTCGGGGGATGAGAGGCTCTACCTCGCCGAGGCAGACCGACTTATCCTTGCTTCGAAGAAATACGGCGTACCGCTTGAGGTAAATGCCTTCGGTCACTCAAGAGGCAGGCACTACCCGAGGGTAGGCTTCTGGGAACGCGCCGCCGCGCTCGGCGCTGACTGTGTGATAGGCATTGATGCTCACACGCCCGAGAGAGTGTATATAGAGAAAGAAATCGCAAGCACGCGCGCCTTCCTTGATACGCTCGGCATCACACCGCTTGATAGAATTCCCTTAAGAAAAATCTGACAGTAAAAAACGAGCGCCTTCGGTGTCGGTTAATACCGATGGCGCTCGTGATATTTTATTATTCAAAATTATTTAAGTGCGAAGTAGACGATTACCGCAACGAACAGAGCAAGAACTACAGCACCCGCGATGATATATCTTCTTATTCTTCTGTGTCTTGCAAATCTGCGTGCCTTCTTGAGGTAGGCAGAGATAGGATCCTTCTTCTTCTCGAGGTCGCGGGTAAATTTCTTTATCCACTTAAGGTCGTTCTTGGTAAGGTCATCGTTCTTCTTGAGAGCGCCTGGCTCGTGCGCGAATACGTTCCTTATGTTTCTGTATTTTACGAGCATAGGAAGCACCTCGTCGCGTCTTGGCGCAAAGCGAGTATTGCTAAGACGGTTGATATACTCGGTCACGCCACCCGTGGATACACCGAGCTTATCGCAAAGAATTCTGTCAAGCTCCATATATGAATTGAGAAATTTCTCATTAATCTTCTTTCTACTCAACCCGAAAAACCTGCCTTTCTTGTCTCTTTCATCTCTCTGACTGTACCTCTTTATGTTATTATAAACTATTTTTTACCATTTTTCAATACCTAAATTGAATTTTTTCTTGCATAGTGTTAAGTTTCCCGAAATATTTACACGACGCTTTTATAAATTTTTATTAATTATTGAAAATTCCTCTTTATTTTTTTGAAGGAATAGTGTATATTATATATAAGGCGGTGCTTTACCGTACCGTTTTTTCGAAAATGTTTTGTAAATCTGAAGAATAAATCGGAAGAAAAGGAGAAGCTCTATGCTCCTCGATATACTTAATATAACTAACTTCTGCCTGGGAATACTCTTCGTTATGTGCTATTTCTTCCAGGTTATGTATCTCTTTATTCCCTTCATCATCAAAATGCCGAAGCACAAGCCCACCGTACCTCACAAGTACGCCATACTTATCTCGGCAAGAAATGAGGAGGCGGTTATCGGCACGCTTATCGACTCTATTGCCCAGCAGGATTATCCGTCGGAGCTGGTCACGGTGGTAGTGGTTGCCGACAACTGCACCGATAAGACTGCCGAGGTCGCAAGGCAGAGAGGCGCTCTCGTTTACGAGAGATTTAATACCGAAGAGGTCGGCAAGGGCTACGCGCTGAACTTCGTGCTTCACAGGCTCGACGAGGACCTCGGCCCCGATGCATTTGATGCCTTTATCGTATTTGATGCCGATAATATCCTTACTAAAAACTTTATCACCGAGATAAACAAGACCTTCTCGGACGGCTACGAGGTAATCACCACCTACCGTAATTCAAAGAACTATGGTGACAACTGGCTCTCAAGCGGTACGGGGCTTTGGTTCATAAGAGAGTCAAAGTATCTTAACGGCTCACGCTTCCGCATCGGTGCCTGCCCTCAGGTCTCGGGTACGGGCTTCCTTTTCTCAAACAATATCAAAAAGCAAAACGACGGCTGGCCCTATCACACCCTCACCGAGGATTATGAGTTTACCTGTGACAGCGTGGTTAAGGGAATTCGCTTCGGCTATTGCGAGGACGCGCGCTTCTATGACGAGCAGGTTACGGGCTTCGTTCAGGCGTGGCACCAGAGAGTAAGATGGTGCAAGGGCGGTATGCAGGCCTTCATCAAGCATTGTGGCGGACTTATCAAGGGTATTTTCTCGAAAAAATTTGTCGCAAGCTATGATATGACTATGTCAATTTTCCCCGCATACGTTATTTCAATTCTTGCCTGCTTTGTAAACATTATCGGTGTTACGGCGCTTCTTATCGCGGGCTATGATCCTATTGAGACTATCACCTCGACGCTTCTTATGGTGCTTGGCGCATATCTTCTGCTCTTTACGCAGTCGCTCGTCTGCACTATCACCGAGTGGCGGCACATTCGTGCCAAGTGGTATAAAAAGGTGCTGTACGCCTTTACCTTCCCGTTCTTTATTTTCAGCCTTATCCCCGCCGCATTCGTGGCTATGTTCAAGAGGGTTGAATGGAAGCCGATAAAGCACTCGGATGCCTCGGAGGAGGAAAGAGCGCAGATGGAGGCGGTAGACGAGGTAGGTAAGCGTCAAAGAGAGGCAGACGATGACGGTGACGGCACTGTGGGCGAGGGCGAAGGCGCCAAAGGCGGTGAGGGCTCTGCCGATACAGACAGCGAAGCTACGGCCGACAAGTCCGTGAGCACCGCCCCCGCAACGGTTGACTAGCCCTGTCAAGCATCATTATTGACAGAATTTTCCGCTTTAATCACAGAATATAAAAAAAGAAGAAGGAAGAATTTCACCCGTCGGGAAATTCTTCCTTCTTTTACTTGTTGCTTTTTGCCACCCCGCGCGCGTCTCCCTCCATACCGTCATTAGCGGTATGATGAAATCAGCATTATCGCTGTATGGCATCCGCCAAAGCAAAACGGAAGCAATACACAGTATTGTATCAATCCTGTCTTACGCGAACGTCGAGCTGATTGAAGGGGATTTCTATTCCTTCCTTCTCAAATCTGTCGGTAACCGCCTCAATCACGTCGAAGTTTACCGTCCAGTAGTCACCGCTCTTCACCCATGCGCGGGCGGTGATGTCAAGCGCGCTGTCACCCTGATTTGTGAGCCTTACGAAAACCTCGGGGTCCTTAAGCACAAGCTCGTGTCCCTCGATTATCTCACGGATGATTTTTTTCGCCTGCTCAACGTCGCTTCCGTAGGCTACCGAGAAGGTAAAGTCGACACGCCTTGTGTCCATTACCGAGTAATTTACGATATTGCCCGTCGCAAGAGGGCCGTTGGGTATATAGATTACCTTGTTGTCGGGGGTGCGTAGCTTCGTCGTTGTGATATGAATATCAACGACCGTGCCCGAGTAGCCCTGAGCCTCGATATAATCGTCGAGCTTAAAGGGTCTTGTGAGTATGATAAGTACACCGCCCGCAAGGTTTGAGAGTGCGCCGTTTACCGCAAGACCTATGCAGGCACCGAAGGAAACGACGAGGGCGGTAAGCCCCGAGGTGTCAATGCCGACGTATCCGACAAGGCAGATAACCACCAGCACCTTAAGTCCTATTTTGGTAAGATATGCAAGAGTTTTCATAATGGTCTTGTCGGCCCTTGCATCGTTTGCGCGCCTTTCTATTCTGCGCGAGATGAGGTTTATAACCTTAAAGGAGACGAACATTATGATAAATGCGATAACGAGCCTCACACCTACCGACATCACCCAGTCGATTACCTTATCCACGACGGACTGTACGTCAACGAACTGCACCTCACCCGCGGGTGCGGTTGCTTCTTCAAAAAACATAATTTTTAAATTCCTTTCTTTTTTGATATAACCATTATACTACAAAAAACGAGGCTAATCAATGACTGCGCGCGTATTTTCTAAAAATTGTTATTTAAGTTTGGTTTCATTATTGACAAGCGAGGCTTACTTTGTTAAAATATTTATTGTAATTTTAAGAATACGGCGGTAAATATTATGGAAAAAGAAAATCGTGCCCTGCCGACAGGACTTACCACCGCTGAGGTCGAAAGGCTCACCTCAGAGGGACGTGTCAACGTGTCGGACATCAAAAGCGGTAAAAGCTACGGAAGGATTATAATAGACAACCTTCTTACCTTCTTTAACCTGGTATGGACGGTGGTCGCGGTGATCCTTATTTCGTTTGGAAGCTTCGACAACCTCGGCTTCCTTGCGGTTGTAATACCCAACGCGGTTATAGCTATCGTGCAGGAGATGCGCGCAAAGCGCGTGGTTGACAAGCTATCGGTTACCACCGAGCCCCGCGCAAGCGTGGTAAGAGATGGGGAGCTGATTGAGATACCCGCGAATGAGATAGTGCTTGGCGACGTTATGTACGTTGAGATGGGCAGACAGGTGCTGTCAGACGGCGTTGTGGTAGAGGGACTTGCCGAGGCAAATGAGTCAATGCTCACGGGTGAGTCGGATGCAATCAGGAAGTCGGAGGGCGACCGCGTGCTTGCGGGCTCCTATCTCGTGTCGGGCGGTATCTACGTCAAGGTTACCGCGGTGGGCAAGGATAACTATGTCACGAAAATAGAGCGCGCGGCAAAGAGCTTCAGGGCGCCTCAGTCAAACCTTTTCCGCGACCTTAACAACCTGGTTAAGTACATAGGTATTTTTATGATACCGATGACCGTAATCGTCGCTATCAGCAACTGGTTCGTAATAAACGAGGGCGGAATTGCTATTCCCGAGGGCTCGACGGCAATCGCGGAGACCATTCAGAAGACCAGCGGTGCTATAATAGGTATGATACCCTCGGGTATATATCTTCTTATCACCCTGACGCTCACGCTCTCGGTAATACTTCTTGCCAAGAAGAAAACCCTCGTTCAGGATATGTATTCCATCGAGATGCTCGCGTCCGCCGACGTCGTCTGCCTTGATAAGACGGGTACCATCACCGACGGCACCATGACGGTTACAGAGGTTGAGTGCCTTGGCGACAGTACCGAGGAGGATATAAAAAATATAATGGCGTACATCGAGGGAAGCGAGAGCAGCATAAACGCGACCTCCCGCGCCCTTATCGAGCGCTTCGGCACGAACACCGACTGCAAAATACTCGACAAGATACCCTTCTCGTCGGCGCGTAAGTATTCCGCGGTGTCAATAGAGGGTGTAGGCACCTACGCGATAGGCGCCCCCCACTTCGTAAAATGCCCCATAAGCGAGGCACTTGAGGATAGGATTTCCTATCACGCCGCTCAGGGTGAGCGAGTTCTTCTTCTCGTAAGGCAGACCGACCTCACTACCGAGGGAGAGGCGATTGCCCTTATCGCCATAGCGGACAGAATTCGCCCCAACGCCGAGCAGACCATACGCAAGTTCCAAGAGCAGGGCGTAAGAGTTAAGGTAATTTCGGGCGACAATGCCCTTACGGTATCAACCATTGCAAAGCGCGTGGGTATTCTCGGCGCGGATAAGTACCTTTCCTGTGAGGCGCTTAGTGACGACGAGCTTCTTGCGGTCGCAAACGATTACGACATCTACGGCAGAGTAAGCCCCGAGCAGAAGGTGCTTTTAGTCAAGGCCTTCAAGCGCGCGGGACATACGGTTGCTATGACGGGTGACGGTGTAAACGATACTCTCGCCCTTCGTGAGGCGGATTGCTCTATCGCAATGGCAGACGGCTCGGACGTCGCGAGAAAGGTATCCAAGATAGTTCTTCTTGAGAGTGATTTCGGAACGCTTCCCGACGTCGTAAGAGAGGGCAGGCGCGCTATAAACAATGTAAGAATGTCAAGCGTGCTTTTCCTTATGAAGACTATGCTCACGATAGTGCTTTCGATATTTGCGGTTATAGTTCACATAGGCTATCCGCTCGAGGCAAAGCATCTCAATCTCATTGAGCTTATTATCATCGGTCTTGCGTCACTCGCCCTTACCGTTGAGCCTAACAATAAGCGTATCGAGGGCTCGTTTATCAAGACGGTGCTTATCAAGAGTATTCCGAACGCAATCTCAATGCTTATCCCCGTATGCACTATTCTCATTATGTCGCGTGCGGGTGTGATAACCGATTCCGCCCTCGTCAGCGCGCTCTGTATGCTGACACTGACGCTTGCGGGATTTGTAAACCTTATCTTTATCTGCATACCCTATACTAAATGGCGCGTAGGCGTTGTGGCTATAGTTACCGTGCTTCTTGCCGTAGCTCTCGTCGGCTCGGTGCTGCTTCTCGGTGACCTGTGGGAGATAATGCCCGCAATAAACTCACTCGGCACGCTTATGCCGCTTCTCGGCGTAACGGTGCTTTGCGCGGTAGCCGTTCACCTTGTAAGAATAGGCGTAGGGTACCTTATAAAAAAGAAAAAGGCGTAAAATGATTTAGCTTTAACTCGTATAACGGCAAAAAGGGGCTGTCTCAAATGTGAGCATTTGAGACAGCCCCTCGAAGTATAACCCGTTACTTCCTTCGGCGGGGGAAAGTTTTCTTATACCGATGCCAAAAAGAAAAGGCTTTTGAACCATTAAAACACATTAACAATAAACCGAACCTACTATAACACAACCGATAACCGACAACCGATAAGCAATAAACCGAATTCTCAATCATTTATGCGCTATAAATAGCAAAGGGTGGCAAGGGTATAACGGGAAAATTTTTTAGAGCTTTACCGCATCAGACCTCTATCATATTGATGAGATTTGCTCTGTCGATAGCGACCTGAAGCGAGCTGATACGGCTCTTGAGCGCACGCGCCGCCTCGGTGACCTCTTCGACATTGTAGAGACACTCGGTGTACTCAAGAATACCGACGGGGGTAATTCTTCTTGTGAGCTGCTGATGTCTCGCCATATAGGAAAGGCGCGAGTACTCGCCGTTAAGCTGTGAAAGAAGCACAAGGCCCTCACCGATGGTGATATCAAAGCCCTCAAGCTTAACCGTACAGTTCGCATATGCGAGAGCCGACCTGATCTTGCGGATCTTGGTGTCGATCTCATCAATACGCTTGCGTGTCTCGGCGTAGGAATAGCCGTTTAGGACCTTAGTCTCGGTTTCCTTGTAGGAGACGGTGCTGGTGTCGCTCTCACGCTCAAGAATTCTTTCCTTTTCCTCCTCGAGCGCCTTGATTTCCTTCATAGCTTCCATGTGACAAATTTTCATAATCTTTTTCCTCTCATTTCTTTGGTGTGATAGTGCCCCTCTTCATCGGGCGCCTTTTGCTTTGTGAGACTATTATACATAGGAATTTTTTCACAGTCAATAGCTTTTCTCGCTTTGTATCACAAAATGATACAGTAAGATAATTTACCCCAAAAATACAGTTGAATTTTAATCTCGCGCGTGCTATAATACTTTGTGTAATATAAAAAGCCTTGCGCTTTTGGAGGCAAAAAAATTTAAAATGAACAAAGCTTTAAAAAAGGACTTTACCGAAGGACCGATGTTTTTGCGAATGCTGCTTTTCGCCCTGCCGATAATGCTGACGGGCGTTTTGCAGATAGCCTACAATATGGCAGACAACATCGTGGTAGGTCAGTTCTCGGGAGACGATTACGCGCTTGCGGCAGTAGGCTCGACCTCATCTCTTACAAACCTCGTGCTTAACCTTCTTTTGGGTGTCGCGGCAGGAACGGGTGTCGTGGTGGCGCAGCGCTACGGTGCCAAGGACTACGGTGCCGTGTCAAAAACCGTGCATACCGCGCTTTCCTTCTCGGGCGTGGCGGGTGTTGCGGTAATGCTTATAGGACTTATTATATCCGAGCCTGTGCTTACCCTCATGGGTACCAAGGCTGAGGTGCTTGATAACGCGGTGCTGTACTTCAGAATAATCTGTGTCGGTATTCCCGCAAGCAGTGTGTATAACTTCGGCGGCTCGGTGCTTCGCTCGGTGGGGGATTCCAAGACACCGCTTATAATACTCGGCACCTCGGGCATTCTGAATGTCGCGCTCAACCTCTTTTTCGTTATCACCCTTCATATGTCGGTAGCGGGCGTTGCGCTTGCTACTATTATTTCACAGTATGCATCGGCGCTGGCGGTTATGCTCGTGCTTTATATAAGGCGCACCGAGTGCTACGGCTTCCGCCCGCGCGAGCTTCGCTTCCATAAGGCGAGCCTGCTCGCGATACTCAGGTTTGGTATTCCCGCGGGAATACAGGGCTGTATGTTCTCAATATCCAATGTATTTATTACGTCCGCGATGAACAGCTTCCCGACACCCGACGCGGTGCTTGCTAATACAATTGCGAATAATATTGACGCGATAAGCCTGACGGTAATGAACGCCTTTACACAGGCGGCCCTCACCTTCACAGGCCAGAACTTCGGCGCGGGAAAGCACGACAGAGTAAGGCGGGTGCTTCTGCTTGCTCTGCTTCAGGTTTTGGTCATAGGCGTTGCGATAACCCAGCTTGAGCTTTTCTTCGGAGAAGAGCTTATAATGCTCTACATAAGTAAGGACGCGCAGAACAAGGAGGCGGTAATCGCGATAACGATGGACATTATCACGCTTCTCTTAAACACCTTCTTCCTTTGCGGAATACTTGATGTTATGTCAGGCTCGCTTCGCGGTATCGGCTACTCAATATCGCCGATGCTAGTAAATATTATAGGAATTTGCGGTGTGAGAATTCTCTGGATATTCGCATTTTTCCCGATGGATATGTTCAACACTCCGACGGGGCTTATGATGAGCTACCCTATATCCTGGTCGCTCTCAATAGTCGCTATGGCGGTGATAAGAGTTATTGCCGAGGTAAGAGTGAGAAAGCGACTTAAGGCGCTTGCCGATAATAAAAACTGTGCGCCTGCCGTGGCAGAGTAGATTAAAAAAATGTAAGGAGTAGGGCCTATGAGCGTGATGATAAATAAAAGGGCGGTAAGAGTATGTCTTGCGCCTATGGCAGGGTTTACCGACAGCGCTATGCGTATTATCTCGCGCGAGTGGGGCGCCGACCTTACCTTTACCGAAATGGTAAGCGCCAAGGCGGTAAGATACGGTGACAAAAAGACCCTTACGCTTTCCCGCATAGATGAAAGAGAGGGCGACTGCATCCTTCAGCTATTCGGAAGCGAGCCCGATACTCTGGCATATGCCACCGAAGCGCTTCTGGCTACCGCCGAGATAAAGCCTGTCGGTATAGACATCAATATGGGCTGTCCCGTAAATAAGATCTTCCAAAACGGTGAGGGCTCTGCCCTTACGAAAAATCCAAGCCTTATTTATGATATAGTTAAAAGCACACGCTCGGCAACCGACCTGCCTCTCTCTGTGAAAATGCGCCTCGGTGTCGACGATGCGCACAAGAATGCCGTTGAGTGCGCGCTTGCCGCAGAGAGCGCGGGCGCTGATTTTATCACCGTCCACGGCAGAACAAGAGCACAGATGTATAGTGGCGAAAGCGACCTTCTTAGTATAGCAGAGGTAAAGTCTGCTTTACATATTCCCCTGATTGCAAGCGGAGACGTGGTAGACGGTGAAAGCGCGCTTCGCATACTTTCGCGCACGGGAGCCGACGCAATTATGGTAGGCAGAGCCGCCATCGGCAATCCCTTCGTCTTTGCCGAGATCAAGTCGGCACTTGACGGAAATGCCAAAAGCGAGATAACGCTTGAAACAAAAATGACGACCGCGCTTCGTCAGCTTTCGCTTGCGATAGAGCTTAAGGGTGAGCATACCGCGGTGCTTGAATCAAGAAAGCAGCTCGCCCTCTACTTCAAGGGCATGAAGGGTGCCAGCGCCCTGCGCGGTGCCCTCAACACCGCCACCACCTATGCCGAGATAACCGAGCTTCTCTCGGCAATCGGTGAATAGAGACTATAAAACTACTAAAGGAGTTCGTAATGAAAGCAAGCAGGCTCAGACTGGCGCTACTGCTGATAACGGCTTTAGCCCTCGTTGCTCCCATACTTTCCTCGTGCGATGCCCTTTCACAGGACGGTGAGGGCGATTGTATTCACGTATGGGAGAAGCAGGAGGTCCTTAAGGCGGCTACCTGCGGCACGGATGAAATCGGTACTGTCCGTCATACCTGCAGTCTCTGCGGCGCCACCCGTGAAACGGAGGTTCGGGCAAGCAAAGCCCACGACCTCAGGGTTATTACGCTCAGGAGTGCCGCGTGCGGTGTCGAGGGGCTTATGAGGGAGGAGTGCCGCACGTGCGATTATTCACGCGAATACACAACCTCGGCACTAGTGCATTCATACGGACTTAGGGCTATACCCGACGGCGGAGGGTGCGCTGTTATGTGCCCGAAATGCCTTGATATTGAAAGATACGTCAGCGTTATCCGCTACGAGGATTACGGCGCGGCAGGTGACGGCAGGACCGACGATTCTTCCGCTATACGCGCCGCTCACGAGGATGCCAACCGCTTCGGATTGCCCGTAGAGGGAAAGGAGGGTGCCGTCTACTATATCGGCTCTCTTTACAGGACTATCAATATAAAAACCGATACTGATTGGAACGGTGCGGAGCTTGTATTTGACGATAGCGTGATAAAATGGAATGATAAGAGCTTACGCGAGGTTAACGTCTTTACGGTAGTCTCCGACTTATCCGCCGTAAGAAGTCTGACAGTGCCCGAGGGCTTGGCTATATCGAGGGGGCAGACTAATATCGGTATGAGCTTTGATGAGCCCTGTATGATTAAAATTGAAAGCTCGTACGAAAAAATTTATATGCGCTACGGGGTGAATTCCAACAGCGGTGAAAACAAGAGCGAGGTAATTCTCGTTGACAGAGACGGAAACGTAGATCCCTCTACACCCATTCAGTACGATTACGGCACCGTCACCTCGGTTACGGTCTTCTCTATTGACGATAAGCCTATCCGCATCGGCAACGGCACTATCACCACCGTAGTACCTGATCCCAAGGCAGACACGCCCGATTACGAGAACAACTACTGCTATTATTCGCGAGGTATATCAGTTAAGCGATCGAACAGCACGCTTTACAACATAAAGCACGATATCGTCGGTGAGGATATGACCGTTGAAATTGACAGAGACGGTGACGGTATTATTGAAAAATGGGGTGACGATAAATCCTACGGTGTGCCATACAGAGGCTTCTTCAGCTTCAATAGCTGCTATGGCAGCACGATGGAAGGCTGTACCGTCAAGGGACATCAGGCGTATTCCTTCTATCAGGGAAGCTCGCGCAACGAGATGGGGAGCTATGATATCACCGCGAGCTTTTGCATTGATCTCAAATTCCATAAGGTAGTACAGTACGAAAACGAGGCGACGGGAGAGACCATTACCAACAGATTTATGTATCACGGTGTTATGGGAAGTAATTTCTGCCGTAACGTCGTTATGGACGAATGCTACCTGGATAGGTTTGACGCGCATCAGGGACTTCACAATGCGAGGATAACGCGCTCTACGCTCGGCTTCGGTATTCTCGTCACGGGTGGCGGTAAGCTGTATATTGAGGACGTTTACCGTATCAGCGAGGGGGCGTTCATTCATCTTCGTAGCGACTACAACAGTGTATTTGACGGTGACGTTGTTATTAAGAGCTGCAGAATGGGAAGCGGTATCAGGGCTATTATCGACGGCACCTGGCGAAGCTTTTACAACGGACTTCCCAATTATATGATAAGAAATCTTACCGTAGACGGTCTGACCGTCGAGGGTAGCGCGCTTGATGTGTATATCTTTGATATCAGCGGTGCCGATAGCAGTAAAAATCCCCCAGACGATAAGACGAATAAGCTGTATCTGCCCGAGAGCGTAACGGTTTCCAATATCAAAAATTTAAACGGTGAGAGGGTAAGCGCCATTGCCACCGCCAGGGTAGCAAACGCCTTTTCCGCCGTCGTGATTACCGAAAAATAACGAAAAAAGCACCCAGGCACCGAGCCTTTCTCGGTGCTTGGGGATAATAGCGTTGCTAATTAATTGATCAGGTCCTCGCGCCGTACTGTGTGCTATGCGTACACGGCGGCACCAAGGCACCGCCCTACGGCTTATAAATGAAATTAGGTTATAAAAAACGGGAACTAACGCGATGCTCTTGACCGAGCGCTCTCGCTAATTCCCGTTTTTTGCTTAATTATTTACTTCTTCGCGCTTCTTTTGCTACGGGCTTGGGGCTTTTTGCCCTCGGCTCCTTGTTTATATATTTTTATAGAGTAATAATTTAATGTAACATGTGTATTGACAAATATTTTTCTTTGTGCTAGAATGTTCGTGCGACATAATTTCATATTTTGATTAGGAACAAGGGTGTACTATGCCATTTTTAGTACTTCCTCTTTTTCACATACTTGTTCCAATCAAGATAATGAAAGAAATTGTGTCGCAGCAATGTGGAGTGCTTTAATGGGGGTGCGTTCGCTTTGCGAGCGCACTTTTTTATTTAGTGTATGAAATTGGAGGAGGACAAAATGAAAAATAGTAGGGTAATATTTTTGCTGGCGGCGCTTCTTATGCTTGTTATTTGCTTGCTATCACTTAGTGCGTGTCAAATTGTTGACACTAGGTGTGATCATAGCCTAGAGCATGTGGATAGAAAAGAAGCACAGTGTATTAAGTCGGGCAATGTTGAGTATTGGCATTGTACCGAATGTGATAAGAATTTCACTGACAACACTGCAATGACTGAAATTGATAACATTGTCATTTCAAGCATTGGGCATACGGTTGAAATGCGTGAAAGAAGAGAGGCTACTTGCACCGAATACGGAAATATAGAGCATTGGGAATGTACCAGTTGTGGAATATGTTTCGCTGATTCAGGCTGTAAATATATTCTTCCTGACACTAAAATCATTCCTTCCCACACACTTGTTTTTTACAATTCTATTGCGCCTACGTGTAGCGAGTCTGGACGTGTTGCACATTGGGCGTGTTCTGTATGCTACAAAACGTTTTTGGATTCTAGGGGAACTAACGAGATTTCTGATGTAACTTCAAGCAAAACAGGGCACAGTCTTATCCATCGCGTGAAAGTCGAACCGGGCTGTACGACTGATGGTAGCGTTGAGCATTGGTATTGTACAAATTGCAAAAACAAGTATTCCGATTCGCGTGCAGCGACCATATTAGAAAACATAGTTATTGTTGCAACCGAGCATAGTCTTACTCATCACACAGAAGTTGAGGAAACTTGCACAACCGACGGAAACGTGGAATATTGGTCTTGCTCTAACTGTGGTAATAACTATTCAGACGAAGTCGCTACTACAGTAGTTGATAACGTTGTACTTGAAAAGACGGGACACAGTCTTACTTATCATGCGAGGGTTGAGGCGGGCTGCACTACCGATGGTAATACAGAGCATTGGTCTTGTTCGAACTGCGGAAAGAATTACTTTGATGAAGATGCTATTACGGTAGTTGATGACGTTGTACTTGGAAAGACAGGACACAGCCTTACACATCACGCAAGGGTAGAGGCGGGCTGTACTACAGATGGAAATATAGAGTATTGGTTCTGCTCAAACTGCGGAAAGAATTACTCTGATGAAGATGCTACTGCAGCGGTGACTGATGTTGTACTTGAAAAGACAGGTCATAGCCTTACACATCACGCAAGGGTAGAGGCGGGCTGTACTACAGATGGAAATATAGAGTATTGGTTCTGCTCAAACTGCGGAAAGAATTACTCTGATGAAGA
>JAGBIF010000034.1 GCA_017935065.1 Clostridia bacterium
GATCAAACTCTCTAAAAAATTTGTATCTTAACGGGCAAGGTCTACCCTCACCCACTAATATCTTTAGAGCTTTTCTCTTGACTTTCTTTACTTTGTTTGAGTTTCAAAGTTATTGTCGAGATTTCCTTCGCACTTTTCAGTGCTCGTTCAGAAATTTCTTTTGTTGTTCAATTTTCAAGGAGCAAGTGCTACGCAAAAACAGTCTCGAATTTTGCGTGCCTATGTATTATACATTATTATTTTTGATTTGTCAATAGTATTTTTAAACTTTTTTTGCACACTTTTAAAAAATATCTTATTCCGTCACAAAGTGGCTTAAAATATGAACTTTTATCCTATTATTTATTAAATCATATATAGCCTATTGACATTCCTTTAAACATTTGATATAATGAGTTAGCACTCACAAAGCGCGAGTGCTAAAAGTGTTGGATTTTGTCATAGCAGGGTGCTTTTTTTCTAGAAAAATCCCCTCTGTCGACAGGTCTTACGCATATGTTTTATGCTAATAAAGAAATTAAAAAGGAAGAAAAAATGAAAAAGAAGCAATTTAAAACCGAATCGAAAAAGCTCCTTGACATGATGATCAACTCCATCTACACACACAAGGAAATCTTTTTAAGAGAGCTTATTTCCAACGCCTCAGACGCTATTGATAAGCTATATTTCCGTTCACTCACCGACAGCAGCGTAACGCTCACAAAGGGTGACTATGCAATCTGGCTCGAGGCGGACAAGGCGGCGCGCACGCTTACAATATCCGACAACGGCTGCGGTATGACGCAGGAGGAGCTTGAAAACAATCTCGGTACTATTGCCAAGAGCGGCTCATTTGAGTTCAAGCGCGACAATGAGAGCGCAGAGGACGTTGACGTTATCGGACAGTTTGGCGTAGGCTTTTACTCGGCATTTATGGTCGCTGACAAAATTACCGTATATTCAAAGCCCTTCGGTACAGAGTGTGCGTACAAGTGGGAATCCGAGGGCGCTGACGGCTACACTATCGACGTGTGCGATAAGGAAAGCTTCGGTACAAAAATCGTACTGTATATCAAGCCCGACACCGAGGACGAGAAGTACTCCGAGTTTCTTGAGGAATACAGACTTCGCGCGCTTGTAAAGAAATACTCCGACTATATCCGCTACCCCATCAAGATGGAAATCACAAGAGAGGAGCCTAAAGAGGAAGGCAGCTCGGAATATATCACCAAAACGCACACCGAGACGCTTAACAGCATGGTGCCTATATGGAAGCGTGCCAAGGGTGAGGTCAGCGACGATGAATACAACGCCTTTTATAGCGAGAAGTATTACGATTACGAGGCGCCCGCACGTGTAATTACCCAAAAATCCGAGGGACTTACCTCATTTGAGGCGCTTCTCTTTATTCCGAAGCACGCGCCATACAATTACTATACCAAGGATTATGAAAAGGGCCTCGAGCTTTACTCCAGCGGTGTTATGATAACCGAGAGATGTCAGGACCTGCTTCCCGATTACTTCGGATTTGTCAAGGGTCTTGTCGACTCTCAGGACCTCTCGCTCAACATTTCAAGAGAAATGCTCCAGCACGACAGACAGCTGCGCGCAATAGCAAAGGCTATCGAGAAAAAGATAAAGAGCGAGCTTGAGTCTATGCGCGACGGTGACAGAGAGGCATACGAGGCGTTCTTTGACGCCTTTGGTATTCAGCTCAAGTTCGGTGCGTATTCCGATTTCGGTATGCACAAGGACACTCTTTGCGACCTGCTTATGTTCAAGACCTCTAAGGAAGGCAAGTACGCTACGCTTAAGGAATACACCGAGCGAGTGCCCGAGGGACAGAAGGTTATTTATTACGCCTCGGGTGAGAGCGCCGAGAAAATAGCAATGCTCCCTCAGGTGGATGCCGCACTATCGCGCGGTCTTGAGGTGCTGTATCTTACCGACGACGTTGACGAGTTCACACTCCGTGCCATAGGCAAGTACGGTGATTTTGAATTCAAGAACGTTACGGCAGAGCAGGTTGACCTTGCTGACGGCGAGGCAAAGGCAAAGGCCGAGGAAATGACGAAGGCAAACGAGGAAATGCTCGGCTTCATCAAAGAGAAAATCGGCAAGGTCGCCTCGGTCAAGTTCTCGGCAAACCTTACCAAGTATCCCGTATGCCTTTCAAGCGAGGGCGAGCTTTCGGTTGAGATGGAAAAGGTGCTTCGCAAAATGCCTAACCAGGACGGCGCACCGAGTGCCAGCGTGGTAATGGAAATCAATCACAATCATCCTATAGCCGAGCGCCTTATATCGCTTTACTTCTCGGATAAGGATAAGCTTTCGGAGTATGCGAAGGTTCTCTACTCCATAGCATCGCTTATAAACGGTGTCTCGGTAGAAAATCCCGCGGAGTTTGCGGAGCTTGTGGCGAAGCTTTTGGTGTAAAGGTGAGATGCAACCTTACGGTTGGTGATATGCACAGCTGGGCTGTGATGATATGCAACCTTGCGGTTGATGATATACCGCGTTCGCGGATTTAGGACACGGCATAAGAGGACAGAGAATGTTTTCATTCTCTGTCCTCTTATATTTACATTCCTGGAAAGATATCCTCAAGACCTGGGAAATCATTTTTGTCGGGGCGGTCCTCTTTTTGGTCCTTGTCTCCCCTGCCGCCTCCCTGCCCGGTGGGCGGTCCGCCTGCTGTAGGCGTATCCCACTCGGTAGTGCCTTTAAGGGTGATTTCAGCGCTGATGCAATCCACCTCGTATTCGTAGTGCGTATCCCCGTATATGAAGCTCACCTTATACACGAGGCGCGGACCGTTCTGCGTCATACCGTGGATGGCATATATTCTCTCATTCTCCGTGGCATCCTCATCAATACCGAGCAGATCAAGAACGAGCTCAAGGGCATCCGATTTATCAATGTAGTCAGGCTTTTGAGAGCCGATTATCTCAAAGAAGTCATCCTCTCTGTCGCCCTCATCCTCCTTGTCGGGCTTTTCCGCGGAATTGTAGAGGTGATTAAGCTCCTTTATCGACATTCCCGCAAGAGTTGAGGCATCGGCATCGGTGTAATCCTCAATGCTCTCAACTATTTTATTCACGAGCGACATCTTGCCGAGGCTGACACCGTTTTCATCTGCCTGCGTTTCGGTTGTTTCATCGCCCTTCAGCTCCTGAGCGACGAGCGAGCAGGCTATATTTGCGCGGCTCATAATTGAGTTAACCTCGCTAACGGCGGTATTCAGAAGTCCGTCAAAGCGCTCTGACGGTGTCTTGGCGCTGACAAGTATTGAGTCTGTGCCGTCCTGAAGGTAGCCGTTCATATAAAGCGCGCCTATCACCGCGTGAATTGCGGTATTCAGCTCAACACCCGAAAGCTTAAGATCAGAAAGCGCCGCTTTTGCATCGTCGTTGAGCAAAAGAAGCTCGCCAACCGTCCCATCCTCGCTGACGGTAAGCTCGATGCTTGGGTTTACGTCGAAATACAGGCTGGCGTACTCACCGTCGCCTGTCGGAAGTCCTACGTAGTTGCCGAGCAAAATGCCTACGGTAAACACGATAAATAGCATTGCGGCAAGCGAAGCGAGCTTGGTTATGCTAAAGCGCCTTTTAGGTGATGCCACCGCAAGCGAGGCGGGGGCCATAGCATCGGGGGAAAGCTGCTCCTCACACTTAGCGCGGGCGAGAATTTTCTCTTTCATATCGGGCGTTTTTTCCTCAAACTCCCGCTTTATTAATTTTTCAATTTCCTTCATCGGGCTTACCTCCTTCCTCGGCTAATTTTCTGAGCTTCTTTATCGCTCGGTTGTATTTTGACAGCACGGTTGCAAGCGGCATATCAAGTATTTTAGCTATTTCTCTGTGCTTAAGTCCCGATACCGCGTGCATTACAAGAACGCTTCGCGAAAGCTCGTCAAGCGAGCTTATCAGCCATTTTAAAAAGCTGCTGTCGGCAAGGCTGTCCTCTATCCCCTGCGTATCATCCGCGGTGTCGGCAATCGCATCGTCATAGCTTATATGCCTTGCCTTTATCGCCTTGTGCCGCTTTAAGATATTCTGCGCGACCGTAAATACCCACGCCATAGGCTTGCCCTTCGGCGTGTATAGCCTTGCGTATTTATAAATCCTGACGAAGGTATCCTCGCAGACGTCCTCGGCATCCTCTACGTTCTGTGCCCTTGACAGGCAGAAGGCGTATACGTCGGTTTTGATTTCCTCATAAAGGCTACCC
>JAGBIF010000035.1 GCA_017935065.1 Clostridia bacterium
AGTTGGAAGAATACATACATTACTACAACAACGAAAGAATTTCTCTAAAACTAAAAGGAATGAGCCCAGTGCAATACCGAGCTCATTCGCAAACAACTTAATATTTAATTTTTGTCTAAACTTTTGGGTTCACTTCATTATTTCCTTTTACTCTTGCTCTTTCTGTTTGTAATGCGTTTTTTTAGCGTTTAATTTGAAATCTGCCCTAAAATAAATGGCGATAAATAGATTTAAAACCTTCCGTACGGTATTTTGAGGTGGTCGTACGCAAGCTTTGTCGCAACCCTTCCGCGGGGTGTTCTCGCAAGGAAGCCTATCTGCATAAGGTACGGCTCGTAGACATCCTCAATGGTGATTACCTCCTCGCCTATGGTTGCCGCAAGCGTCTCAACGCCGACAGGTCCGCCCGAGTAGAATTCTATAATAGCCTTGAGCATTCTTCGGTCGGTGTTGTCAAGTCCAAGCTCGTCAATCTCAAGGGCTGCCAACGCGTGCCTTGCGATATCGTCGGTAATAATGCCGTCACCGCGCACAAGCGCGAAATCGCGTACTCTTTTAAGAAGTCGGTTTGCTATTCTCGGTGTACCGCGTGAGCGTGAGGCGATACCCAAGGCACCGTCCTCGGTAATCTGTATATCAAGAATTTTAGCCGAGCGATTTACTATTTTGGCAAGATCCTCGGTGGAATAAAGCTCAAGACGAAGCAGAACTCCGAAGCGGTCGCGCAAGGGTGTGGTGAGCTGTCCTGCCCTGGTAGTAGCACCGATAAGGGTGAATCTAGGTATCGCAAGCTCAATCGTTCTCGCGCTTGGGCCCTTGCCGAGTATCAGGTCTATTTTGTAATCCTCCATAGCGGGATAGAGAATTTCCTCAACCGTCCTCGGCATACGGTGAATTTCATCAATGAAAAGCACATCCCCGCGCGCAAGATTTGAGAGAATTGAGGCAAGGTCGCCAGGCTTTTCAAGCGCGGGACCTGATGTTACGCGAATATTCGTCCCCATCTCGTTTGCGATAATCGAGGCAAGAGTTGTCTTACCGAGACCAGGGGGGCCGTAAAGCAGCACGTGGTCAAGCGAGTCGCCGCGAAGTTTAGCGCTCTCAATATACACCTTTAGATTAGCCTTTGCCACATCCTGTCCTATGTACTCATCAAGCACCCTCGGGCGTAGGCTAAGCTCAACCTCGGCATCGTTTTCCTCGCTGTACTCATTGGAAACTATTCGGTTTTCAAAATCAAATTCGTTTACTTCGTTAATCATACCGTACCCATTATCAGTTCATTTTCTTAAAGAAAAGCTGGATTATCTGTCCCGAATTCAGCCCGTTTATATCAAGCCCCGCAAGCCTTGCGTTAATATCGCGCTTATCATAGCCGAGCGCTATAAGTCCCTCGATCGCATCCGCAAGCTCGCCTGTGTTGCCGTGAGTTAGGCTCGGATGCGAGGCGGTGGCGGAAATTGGGCCTACATCGGTCGCTATTTTATCCTTAAGCTCAAGAATGATCCTTGCCGCGGTCTTGCCTCCGATGCCCTGAGCCTTTGCTATCTGCTTGGTATTCTCGGTCGCGATAGCCGAGACAAGCTCTGACGGTCTCATCGCACTCAGAATGCTTACAGCAGCCTTGGGGCCGACACCGCTTACGCCGATAAGGCTTAAAAAGCAGTTTCTCTCATCCTCGCTGATAAATCCGAAAAGCTCAATTCCGTCCTCTCTTACCGCAAGATGCGTAAAAACCTTAGCCGTCTTGCCGACCGAGGATGAAAGAGCCTCGTAGGCACCGCCCGTTATAGTAAGCTTATAGCCAACGCCGCCACAGTCAATAACGCAAGTGCCAAGCTCAAGATGCGCGACATTGCCCTGAAGATAATAATACATAATAAATCATCCTTTTTTCTTTTCTTCTCAATTATAGCACAGAAAAGCCAAAAAGTAAATAGAAAAGAAAAAAGATGGATAACTTTTTGTACACCAGGCATGCTTTTTCTCTTAATCTCGGATTATTCATCCTTGCCGAATATTATTTGTCCTGAGTGAAAATTATTAAGGTTGACAAAGAGCGCTTATTGTGTTACAATATAATTTAATAAAATATTTTAGGTGAAATATGATTATACTTGGAATAGACCCTGGGCTTGCTATAGTGGGCTGGGCGGTGCTTGAGGCAGTGCGGGGTAATACGAGACCGATAGCCTACGGCGCTATCACCACCCCCGCGCACACCGATATTGAAAAGCGCCTGGTAATGATAGAAGAGGACCTGGCAGAGATAATTGAAAAATATAAGCCCGAGGAGGTTGCTATTGAGGAGCTTTTCTTCAATACCAACAGCACGACGGCTATCGCGGTTGCCGAGGCTAGGGGAGTGATACTTCTTACCGCGCACAAGGCGGGGGTGAGGATATACGAATATACCCCCCTTCAGGTAAAGAGCGCGGTGGTCGGCTACGGAAAGGCGGAAAAGCATCAGGTTATCGCAATGGTTACCTCGATCCTTAAGCTTCCCAAGCCACCGAAGCCCGACGATACGGCGGATGCCGTGGCAATAGCCCTCTGTCACGCGCAAAGCTCGGGCTCGGCTATGGGACAGTACTTCAACAAACGCACATAAGGCAGGATTTCTATGTGGATTTCGGATAAATGGCAGGATTATAAAATCATAGATACCTCAAGCGGTGAAAAGCTTGAGAGATGGGGTAGCTATACGCTGGTGCGCCCCGACCCTCAGGTAATATGGAAAAGCGAGAGGAGATCCCCGCTGTGGCAAAGGGCGGATGCGCATTACAAGAGGTCAAAATCGGGCGGTGGCGCCTGGGGTGAGAACCGACTGCCCGAAAGCTGGACCGTCGGCTACCGTGACCTTACCTTCCTTATCAAGCCTATGGGCTTTAAGCATACGGGAATTTTCCCCGAGCAGGCGGTAAACTGGGATTTCTGCCGTGAGCTTATCGAGGGGGCAGGCCGTCCTGTGCGCGTGCTTAATCTTTTCGCGTACACAGGCGGTGCTACCGTTGCGTGCGCTAAGGCAGGCGCGTCGGTTGTGCACGTGGATGCCTCGCGCGGTATGGTTGCGCAGGCGAAGGAAAACGCGAGGCTGTCGGGTCTTTCCGAGGCACCTATAAGATACATAGTTGACGACTGCAAAAAGTTTATCGAGCGTGAGATAAGGCGCGGAAATAAGTATGACGGAATTATAATGGACCCGCCCTCGTACGGCAGAGGCCCTACGGGCGAGGTGTGGAAGATAGAGGACGCTATTGACGAATTTGTAGCCCTTACAAAGCAGGTCCTTTCGGACGATCCTATCTTCTTTCTTTTAAATTCCTACACCACGGGGCTTTCTCCCTCGACTATGAAGTACATAGTTGATTTAAGGCTTCTCGACACCTACACGGGAAGCTCTGTTGCGGATGAACTCGGGCTTCCCGTGGGGGATGGCGGACTTGCGTTGCCCTGTGGCTCAACCGTACGCGCGGTGTTCGGGAAAAACAAAGATAAAAAACGACTATAATTCACAAAGAGGCATTTTTTTAATGAACGATTACTTCATAAGATGTGAAAATCTTTCATACATCTACGAGGATACGGGGGAGAGCGCTATTCCTGTTTTTCATCCCGCCCTTGACGGTGTTTCGCTTAATATTTCGCGCGGTGAATACCTTGCTATCCTCGGTCACAACGGCTCGGGCAAGTCGACCCTTGCAAAGCTTATAAGCATGATACTCACCCCAAAATCGGGAAAAATATATATAGACGGCACCGATATTACGGATGAGACGCTCGGTGAGGACGCTCAGTACGAGCTCAGGCGTCGAGTAGGGATGGTCTTTCAAAATCCCGATAATCAGCTCGTTGCCACGGTGGTTGAGGAGGATGTAGCGTTCGGCCCTGAAAACCTCGGCATCCCGAGTGATGAGATAAGAAAAAGGGTTGACGATGCGCTGTCGCTCGTCGGTATGCAGGACTATAAGAGGCACGCACCTCATAAGCTCTCGGGCGGTCAGAAGCAACGCGTTGCGATAGCGGGAATTATCGCTATGCACCCCGATATTATCATATTCGACGAAGCAACCGCGATGCTCGACCCCATCGGCAGACGGGATGTGCTTGCTATTATGGAGAGGCTTAACCGCGAGGACGGAATTACCGTAATAAATATCACCCACTATATGGACGAGGCGGCAAGAGCCGACCGTATCGTTGTAATAAATGACGGAAAAACGCTTCTTGACGGCACGCCCGACGAGGTCTTTTCAAATGTACCGCTTCTTCACGAGGTGGGGCTTGAGGCACCGCAGTCGGCAGAGCTTATCCACGCGCTTCGCGAGGCGGGGCTTGTAATAAATTCAAACGCAATTACACCCGAAGGGTGTAGGGATTTGCTTATCAGACTTCTTTCGGGAGGTGATAGGTAATGGAAAAAATCAGAATTGAGGGCGTAAGCTTTATATACAGTAAGGGAACGCCCTTTGAAAGACGCGCCTTAGATGGGGTTTCGTGTAGCTTCGAGGCAGGGAAGATTACCTGTCTTATCGGTCACACAGGCTCGGGAAAGTCAACGCTTGTCAACCTGCTGAACGGTCTTTACAGGCCGACTGAGGGCAAGGTATATCTTGACGGCGAGGACATATGGGCAAGACCGAAGAAGATTACGGATATACGCAGGCGAGTGGGGCTTGTTATGCAGTACCCCGAATATCAGCTTTTTGACGAGACTGTTTACAGCGATATTGCCTTCGGCCCGAAAAATCTCGGTCTTGACGCGGGTGAAATAGACCTGCGCGTGCGTGAGGCTATTGCCTTTGTCGGGCTTGACGAGGCGCTTCTTTCAAAATCCCCCTTTGAGCTTTCGGGCGGACAAAAGCGCAGGGTTGCTATTGCGGGTATTATCGCTATGCGCCCCGAGGTTTTGGTGCTTGACGAGCCTGCCGCCGGTCTTGACCCGAGAGGCAGACGTGAAATTCTCGGCGGACTTACGAGATATGTAAGAGAGCGCGGAATAACGCTGATACTCGTCAGCCATTCTATGGAGGATATGGCAAGCTACTGTGATAATGTTGTGGTAATGAAGGATGCCAAGGTCTTTATGCAGGGTACCGTCGACGAGGTATTCAGCCACCCTGACGAGCTTGACGCGGTGGGACTTGATACCCCTGAGATTACGAAGCTCGCACAGGGGCTTATACAGGCGGGAATAGTGCTTTCGGGGGCTCTTTATACCGTAGAGGATGTGCGTGATGCAATACTTCGCTATATAGGAGGTAACGCACAGTGATTTCAGATATTACTCTCGGTCAGTTTTTCCCTGGTAGCTCTATCCTTCACCGACTTGACCCAAGAACAAAGCTTCTTCTTTCGCTTCTTTACATCATAGGCGTGTTTCTTCTTAATACGCCTATGGCGTTTATTCTCTACACGCTGATAACTCTTTCCCTGATTTTGGCATCGCGCATATCAATGAGGGTTATTCTTAAGGGTATTAAGCCTATCGTCATAGTGCTTATATTCACAATGATAATCAATATCCTTCTTACAAGCGGAGAGGGCGAGCCTCTTTTCAGCTTCCTTATCTTCGCCGTATATAAAGAGGGAATTATAAGAGCCTTCTTTATGGCATACAGGGTAATTATGCTTATCGTCGGCTCAAGCGTGCTTCTTACCTATACGACCTCGCCCATAGCGCTTACCGACGGGCTTGAGAGCCTGCTTTCGCCCTTAAAGCTTATCAAGGTGCCTGTGCATCTTTTCGCTATGATGATGACGATAGCCCTTCGCTTTATACCTACGCTTATTGAGGAAACCGAAACTATTATGAACGCGCAGAAATCAAGAGGCGCTAATTTCACGGAGGGAAGTATTATCAAGCGTGCGCGCGCATTGATACCGATATTAGTACCGCTTTTCGTATCCTCATTCAAGCGTGCCGAGGAGCTTGCGGTCGCAATGGAATGCAGATGCTACAGAGGCGATGTCGGGCGTACTAAAATGAATAAGCTGAAATACCGCCTGCGCGATATTCTCTGGCTCACAGTCGGGGCTTTGCTCTTTGCGGGGCTTATCCTTCTTTCGGTAAAGAGCGCTGAGCTTTCCGCCCTCGGCGAGGCTATGAGAATTCTCTTTTATAAAATTTAGAGGTGCCTATGAGATATTTCTGTCTTGTATCCTACCTGGGGACGGGCTTTTCGGGCTATCAGCTTCAGCCCGATTTACGCACCGTACAGGGTGAGCTTACCTCTGCCGTAAGAGAGGTGCTGGGGGCTGATGCTACGGTTACGGCCTCGTCGAGAACGGATGCGGGGGTGCATGCAAACGCCCTTGCCGTAGTGTGTGACGCACCCTCGTCAAGGCTTCCCGCGGAGAAGCTTCCGATAGCGTTAATTCCATTTCTGCCCGAAGATATATCCCTTTTTTTCGCAAAAGAGTGTTCTGATGACTTTCATCCTCGTTACGATTGCAGGTCAAAGGAATATCTGTATCGCATACTCAATACTAAAATCCCAAGCCCGTTTTTACAGGGGCGTGTATGGCATTATCCGAGGCTTATTGACGATGAGGGGCTTATGCGTATGCGTGAGTGTGCAAGGGAATTTTTGGGAAGCCACGATTTTCGTGCCTTTATGTCAAGCGGAAGTGATGCGTGCGATTTTGTGCGTGAGATAAGATATCTTGATATTGAGCGCTCGGGGGATGAGATTATAATAAAAATCTGTGCTGACGGCTTTCTTTACAATATGGTGAGGATTATCGTAGGCACTCTCGTTGAGTGCGCTCACGGCAGATTTTCACCCTCGGATATTTCCGAAATTATCGCATCGCAAAAAAGAAGTCTGGCGGGAAGAACGGCGCCCGCGGAGGGACTGTATCTTAACCGCGTCGATTATTAAATTTTCCATTATTTCAAAAAAATTAAATACATTATTTTTTATCCTCTGTCAAAAGACTTTACTGACGGAGGATTTTTTTATGAGTAGTAAGGGAAAAGGAAAACGCGCCCTTCGACGGGTATTTCTCAGCGCTTTAATTTCACTTGCATTGTTGATTTTGTCGGTCGGAATACTTTTTGCTATTGAAATAAATAAGGTAGACGCACCCTTAGATGAGGCGCTGTTTTTATCCTCGGGCGAGGGTGGGGCGAGATATTACTGCTCGGACAGGCCCTATAGCTTGCCCGAAGAATACAGTCCGAGCTTAATATTTACCGACATAAACCGCGACGAGGTGCGCCTTGCCTGCAACCTTACGGATATTCCCGAGGCAATAAGGCTGGGATTTATTGCCACCGAGGACAGAAAATTCTATTCACATAAGGGCGTCGATGTGAAAAGGACTGCTCTTGCGCTTCTTAACTACCTTTTTCATTTTGACGAAGAATTTGGCGCATCCACGATAACTCAACAGCTTATAAAAAATATAAGCGGAGAAAACGAGCGCACTCTGAAGAGAAAATTCACCGAGCTTGCAAGGGCGATATGTATTGAAGAGAGGCACAGTAAGGACGAGATTTTACTTGCCTACATTAATATCGTGCCGATGGGCGAGAACGCCTACGGCATAGGTGCTGGCGCATATACCTATTTTGACAAATCGCCAAGCGAGCTGACGCTTGCCGAGTGCGCAATGCTCGTCGGAATAACAAATTCGCCCTCAAGGCTTAATCCCTACAAGGATTATGGCGCTTGTCTTTCGCGAAGAAACGATGTGCTTTTCTGTATGCGCGAGTGCGGATATATTGACGATGTGGCGTATGAGAGCGCGATAAACAGTCCCCTTACAGTCATAAAACGGCGCGAGGGTGAGCAAAGACACGCAAATTGGTTTTTTGAGACGGCAAGAGAGGATGCGGTAGCAATTATTTCAAGAGAGCTTGATGTAAGTCCTGCAAGAGCGCGTCTTTTACTGAATTCTGGGGGACTTCATATTTACACGACGCAAGACAGTAAAATTCAGGCGGTGCTTGAGAGCTGTTTTGAAAATGACGGACTTCTTAAGACCGAGCGCGAGGCGGGGCTTGAGGTATCCTTCACCGTGTGTGACTCGCAAAACGGAAGGTTGCTCGGTATTATCGGGTCGCTCGGTAAAAAGACCTCGGACAGGCTGGTAAATCACGCGACTGTCCCGCACACCCCAGGCTCGGCACTGAAGCCTCTTGCGCTTTACGCGCCTCTGATTGACCGAAAAATAATTATACCCGCAACAGTTTTTGACGATGTGCCGATAAGCTTTGACGGCGGACGCGCCTACCCGAAGAACTATCCCAATCAGTACTCTGGGCTTATAACCGTCAGGGATGCGCTGAAATATTCAAAAAATACGGTAGCTATGCGCCTTTATTCAATCCTTGGTGCCGAGAAAATCTTCAGGAGCTTAAGGGAGGATTTCGGCTTTGATACCTTAACCGAGGGAAAAGAGGGGAAAACCGACCTTGCCATAGCACCCCTTGCGTTAGGACAGCTTACCTACGGTGTAACACCGAGGGCGCTTACAGAGGCGTATACCGTGCTTGCAAACGAGGGTGTGCGCGTGAGGCCTACCTCAATTATAGCGATTTATACCAAGGACGGCGTGCCTATATACGAATATAAGCCCGAGCCTCGGCGTATTTTCTCATCCGAGGGCGCAAGACTTATGACACAACTGCTGACAAATGTAGTAAAGGAGGGAACGGCAAGGTCGCTGACGCTTAAGAATTACTACGATACGGCGGGAAAGACGGGCACCTCGGGCGAGGACCGCGACCGCGTATTTGTCGGCTACACCCCCTACTATACCGCGGGAATATGGATGGGCTATGCAAACTCGGACAGAGCGATAGGCAAGACCTCGGTCGGACACCTTGAAATATGGGATACGGTAATGAAGGAAATTCATCGGGCAACTCTTTCTGACCTTGACGACTATAAGCTTCGCCATTTTTCCTTAAAGGGACTGAAGAAATGCAGCTTCTGCCGCGATTCGGGTATGCTTTTGTCACAGAGGTGTGAGTACGATTGCCGAGGTAGCCGTGAAATGAGCGAATACTTTATATCCGGCACCGAGCCCTCGGGTGAGTGTAACAGGCATATTCTTGTCCTTTACGATAAAAGCACAGAGGCGCTTGCTAATAAGAGGTGTCCTCGGGAGAACCTTGTGCCGATTGCTCTTATCAGGGTCGAGGACCGAAGCTTTCCTTACGAGCTTACCGTTGAGGACGGAGGCTATGTTTATAGAAAAATGCGTGAGGGCATCTATACCGAGGATAGCGAGCTACCTTATTTCTACGGTGAGCTTGAGCCAAATACCTACGCGGGCAAATCTCGCGGAAGGCAAAAAAACAGATACTGTCAGGAGCATTAGCATAGGCTCATTACAAGTCGCGAAAATTATGGTAAAATCTATTTGACAGAAAAAGGGGGTGCGGATGTGAAAACGGTTATAGTGTATTCAAGGCGAAAAACGGTAGGACTTCGCATAAAGGACGGTACCCTTACCGTAAGAGCACCGATAGGCACCCCACGCGAGTATATTGACAGTCTTATTTCAAAGCATAAGAAATGGATAGATAGGGCGAAAGAGCGTGATGCTAAACGCTGTGCTATGACGAATAGCCTTTCGGATGAGGAAATACTTTCGCTTAAAAGTAAGGCGCTTCGGTATGTCACGCCTCTTTGCGAGCGTTATGCGAGGCTTCTCGGCTTAAGCTATAAGAAAATTTCGGTAAACTCGGCAAGGAGCAGGCTTGGCTCCTGCTCAAGCCTCGGGAATATTCATTTTTCATACAGAATTATGCTTTACCCCGAGCCTGCGCGAGAGTATGTCTGCCTTCACGAGGTCTGCCACCTTGCCGAAATGAACCACTCAAGACGCTTTTACGCGCTTATCGAGCGCATTATGCCCGACTTCAGGGAAAGACGAGGGCTCTTACGCGAAATAAAGTAAAATACCGTGCGACAGGTCAGGTTTAACCTATCGCACGGCTTTTTTATAAAATCTTGAAAGCTGGCAAACCGATCAATCGGATATAATGAAGCTACCCTCGTATTCTACCGTTACACTCGGGGACACAAGCGCGGTGCCGACACTTCTTGGAAGCGATATAATAAGGCGCTTTTTCTCGCTTGTAATTACCTCGGGATAATATTTCGGATGTGATGCGCCAAGGGCGCCTATCGCGATAATATCCGACTCGCTTATGATAAGCTCGGCATACGGGCTTTGTGTCGCATAGTCGGGTGTCATATAAGAGAACAGCCCGCGCTCGGTGCCGATCGACATAGAAAGCTCTGTCCTGGAAGAGCCCGCATCGGGTAGCTTGTGAAAGATAATGGGGAAGGACGAGGGGCTTATCATATCGTCCTCGCATAGCAGAGTAAGGCGGGTGCCGTAAAGCCTGCAGGTCGCGTCAATTTCTGCCTTTTCACCATCACTGTATGAGTAAAGGGGCGCCACAAGCTGTTTTATATGCACTTTAGATAACAGGCGATTTAAGTAAACATCGCAATCATTGCCGTAGCCTAAAAGATAGTAGCTGTCAATGGATGCGATTTTTTGCTCACGAAGCAGGGAAATTACCCCATAGCAGTCGCCTACATTATGCTCACCTATGTCGATTACCGTACATTCGCCGTCGCCCTTGATGAGTATTCTGTCATTTTCACCGCTTTGATATATCAGCGCCTCATCCCGAAGGTTATGCATTTCACAGAGCACACCGCCGAGGATGCTAATCACAAACACAATGCATAGAGAAATGATATAAGAGCGCCTTTTATTTATCCTTCCTATGGCAAAATACATCACAGCACAAAACAAAATCAAAGAGAATACGAAAACGGCAGGATGCCTTGACGAGTATTCAAGTATAGGTGCGCGCGAAGCGGATTTACTGAGTGTGTCTGTGAATATGCATAAATAGTTTAGGGGAATACCAAGCGGTAAAATACTGCCAAGGATAAGCGTTATCAGCGACAGATATATTATAAGCTGAGTTATCAAGCCGAAAACGAGGGTAGAGAGCGCCGATATAGCGCTTATTTTATCAAAATACAGACTAGAGACGATCTGTGTTGCGCAAATCGCAAAGACCGAGAACATAAGCAGAAGCTTGATTTTACTAATTATACCTTTGTGGCGCCCATCCTCTGATTTAAGGTAATTAGCATAGACGAGAATTGCGAAGGTCGCAAGGAAGGAGAGTAGAAGTCCTACATCAAGCACCGCGTACGGCTCAATAAGAATTATTATAAAAAGCGCTACGAAAAGCGAGGTTATACTGTCGGAATACCCAGATAGCATTACCATAACCGTTGATATGATAACCATAAGTCCTGCGCGCATAACCGAGGACGGGAAGCCCACGAGCGCCATAAAGAAGACAGTCATTATAATAAGAAGCACTCGCTCAAGCCGTTTTGGCACACCGAGGCTTACGCAAAGTTTAGTCAGGGCAACCGACAAAAGAGTAATGTGCGTTCCGCTAAGCGCCAGAATATGCGTAATACCAAGTCTTGAGAAGGCGACGGTCGTTGCGCCCGACATATAAGAGGTGTCACCGAGAAGAAGCCCCGTGCAAAACGCGCCCGCATCCTCACCCGAAAGACTGCCAATACGCTCGGCAACCGCCCCTCGCCATCGGCTCATGATATACTGAAGATTATAACCCGAGCTTCCCTCCACGCGAATTTCATAGGGATAGCATACGGCGGATACACCGAGTGAGAGAAGATAACGGTTTTCATCGGTAAGCTCACCGTAGTAAAGTCGCTTAAGACTGCCGACGGCAACAATCTCATCCCCGACCTCAACGCTCTTATCACTCGGTGAGCTTACGGAAATCAGAAGCGAGGAGCCCTCGCCGTCAAGCGTATCAAGACGAAGCCTGAATGCATCGCCGTCAGCTTCAAGCTCGGTAACCGTACCGCTCATATAATGCGTGATATTATCGTCGGTGCGTGAGTCGAGAGTAAGCCCTATATAAAGACGGAAAAGCATGCCCGACAGCACAAAAATGAGCAAAAGCAGACAAATTCTTCGCCTGTTTGTAAGCCTTTTTATAAACAGGCATATAAGGGCCGTCAATATGACAAAAATCGACAGAAGTAAGGCCGAGGATGAGGATATAAGAGAAAAAATATAAAGACCGCTTATTATTATACAAAGTATAAGGGATAGCGGTCTGTTATGGAAAATATTCATTATCTATTCTTCGGTAGTGCCTGACATAAAGATGCCGTTTTCATCTGCAAGTTGTGTATCTTTCGCGTCTGCCACAGTCTCATTGACATCTGCAACCTGTGTATCCTTCGCGTCTGCCACGGCCTCGTTGGCATCCTCACTGTCGGCTTCATTTGAGTATCTTATGCCAGAGCCCTTGGGGATTACGAAGTTCAGCGCCTTACGCTCAACCGAGAAGTCAATGGTTTTCGCGCCCTTTATCTCACCGTCAACGCAGATGGGAATAGGACCGTCAAATTCCATTTTAAAATGAGAAACTCTTTTATATGTGATATATTTCTGAGCTCTCTTGTTGGATAGGTAGGTACCCTTCTTATATGCGCCAAGCAGTCCCATAAAGGTAAATCTCGAGACCTTTTTTATAATAGCGAGGTCTATAATTCCGTCATCAAGAAGCGCCTCGGGGTTGGAGTTGAAGCCACCGCCGCAAAACCTTCCGTTTGCGATAGCCGTGAGCAGAAGGGTAGTGTCAATAACCTCGCCGTCATCGAATATAAGCTTCATTTTCGTGCCGTACTTCTTGAATACCGCAATGAATACGCCGAAAAGATATGACAGCCCCGGGGATATGAACTTAAACCTCTTAAGCCTTGACGCTTCCTTGACAACCGAGCAGTCAAAGCCGATATTTATCATATTGACACAGTAGGAATCATTCCACTTGATAAGGTCAAGCGCCATAGGCGCACCGTCAATCTGAGCATCAATATCCGAGAAAAGCTCGGTATTTGTAAAATTGCGCACGAAATCGTTTCCCGAGCCGTTCGGAATTACACCGAACTCGATATTAGGCAGGCTTGGAGCCGAATTGACGATCTCGTTGATAGTGCCGTCACCGCCAACGCAGATAAAGCGCTGTCGGTCCTGTGTGGTATTTATCATAGAGCGCACATATTCGGTGGCATCACCTACGCTTGTAGTGTAGTATATTCTGTAGCTTAACTGTCTTTTCTGGCAAGCCTTGCGAATTTTCTCGGTCATTTCCTCAACCGTCTTTTTCGCCGCCTTAAGGCTTTTTCCCGACATGGGATTGAGAACGAAATGGTAGATCATAATCGTTGTGCCTTCTTATGTTTTTATATTTTAAATATATAAAATAATTATAACAAATATTACAGCATATGTCAAGAAAGAAAATTTTTTCTGCCATTTTGCAATATTTTAGCCGATTTTTCAAAAAATCAATGCTTTTTTCGGTGCGAGGCTGCTCTTATCATTTCATAGTAGGCGCGCGCCGCCGCCTCGGTCTTGTTGTCGCCGAACTCGTAATACCTTCTGCCTACAAGATCGTCGGGCAGATATTGCTGGGGAACATAGTCGTTTTCATAATCGTGAGGGTAGAGGTAGCCTCGGAAAAGGGGAGACCTCAGATGCTCGGGCGGTGTTACGCCAAGACCTGCCGTCATATCCTCACAGGCTCTGTGATAGGCTATATACGAGGTATTGGATTTTGGCGCCGTGGCAAGAAGACATACCGCGTTTGCAAGCGGAATTGCCGCCTCGGGAAGCCCAAGCTCACGCGCGCTCTCGCAAAGCGAGCGTGTAATTACCGCCGCCATGGGATAGGCAAGACCGATATCCTCGCTTGCGATAACCTGAAGCCGTCTTATCGGTGAGAGTATATCGCCCGAGGCAAGAAGCTTGGCAAGATAGAACACCGCCGCATCGGCATCGCTTCCTCGAATTGACTTCTGCAGGCAGGAAAGAAGGTCATAGTGCACATCTCCGCTTCTGTCAAAATGACCTACGACCGAGGGGAGCAGGGAGGCTACGGCATCCTTCGTAATACATCCGTCTGAAATGAAGTAGGCGTTCTCAAGCACACCGATGCTCATCCTCACGTCACCGCCACAGGCAGAGGCGATTGCCAAAAGCACCTCGCGCTCGGCTTTTGTTTCGGTGGAAAATTCCTTATTTAAAAAAGACAGCGCACGATTAAGAGTAGGAATACAGTCCTCGGCACTCACCGATTTGAACTCAAAGACACTGCTTCTTGATAAAAGCGCGTTATAAACGCAAAAATAGGGGTTCTCGGTGGTGGAGGCAATAAGCGTTATTTTTCCGTTTTCAAGAAATTCAAGCAGGGATTGCTGTTGTTTTTTATTAAAATACTGAATTTCATCGAGGTAAAGAAGCGTTCCGCCCGAGGAAAAAATATTGTCGCTTTGCGCTATTACTTCCTTGACATCGCTAAGGCTCGCGGTGGTTGCGTTAAGCTTGAAAAGCTGCATATCCGAGGATTTTGCTATAATATTCGCAACGGTCGTCTTTCCCGTGCCAGGAGGGCCGAAGAAAATCATATTGGGAATTCTTCCGCCCGATACGAGCCTTCTTATAATTCCGCCATCCCCGACAAGATGCGCCTGTCCCGCTATTTCGTCAAAGCTACTGGGGCGGAGCTTGTCCGCCAACGGCTGGTTTGCCATAAGTATATTCCTTTCTTAAGGATAATTCCTAAAAGTAAATTCTATTTTTGAAAATTATGATATTGACGAGGGCGCCACGGTAATCCTTCCCTCAAGCATTTTCCTGATAAGCTGATGCTCATCAAGCGTAAGGTCCTTGTCGCGCGCGACTATATCCTTTGCTACAGAAAAGGCTCTTTCCATTAGCGTGCTGTCATCGCAGAGCTTAGCAAATCTGAACTCAAAACCGCCGCTCTGCCTAAAACTATCTGCCGAAATCTGAGAAAAGAAGTCACCGGGACCTCTTAAAAGCAAATCCTTTTCCGCAATCTCATAGCCGTCGTAGGTCGTCCTCATGGCATCAAGACGCGCTCGGCTTATCTCATGCGTGGTGTCCGATACGAGTATGCAGTAGGACTTCATTTTTCCTCGCCCGACGCGGCCTCTCAGCTGATGAAGCTGTGAAAGACCGAACCTCTCGGCATTCTCAATTACCATAAGAGTAGCGGAGGGAACGTTCACGCCGACCTCAATTACGGTGGTTGAAACAAGCACGTCAAGCTCGCCTGATGAAAACTTCCTCATCACCTCGTCCTTTTCCCTCGATTTCATCCTGCCGTGCAGGCAACCCACGCGTAACGCGGGGAGCGCCTCTGCAAGCTCTTTTGCATATTCCGTGGCATTTTTTAAAGGTGTGTCGTTGCTCTTAAACAGCGAGCTGAATGAGGTAGGCTCGTGAGCCTTTGCGCCGTCCTCGGTGGGCTCAATGCTGGGGCAGACCACATAGACCTGACCTGAGAGCTTAACCTGCTTTTCGATAAAGGAATTAAGCCTTTCGCGGTAGGTGCTGTCAACCAAGAAGGTGTCAACACGCATCCTTCCCTTGGGCATCTCGGTTATACGCGAAACATCAAGGTCGCCGTACATCGCGAGCGCCAGCGTTCTCGGTATCGGTGTTGCGCTCATAACGAGAAGATGCGCCTCAGCACTCTTTTCCTTAAGCGCCGCCCTTTGTCCTACGCCGAAGCGATGCTGCTCGTCTGTGACGACAAGTCCCAGCTTTTTGAAGCTGAGCTTATCGGAAATCAGCGCGTGAGTGCCGACGATAACCTGACACTCGCCCGAGGCAGCCTCGCTGTATATGCGGTTTTTTTCTTTTTGCGAGGTAGCGCTGACGAGAAGCTCGCATTTAATTCCAAGCGGCGACAGCACCTCGCAAAGCTCTTTGAAATGCTGTCTTGCGAGTATCTCGGTGGGCACCATAAGAGCCGACTGATAGCTGGATTTTGCCGCAATATAGATTGCCGCCATACACACAACCGTCTTTCCGCATCCTACGTCACCTACCACAATTCTTGTCATAGGCGGAAGTATATCGCCCTTGCACTTAAGCACCGTATCGTTGTAAATATCGTTTATAGCGAGCTTTTGCGAGCCTGTCAGCTCAAATTTCAGCATATCCGTAAAGGGCGAGAGCGAGCAGGGCGAAAATCTCACACCCTCTCGGTCGTTCTTATGACGTATATTGAGGCTGATGCCAAGCCCGAAGGTAAGAAGCTCATCAAACGCCATACGGCGAAGCGCCGAGGAAAGAGCCTCGTGACTGTCGGGGAAATGAATATTCCTTATCGCAAGTGCAAGATGCGGAAGATTGTTTTCAAGACGGATTGCCTCGGGAAGAAAATCATCGGTAAGGCGCACCGCGTCGTCAATTACATCCCGAAGGAGCTTTTCAATATACTTTGAGGTAATTCCCTCGGTAAGGTGGTAGACGGGAATTAGATCCTGAAGTGCCTTTCCCTCGCAAATAGGCTCGTATTTCGGGTTTGTCATAGCAAACGAGCGTGCCTTGCGCTCAATTTTACCGAAAAAGCGAAATTCCTGCCCGACCGAAAAGACATCCTTGATATAGGGAGAATTGAAGAAGGTTATCTCAACCGTACCGCTTTCGTCAAAGGCGCGGAATTTGGTAAGGGTCATGCCTCGTTTGATTTTTGCCGAGCGCGGGGCGGTGCCTACCGTGAGAATAAGAGAGGTCGGTGCATCGGTTGGTGCCGTTTTGATAAGCGAGATCTCACCGCGGTTTTCGTATGCTCTCGGATAAAAGGCGATAAGATCACCGACAGTTTCAATTCCAAGGCGCAAAAGTGCCTCAGCGCGCACCTTGCCGACACCGCTTAAGGCAGTTATCGGGCGAGAAAAAAAGTCCATACCTAGCCCCCCTTCAAAATTTTACAGTTACAGTAATTTTAACACAAAATATCCTCACTTGTCAATTATTTGGAGCAAGATTTAGTGAAGTTATATACAAATTATTAATTTTCAAAAATCCGTTTACTTTTGTAAAAGTTTATGCTATAATTATTAGGTATAAATATATACGCGAGCATTTGACACAAAAAATCTGAACAAAAAATCTGATAGGATAGGATTTTTATGGATAAAAATACTAATCACATAACAGAGGCGCTTTTTGCGACGAGAAGAGATATAGTCCTTTGCGTAATTCTCGGGTGTGTAAATCTTTTGTTTTTCGGTATTATGTGCGAGTTTACCGAGATATCCGTAGCTCTTATCGCGCTTGGAGTTATAGCTCTTTACGTGCTTGAGGCGACTATAATAGGTATTCGCAGACGCGAAAGTCATACTCACGCTCCCGTCGCGGCACTTGACGCGCTTCTTGACGAGGACCTTGCTGTCGTCATCAGAAATACCGACAGCCCAGCCTTTATCTTTGATAGCTACGGTACTATTCTGTGGTACAACGAGGCTATGCACTCAATACTTGATAAAAGAGGAAATTTCCTCGGTGAAAATATTTCCCGACTTATTGAAAAGCCGATAAGCGTTGAAAGCATGACGGAAGAGCCTATTACGCTCTTTGGGGGGCTTTATATGCTTGAGGGCTTCAATATAAGCTCGGGCGGAGACGGCTTCTATCTCGCGATACTCACCGACGTGACCGAGCTTCATACTGTAAGGAGCGCGTATGTTGATGAGCGTGTATGCGTCGCGTATGTCACTATCGATAATATTGAGGACATCACCACCTACGCTCACGAAAAATACAGGGATGCGGTCTCCGCGGTCGAGGATAAGATAAAGGCCTGGGTAAAATCCATGGGCGGAGTTATCAAATCCTACGATAATGAGAAATATCTTTGCATATTTGATGCGAAAAGCCTTGATGAGTGCATAAAGGGGCGCTTTCCCATTCTCGACGAAATACGCGACACGCGAGTTGGCGACGGTGTTTCGGTTACGGTATCCATCGGTGTATCCAAGGTTGGAAAAACGCTTCTTGAGCGTGAGATGAACGCGATAAGCGCTATCGACCTCGCTCTCGGAAGGGGCGGAGACCAGGCGGTTTATAAGACGGAGGAGGGAATTGAGTTCTTCGGCGGACGCACCAAGTCGCTCTACAAGCGCTCAAGCGTGCGCTCGCGTACCTTTACAAACCAGCTCAACGCGCTTATGGCGAGATCCGACAATGTCATTATTATGGGTCACAAATTCGGTGACTTTGATTCCTTCGGTGCCTCGGTGGGTGTCGCAAGGCTTGCTACGCTCTGCGGTGTCGGGGCGAAGATCGCGGTTGATATGAGGGATAAGAACATCGCGCCCTGTATTGAATATATGCAGTCGCAGGAGAGCTATTCTAGTGTGTTCGTTGATGCGGGCGAGGCAAATCACCTGCTTAAGCCCGATACGCTCGTTGTTCTCGTTGACCACAACACGCTTGAGCGTGCTCAGTTTGCCGACATAGCAAGGCGCGCCTCACAGGTGGCGATACTCGACCACCACAGAAAGAGCGAGGCGCTCTCACCCACGGTCAAGCTCTCTTACATTGAGCCGTCGGCATCCTCTACCTGTGAGCTTGTTGCCGAGATGCTTGACGGAGCCATCAGCTCTCAGAGCCTCTATAAGTGCGAGGCGGATATGATACTTGCGGGAATTCTGCTTGATACCAAGCAGTTTACGAGAAATACGGGCACCCGTACCTTTGGCGCGGCTCAGTATCTTATCGGTGCGGGAGCAAATCCCACGGATGTCTACAATCTCTTTAAGACACTGCCCGACGATCTTTCAAAGGAAGCGCGCTTCCATACCTCGATTACCGTCTACAAGGAAAGAATTGCGATATCCAGCTGTGACGGCAATACCGATGAGAGCTTCCGCGTAATTGCCTCAAAGGCGGCGGATAAGATGCTCACCCTTCGCGGCATAGATGCGGCGTTTACCGTAGTCATGATCGGTGATATGATCCATATTTCGGGAAGATCAAACGGAAAAATCAACGTACAGATCATTCTTGAGCATATGGGCGGCGGCGGTCATTTTGAGATTGCGGGTGCGCAGATCGAGTCGGACTCTGTGCTTTCGGTGCTTGAGACGCTCAAGGGCGAGATTGACGAGTATCTTGACCTTCTCGGGGAAAAAGAGGGAAGATAAGCCGCAATGCCGACCGCTTTACTTAGATTTTTGAACACAGATTTGATTTAGAAAGGACATTAAAATGAAGGTTATATTACTTGCTGATGTAAAGGGCACGGGAAAGCGTGACCAGATAGTTGAGGTATCCGACGGATACGCGAGAAATTTCCTTTTCCCGAAGAAGCTTGCGGTGCTTGCCGATTCCAAGGCAGAGAACGAGCTTCGCGGAAAAAAAGAGGCTAACGCATTCAGAATTGCCGAGGAAAAGAAGGCAGCAGAGGAGCTTGGCAAAAAAATTGCCGAGCGTGAGATAGTTATAAAAATGGGACACGGTGCCGACGGCCGTCTTTACGGCTCGGTTACCGCTAAGGATATCGCGACCGAGCTTTCGCGCGCGGTTGGCGTCACGCTTGACAAGAGAAAGATTTTACTTAAGGATGCTATCAAGGCATACGGAAAATATTCTGTTGAGATCAAGCTTCACCCCGAGGTAAGCGCTAAATTCTTCGTTACCGTTTGCGAATAATACACAGTCATTTCGGCTAGTAGCATTTAGGAGTAGATTTTATGGAAGACAATACCCTGGCAATAAAGCAAATGCCTGTTGCCATCGATGCCGAGCAGGCATTTTTAGGCGCTGTAATTAAAAAGCCCGATGCCTTTGACACCGTCGGCGGTATGCTCACGAGAGACGATTTCTATCTTGAGGAGCATAAGCATATCTACGACGCGGTCACCAAGATGTATAACGAGAGCCGTACCATTGACCCTGTCACGCTCGTCAACGCGCTCGTCGAATCGGGAATACGCGACCAGGCGGGAGGAATTCAGTATATCACCCTGCTGGCAAGCTCGGTTGCGACGGTTGCCAACATCAAGGATTACGCAAGGATAATCAAGGATAAATCCACCCTTCGCCGTCTTATCACCGCGTGTGACGAGATTTCGGTTGAGGCATACGAGGGCACCTCGCCCGTACGCGCTATCATAGACTCTGCCGAGCAGAAGATTTTTGATATTTCAAATAACAACGATACCAAGGATATGCGCCATATCGGTGATATTCTTCAGGTCTTTTACCGTGAGCTTGCTACGCTTGCCGACAAGAAGGGAAAGCTTGACGGTGTTAAGACGGGCTTCTCGGGTGTCGATGAGATGCTCGTTGAGATGGGTAAGGGCGATTTTATCATCGTCGGCGCCCGTCCCGGTATGGGTAAGACCTCGTTTGCCTTAAATGTAGCCACGAACGCGGCGAAAAGCTCGGGCAAGGCGGTTGCTATATTCTCTCTTGAGATGTCGGGTGAGCAGCTCGTTTCAAGACTTATCTCAAGCGAGGCGCTTATCGACTCTCACAACCTTCGTACGGGTATGCTCACCACCGAGGATTGGGAAAATATCGCGGGAGTTGTCAGCGTGCTTTCGGGGACGGATATTTACATAGACGACACCTCGTCTATCGGTGTCACCGAGATGCGCTCAAAGCTTCGCCGCGTGCCTAATCTCGGTCTTGTGGTAATAGACTATATCGGTCTTATGCAGACCACGGGCAACAGCGATAACCGCGCTCAGCAGGTCGGTGAGATTTCAAGAAATCTCAAAATTATGGCAAAGGATTTCGGTGTTCCTATCGTCTGCTGCGCACAGCTGAACAGAGGTACTGAGGCAAGAGGCGTTACCAACAAGCGCCCGACGCTCTCGGATCTTCGTGATTCGGGCTCGATAGAGCAGGACGCGGATATCGTTATGTTCCTTTACCGCGATAAATACTATAAGGACATCGGCGCGGATGCCGAGCCTGAGGACTCGTCTCTGCCCGACACCTCAAACACCGCGGAGGTCATTATCGCAAAGAACCGTCACGGCTCTACGGGCTCTGTAAAGATGGGATGGATAGGTCAGTTCACGAAGTTCAGATCGCTTGATTTGAACAGAGAAGGGTAGATAATGCTTACTGAATATGATTTTCTCACCGCCTATGATAGGCTCGTTCACTCTGATGACTTTGAGTGGGTGCTTTCCGAGGTGAGGCGTGCGCTCGACGGTTTTTCAATGTGGGATATGTTAAGGCGCGGTGCCGTTATCGGGCTTTCGGGCGGTAAGGACTCGCTTCTTTTGCTTATCTGCCTTAACGAGCTTTCAAAAAGCCTTTGCTTTCCGCTTCGCGCCGTTCATATAAATCATATGATAAGAGGTGAGGATGCGGATGCCGACGAGGCGCTCTCTCGTCTTGTGGCCGAGGCGCTCGGTGTACCCTTCAGCTCTTTTAAAATCGACATACCCGCATATGCTAAGGCTCAGAAGAAAAGCACCGAGCTTTGCGCAAGAGAGGTAAGATATAAGCAGTTTTCCAGCGTTATGCGGGAGTATTCGCTCGGCTGTGTTGCCGTTGCGCACAACGCCACGGATAACCTTGAGACGATGCTTTTCAATATCGCTCGCGGTACGGGTACGGCAGGCGCCTCGGGTATTCCGCCGAAGAGGGACTGTATCATTCGTCCCCTGATTTACCTCTCGGCAGAAAAAATTACCTCGCTTCTTGATAAATTCGGCATAAAATATGCCGTCGACAGGACTAATTTTGAATGTGATTATTCAAGAAACGCGATAAGAAACAGGGTTTTACCCACGCTTCGTGAAATAAATCCCGCCCTTGAGGCCTGTGCTATGCGCACCTCGGAGAATTTAAGACGCGACTCGGATGCTCTTGACCGTATAGCAGAGGGGATTTTTGCAGAAAATTATTCTGACGGTTATTTAAAAAGAAGCGCGCTTGGGGACTGTCACGGTGCAATTAAATTCCGTCTTATAAAGCGACTGTGCGAGGGCGTTACGGATATTGAGCATACGCATATAGATGCTATAAGCAAAAGACTTGAGGCGGGCGGGAGCTTCGTTATATCTCTGCCCTCGGGTTATGAATTCTATTCGGATGCATATAAATGTACGGTGAGAGAGAAGAGCGCCGATGTCGCGCCCCCGCCGAAGCCCCGCGAGCTTTCGCTCGGTGCTAATATTCTTGATGAATACCGATGCGTTATTTATCTTTCGGACAAACCGTGTGAGGTAAATTTATCAAATATTTACAATTTCGTAGTATCCCTGCAAATTCCGCGTGATATAATCGTAGGGAAGCTATATGTCAGGGCGAGAAAAGAGGGCGACGCATACTGCTTCGGCGGTATTTCTCATAAGGTAAAGAAGATGATGATAGACGCTAAAATTCCAAAGGAAAGACGCGATAGCTATCCTATTCTTTGCGACGGGGACGGAATACTCTACCTACCTCGCTTTTCATACAGAAATTCAAGAGAGATCAGAGCGGATGACGAGTGTATTTATGTAACTCTTGCGCTTCTTGACTGATTTTCTTATATATACATTTTTGGGAGGCAGTATTTTAAAGTGAAGATAAATTTTAAGAACATTCTTATTCTCATCCTTATCATAGCGGTTGCGGTAGCTATGGTTTCGGTCTACACAAGCACGCTGAATAAGGACGAGAAGTTCTTATCAAGCGACATTGTAGAGCTTTTTGATGAGAACCTTGTCAAAACCTTCGTCGTTGACGGAAATCTCAACCTGAAGCTTACCGCGTTCGTAATAAAGCTTAACGATAAGGGTGAGGCGGTATTTGACGATACCAACGGCAACGGAGTAAGAGACGCGGGCGAGGCTTACACGCTTGATGTCGATAAGGACGGAAAGCCTCTTACAAAGACCTTTGAGCATAGATTCAGCTATTCCTTCCAGCTTGAAAAGCTGAACGAGCTTGCCGAGGAGGCAAAGCTTCGTGAGGGTACGCGCCTTGAGTCCTACGATTTTGAGGCAATCCCCGAGACACCATGGTATCAGGTATATCTTCCTTATCTGATCTTCGGTGCGTTGCTTATCGGCTTCTGGTTCTTTATTATGAAGCAGGGCGCGGGCGGAGGTAAGATGAATTCCTTCGCTAAATCCAAGGCAAAGCTTCAGTCGGACAAAAATCAGGTAAAGTTTGCCGACGTTGCGGGCGCTGACGAGGAAAAGGCAGAGCTTGAGGAGGTCGTTGAATTTCTTAAGGACCCCACAAGATTTATTAAGCTTGGCGCGAGAATTCCCAGAGGTGTGCTGTTAGTAGGCCCTCCCGGTACGGGTAAGACGCTTCTCGCGAAGGCAGTCGCGGGCGAGGCAGGCGTTCCGTTCTTCTCGATTTCGGGCTCGGATTTCGTTGAAATGTACGTCGGTGTCGGTGCTTCACGCGTAAGAGACCTCTTTGACAACGCGAGAAAGACACCCGCGAGCATTATATTTATTGATGAGATAGATGCGGTAGGCCGTCACAGGGGTGCAGGTCTCGGCGGAGGACACGACGAGCGTGAGCAGACGCTTAACCAGCTTCTCGTTGAGATGGATGGCTTTGGCACAAACTCGGGCGTTATAGTTATGGCGGCAACAAACCGCCCCGATATACTTGACCCCGCACTTCTTCGTCCCGGAAGATTTGACAGACGCGTTACTGTAAACTATCCCGATATGAAGGGCAGAGAGGCTATTCTTCGCGTTCATTGCCGTAATAAGCCCCTTGAGGCAACCGTCAATCTTGAAAAGATTGCTCAGACCACTATAGGCTTTACGGGTGCCGAGCTTGCTAACCTTCTTAACGAGGCGGCGCTTCTCGCGGCAAAGCGCGGTAAGGCGCTTATCGGTATGCAGGATATTGAGGATTCCTATATGAAGCTTCTTTTAGGTCCTCAGAAGAAGAGCAAGGTAAGGACCGAGGCAGACAACAGGCTTTGCGCGTATCACGAGGCAGGCCACGCGGTAGCATCCTACTTCTGTGAGCATACCGACCCTGTCAAGCATATAACCATCATTCCCGCAGGCTCTGCGGGCGGCGTAACCATAAGCGTGCCTACCGAGGACAGAATGACAAGCTCAAGAAACGCGATGATTGACCACATCGTGCTTGCGCTCGGCGGTAGGGTAGCCGAGGAGCTGGTGCTTGACGATATTTCAACGGGCGCGTCAAACGATATTCAGCAGGCGACCGCGATTGCCAGAAATATGGTAACGAGATACGGTATGTCGGATAAGCTCGGCACCGTGCTTTACGGCTCGGAGCATTCACAGGATGAGGTATTCCTCGGCAGAGACTTCTCGTCAGGACAGAACTATTCCGAAAAGACCGCCGCGGTTATCGACGATGAAATCCGCAGAATTATAGCCGAGTGCTATGACAGATGCAGAAAATACCTTCAGGATAATATCAAAAAGCTTCACTTCGTTGCGGAGTTCCTTCTTAAGTACGAGTCAATGGACGACGATCAGTTCCGCGCCGCTATGGATAGCGAGGATCCGTCCTTTGAGGAAATCGACCTTATAGCAAAGGAAAGACGCAAGAGAAGCGAGGAGGAGAATAAATCCGCCCTCGAAAGACTTGCAAAGGAGGAGGCAGAGAAACAGGCAGAGGCTCGCGCGACCGCCGAGCTTGGCAATATGCTTGATAACTTCTACCGCGACCTGACGCAGGGCAATCTCAACGATGTAAGCGACAGTGGCGCCGTGAAAAATCCCGATAATAGTGCGCAAAATACCGCTTCCGACGAGACACCCGATGCCAAATCATCCGAGAATGGGGATAATCTTGAAAGCTCTGATGCTGACGCACCGAGCGATAATTCAGACACCGCTGACGGTGCCTCTGATAACGAGGATGCGCCCCGTAAGGATGATAAGGGCGATACTGATAAGTAATTAATTTTCCTCTGACAAGAGGCTGTCTCAAGTGTAAATTTGAGACAGCCTTTTTTCTATGCGTATTCCTCGCTTTTATAAAAAGCCTATTGTCGCCCTGGTAGCGCTTCATATTAAAGCCTCTATAGCACTTCATATTAATTAAATAAGCCCCGAGGGCCTTCTAATCGGCCTCGGGGCTTATATTATTGTAGCCTTAAGCGAAAATAAACCACCACTTGGAGTGGTGGAATTAAAGATCTTTAGATACAAGTATTCCCCCTTGTGGTATAATGAAAATGGTCCGCCAACCAAAATCAGAATAACAAGGGGGAATAGTCAGAATGACTGACACAAATAGTTTATCACATTCAAAATGGAATTGCAAGTATCATATAGTATTTTC
>JAGBIF010000004.1 GCA_017935065.1 Clostridia bacterium
AGGTCAGCCGAACGATGTTTGCCCTCGCGGGCAAGTGATGTCGGCTTCGCCTAATGATGTAGCCAACGGCTGTGATGTTGTGCCTTCGGCACAGTGGGCAAACATCACATCACTCGCGACCATCGGGAGCAACATCATTACGAGCAAAGCGAGTAACATCGTTTTTGCGCAAGCAAAAACATCATTCTTTTACCGCCCGAAAGTAAAAAGGAAGTATAACACACTATACCTTGCAGGCAAAGAAGTGTGCAAAAAGGACGAGAAAAATCTCGTCCTTTTTGAGTTGAATATAACTGCTTTATGGTAGGTACCCGAAGAGCCTCTTTTTTCGTACCCTCAAATAAAAAAGCACCCTATATGCAAACATTCATTTGCATATAGGGTGCTTTTAATATTACTTTTTAACCTCTTCCATAATGAAGGCTTCGAGAATATCGCCTTCCTTTATGTCATTGAATTTAGCAAGTCCGACACCGCACTCGTAGCCCTCAGCTACCTCGCGTGCATCATCCTTGAAGCGTTTGAGCGAGGCTATCTTATCCTCAAAGATCACGATACCGTCACGCACTATGCGTATCTCCGACTGACGGGTGATCTTACCGCTCTTGATATAACAGCCCGCGATAGTACCGACGCTGGGAACTCTGATGGTCTGACGCACCTCGGCATGGCCGAGTATAACCTCCTTGAAGGTAGGCGCAAGCATACCCTTCATTGCCGCCTCGATCTCGTCTATAATTTCATAGATGATGCGGTGAGTTCTGATATCGACGCCGTTTCTCTCGGCAGAGTCAAGCGCGTTCTTATCTGGACGCACGTTGAAGCCGACGATGATTGCGTTTGATGCGGTAGCAAGCATAACGTCGCCCTCGGTTATTCCGCCGACCGCGCTGTGAATTACGCTGACCTTGACCTCATCGCTCGAGAGCTTCAGAAGCGAGGCCTTTACCGCCTCGGCAGAGCCTGCGACATCCGCCTTGACTATGATGTTGAGTGCCTTTGCACCCTCGGAAATCTGGTTGAACAGCTCGTCAAGATTTACTCTCGCGTTTGCGCTGAGTGTCTGCTGGCGAAGCTTCTCGCGTCTTTCCTCGGCAAGCTGTCTTGCCATCTTCTCGTTTTCAACCGCATTAAGCTCGTCACCTGCCTGAGGTACGTCGTCAAGACCTACTATCTCAACGGGGCAGGAGGGACCTGCAACCTTTACGTTCTTGCCCTTGTCGTCAAGCATTGCGCGAACGCGTCCGACCGTATTGCCTACGATAACATAGTCGCCCTGGTGAAGAGTACCGTTCTGTACAAGCACGGTAGCGACAGGACCGCGGCCGCGGTCGAGCTTCGACTCGATTACAAGGCCTTTAGCGCGGCGCTTGGGGTTCGCGCGAAGCTCTTTAAGCTCGGCAATCATAAGCACGCGCTCAAGAAGATCGTCAATACCCATCTTGGTATGCGCCGAAACGGGTACGCACATTACGTCACCGCCCCATTCCTCGGGCACAAGCTCGTAGGTCGTGAGCTGGTTAAGAACGTTATCGGGATTAGCCGTAGGCTTATCCATCTTGTTAATTGCTACGATAATATCAATGCCCGCCGCCTTTGCGTGGTTGATAGCCTCAACCGTCTGGGGCATTACACCGTCATCCGCGGCTACGACGAGAATTGCGATATCGGTGGATTTAGCACCGCGCATACGCATCTGCGTGAACGCCTCGTGACCGGGGGTGTCAAGGAAGGTGATATCCTTACCCTGAGCCTTTACTCTGTAAGCACCGATTGCCTGCGTGATACCGCCTGCCTCACCGCGCGTTACGTTAGTATGTCTTATCGCGTCAAGGATGGAGGTCTTACCGTGGTCAACGTGTCCCATTACACAGACAACGGGCGCGCGCTCAATGAGATCCTCCGCATTGTCCTCTGCCTCGGTAAAGAGGATCTCCTCCTTGGTAACTACTATCTCACGGCTGACCTTTGCGCCGAACTCGTCTGCGATAAGCTCTGCCGTAGCGTAATCGATAGTATCGTTTACCGTTTTCATCTCGCCCATAAAGAGCAGCTTCTTAACCACCTCTGCCGAGGTCTTTTTGAGCCTTATCGCAAGCTCACCGACGGTAATCTCGTCGGGAACGGTAATCTCAAGCGGCTTTCTTCTTGCCTTTTCCTCTTCAAGACGTCTTATCTTTTCCTGCGCGGCTCTTTCCTTATCCTTCGCGCTCTTTGCGTTCTGTCCGCGATTGTCCTGCTTCTTGAGCTTCTGCTTGCTCTGCGAGGACTCGGTGCCGTTGACTATCGCGTAGAACTTATCGTGATATCTGTCGTCATACTTGGAAAGGTCGACGTCCGAGGTTCTGGTATCAACCACTCTCGTCTTGGGCTGTGTATCACCGTGGTATTCCGAGGTGATGTTAACTCCGCCCGTAACCTTACCCGCCTGGGGTGCGGGAGTGATGGTCTTGAACTGCTGGCGCTTCTCTCTTCGCTCTTCCTTCTTTTTCTTATCGTTCTTTTCGGGCGAGGTGCGCTCATCCTTGCGCTCATCCTTGCGCTCGGCCTGTGCCTTCTGCTTCTCAAGCGCGAGAAGGGGAGCGCCGCTGCCCTCGGGCTTCGGTGCGGCTGTGGGCTTCTGTACGGTCTCTGCCTTCGGCTGTGTCGCGGGAGCTTCTGCGGGTGCAGTCTCGGCCTTCTTTACCTGCGCCTCGGCAGGCTTCGCCTTTGCATCGGGCTTGGGTGTGACGTCGCCGCGCACCTTGCCATAGCCCTCGGGCCTCTGCATCCTCTCACGCTTCTGCGCAAAGGGATCAAAGGGAGTATCCGCATCGTATCCGCGGCGGCCCTCGGAGCGCCCCGCGCCCTGACGCTTACCGTTATCTCTGGAGGGCTTCTGCGCCGCGCGAGCCTTAGCCTCTGCCTCAGCCCTTGCCTTAGCTTCAGCCTCAGCCTTAGCCTTAGCCTCTGCCTCAGCCTTTGCTTTAGCCTCTGCCTCGGCCTTAGCCTTAGCCTCTGCCTCGCGACGGATATCCTCCTCGGTCTTTTTCTTAATGATCTTGGTCTCGCCGCTAAAGTAGGCATCAAGGTTCTTTATCTGATGGCTTCTTGAAAAGCTATCAATAAAAGCCTCGTATTCCGTAACGCTTACGGTTGCGCTTGAGGATTTTTTGTCGAGTCCAAGCTCGGTAAGGACATCGCACACGTCCTTTGCCTTTATATTGAAATAGGTAGCTATTTGAGAAATCTTAATCTTCGTCTCTGCCATTTAATCCACCGAATTTCCCGATTTTTGCCCTCGGGAAAGTCCTTTCTTCTCGTTTATGGGTTTATTGCCCTTATGATCTGCTCTGCAAAGCCATCATCCTTAATACCCACGCACGCGGGCGAGTATTCTTTACCGATGGCACTGCCAAGCTCGTCTTTGGTAATGGCGATAATATTTGCGCGTATGCCGTAGTAGCCCGCCTTTGATATTACGCGAGAGCTTGTAGCCGAGGAGGCATCCTCTGTCACAAGCACAAGCTTAAGTGCGCCGCGCCTCGGCATCAGTGATATCACCTGCTCGGCACCGACGCAAAGCCTTCCTGCCCGCATAGCGAAGCCCAGCATTGTCAGTAATCTTTCCTTATTCATATCAGCTTCCCCCTCGCTAAAGCCGCCGTGAGCCTATACGAGAGCTTTCCTGAGAGCCTCGTAAACCTCATCGGGTATTACGCACTCGAGCGCGGTGCGAAGCCTGCCCTTTTTGTGCGCGGCGGTGAGGCATCCTTCGCTTTTGCAAAGATACGCGCCGCGTCCCTGCGCCCTTGAGGTGGTGTCAAGCACGACCTCGCCTGAGGGCTGTCTTACCACGCGGATAAGCTCTGACTTCGGAAATCTGCCCTGACATCCAATGCATTTTCTTTCGGGAATATGCTTTTCCTTGCTCATATTACGCCTTTATATCTATCTTACAGCCCGTAAGCCTTGCAACGAGCTTTGCGTTTTGTCCTTCCTTACCTATGGCAAGAGACAGCTGATCGCTTGCTACGGTTACCCTGCAAGAGCGCTCACCCTCAAGCTCAACCGAGTATACCTTTGCGGGGGAGAGAGCGTTCTTTACGTACTCACAGATATCGTCAGAATATCTTACGATATCTACCTTTTCCTGTCCAAGCTCCTCCAGGATCGCGGAAATTCTCATTCCGTGCTCACCGATGCAGGCGCTTACCGCGTCTACGTTAGGATCGTTTGAATATACCGCTATTTTAGTACGGCTGCCTGCCTCACGCGATACACCCTTTACCACAACCGTTCCTGACTGAATTTCGGGAATCTGAAGCTCAAAGAGACGCTTTACGAAATAGGGATGTATTCTTGAAAGAGATACGATAGGACCTCTGGTTTCACCACTCTTGACCTCGCTGACGAATACCTTAATTCTGTCACCGACGTCGTGTGTCTCACCAGGGATCTGCTCGCTCTTCAGAAGCGTTGCGTAGCTAGTACCCGTGTCAAGAATAAGGTTTCCGTTCGTCATATCTACCTTGTCTACGAGGGCGGTGATGATCTCACCGTTCATCTGCTCGTATTCGCGAGTCTGCTTTTCACGCTCGGCATCTCTTATCGCCTGAATGATCATCTGCTTTCCGAGCGCGGCGCTGAGTCTGCGGAAGTCCTTTGTCTTAAGCTCGGTCTCTACCACACCGCCAAGCTTGTGACGGCGACTTATCGACTTTGCCTCGGAGTAGGAAATCTGATTTCCGCTGTCATATACCTCTCCGTCGGGAACGACCTCACGCTGAGAGTATACTCTGAAATCCTTCTTGACAGGGTCCATCTTAACTCTTATAACAGTTGAGGGACCAACCTCTTTTCTGCATGCGTTTGCAAGGGCAAGCTCGATCTTCTGTATCATATATTCCTTCGGAATACCCTTTTCTTGCTCGAGTAGCTCAAGCGCGGCAAAGAATTCTGCGTTCATTTTTTTCCTTTTACCCCGTAATAAATACGGTCCTTTCAATTATTATCAAGTAAGTATAAATAAATATTGTAACTAAATCTGAATATTATAAGATATAAGCCGAAAGCTTAAGCCTCGAAGCACGCCGTAAGCCTTGATATACTCCGTCTTGGCAGCTCTATCTCGCGGCCTTCTGTATTAAGAGTGATGCTCTCGTCGGTATAAGAGAGAAGCTCGCCCTTAAAATCCTTGATGCCGTCTATCGTAGTAAAAAGCTTTGCCAGCACACGCTTGCCGACGTAAAGCTCAAGGTGCGCGTCTGTGCGAAGCTCACGCTCAGCGCCGGGGGAGGAAACCTCAAGATAGTAGAAGCCCGCGATGGGATCCGCCTCGTCAAGAATAGGATTTATAAGCTCGCTTACACGCGTGGTATCCTCAATTCCTATACCCTGTGGGCTGTCGATCGTGATCTCAAGGTGAAAATCGCCTACGATCTTTCGGTAGGTCACGTCCCAAATGGAATAGCCCGCCTCGTTTACGGTATCCTCAATAAGCTCTCTTACGGTCTGGCTGATGTTTTTCTTCATAACGCCTCTTTCCTTAAACGGCCCCTTTCCTTAAAAGACCCATTTCCTTAAACGGCCCTTTCTCTTAAAAGGCTCTTTTTCTTAAAAGGCTCCTTTCCTTACGCAAAATTAAGAGTGACCTCGGAGGTCACTCTTAATCCTACACTATTCTACATAACTATTATAGCATATATTTTGAAAAAATCAATACTTTTTTCAAAAATTATAAGGCATTCGGGTTATTTTTTTATAATCCTTACATTGCCCTCAAGAAGAAGCCCCGTTATTCTCTTCTTCTTTACTCTGCCGACCTTGCGGCGCCTTGCGATTTTTGCATACTCGGCCATAGCTCCCTCTACCTCGGAGGCTATCTCGGCGCGCTCGCCCTCAAGCTCAAGGACAAGGTTATCTCTCTCGTTAAACGCGATTTCATAAAGACTTTTCGGTTTTGCTGTAATCATTACTAAATCCCCCTTATCCCTTGAATGAGCCTATTAGGCCTGCGATAAACTCAAAAATCTGCTTGTAGAATACAGCGCACGCAACGACGCCGACGACGAGAACTGCAAGAACGGTGATCCAGATGATCTGCGCCTTGATGTTAGGCTGCTTTTCGTTCTTTTTCTTCATCTTGTGCATAAGGCGGTAAATATCGCGCTCGGTGTACTTGATGTTCTTCTTGGTGTTGCGGATCTCTTCCTTCATTGCGCGCTTAAGCGAGCCCTTGGGCTTTTCGTGACGCTTGCGGTGCTTGCACTCGGCAAGATATGCGCAAAGGTCGGTGCGCTCGTTCATAAGCGCCCAGGTCTCCTCCTTAAGAGGCATAGGAACGAAATATCTTCTTGATTTTCTGTAAAGGTGAAGCTGCTTCTTGAACGAACGGCGGGCTGCCTTAAGTCTAACCTTGGCAATTTTGTCCCTTACGTTCTTCTTTCCGCGTCCGTCATCGGTATAAAGCGCCATAAGACGGGTGTTTATCTGCGCGCGGTCAACCATCCTTGCAATAATTCTCTGACGAAGCACCTCAAGGCGCTGTCTTTCAGCCTCATGCTTTACGCGGTTAAGCTTGACGTTGCCAAGAAGAACCTTGGCGTATCTCTTATTGTTAGCCTTGGTTACCTTAAAGAGCTTCTTTCTGTCTCTACGCATAGCGCGAAGCCTTGCGTTGGAATCCACGCGAGCCGCCTCGCTCTTGCGCGTGCTTTCATTAAAGTGATAGTTTGAGAGCGAAAGCTGATACTTAACACCGGATATTCTGTACGCGCATCTTGCCTTAACCGTCTTAAGGTCGAGCTGCATCATTCTCTTGACCATCTTGGGCGTGAGAGCGATGGCATCGGGCGTTTCCTGAGTTCTTACAAGTCCCTGCTTGATATCACGGCGAAGCGCCTTATCGTCACGAAGCAGCTGCTTCTGCTCACGGCGGCGCTCTGCGGCCTCACGCTTGGGCGAGGGCTTTTCGGTGAGCTTCTCACGCGATACGTAATCAACAACGGGAATAGGCGGACATCCGACACCGCTTACGATGAGCTCTGCGATATTCTCGTTGACAGTAGGTGTTTTTGAGCCTGTAAGAACGGCGAAGTCGTCGATAAGTCCGTTGTACTCGCCTGCCGTATCCGAGACAAGTCTTACATACTTCTTGGTGTACTTGGAATTTTCCGCTACGATAGAGTAGTTGAGGTCGCTTACGTAGCTTTCAAGAAGCTCGCGCTTGATAGCCATGAGAGTGACAAGCCTTTCGGTGGAGTCAACCCTCTTGCGTTCGATCTTCCTGTAGGTGCGGCGGAGCTTATTTTCCTTGCGCTCGGCTCTTGCTAACCTGTCCTTAAGCTCACGCTTGTTCATTCTTGTTACGATCTTGTCGGTAACCTCGCCCTCCGCAAGCCTTGCGAGCGCGCGCTTCTCATTCGATTCACCCTCGGGCAGAGAATATCTCTCGGGCATAGCCTCGGGCTCGGTGGGAGAGGAGTAGGATACGGTAACCACGTGGTTTCCGTCGGTTCCGCGGGTAGCAACCTCAACGTGCCTGCCCTCGGTGCTGTAGGGGTTTGTGTAGCCTGCGATCGATTCCTCAAGGCGGGCCTTTTCAGCCTCATAAGAGGATCTTATCTGGTCGCGTCTTTCGGTAAGCTCGCCGATCTCTCTCGCGTACCTGTCGTTCATCTCGTCGATCTCTGCCTGATAGGAGCCGAGTATCGCATCGTTTTCTCTTGCGTGAAGCTCGGCAAGCTCATCGCGGGTCTGTCTCTCGTCTCTCGCGATCTCGGAGGCAAGCTCGTTTCTGCGCTGACGGAGAGCGTCCTGCTCATCGAGGCGCTGTCTGTAACCGTCAGCGAGCATCGCGCCGCCGACAGCCGCCGCCGCAATTCCCGCGGCACTGCCATCCTCGGGGTAGTCGACGTACTCTGCCGCGTTATCGGCATCAGCGTCGCTCTCGGCTCTCTCGGCAGCTATTGCCGCAACCGCGGTCGCTATCGCCGTAGCCGCTACTGCTTCCTCGGTGAGCGACTCGCCGTCGTCGATCTCGCCCTCGTCAACCTCGTCGGGCATTACGTCGTCCTTAACTACCGCATAAAGAGGGGGAAGTCCGTACTTTGCACGCTTCATATCGTGGCGGAGCTGCTTCATACGCTCCTTGCGCTCACGCTTCTCGCGCTTCTTATCCACAAGGCCGAGCGCCTCGTAGGTGTAGACGAAGCCTGCGGAGAACTCGTAATCGTCGGAAAGCTCGCTGGGCTCTCTGACAACTCTACCGCGCTCGGTAGCCTCGGGAATTCTGATTTCGTCCTCAATAGTCCTTCTTCTACCGTCAACCTCGTCGGTAAAGCCTGCCTTTTTGGTGACAAGCGCATACGTGCCGTAGCCGCGCAGATAATTATTAAGCTCGGTGCTTCTGTCGTTTCTTTCGTCGTAAATTCTGACCGTCATAGGCTCACTGCTTGCCGCGGGTGCGGGAGCGGGAACCGTCCTGGTAATCGTTCTCGTTATAGTCTTGACCGTCTTGGTAGCCTTTTTGGGCTCGGGCTTCTTCTTGGGCTCGGGCTTCTTCTTGGGCTCGGGCTTGCTCACAACTGTAGCAGGAATGGATATAACCACACGCTCATCCTCGACGGCAGGCTCTTCCTTAACGGGCTCTTCCTTAACGGGCTCTTCCTTGACGGGATCCTCCGCGCTGTCCTCAGCCGTCTCGCTCTCAAGTCTGCGCTTGCCGAGAAGCTTAGGCTCGGTGGGAGCTATGATTTCCTGCTCGTCAATTGAGATTATGTAGTCCTCGGGAAGTGCCGTTCTCGGCTTTTCCGCTACGGGCTTTGCCTCGGGTGCGGGTGCCGTGTCAGACTTCGCCTTAGCCTCCTCGATGTCCTCAAGGTAATCCTCAAGCGCACCCTCGGAGGACAGAGGCGCGCCAAGTCCCGCAAGTGCCGAGAGGTCAATTCCCGAATAGGTGGGCATGTCATCAACAGGCTCGTCGGGGATGGGGGTATCCTCGACAGGCGCTTCCTCGACAGGCGCTTCCTCGGCGGGTGCTTCCTCGACAGGCGCTTCCTCGACAGGCGCTTCCTCAACAGGCGCTTCCTCGACAGGTGCTTCCTCGGCGGGTGTCTCGCTGGGAAGGGGAGTGTTTATCGCATCAAGTGCCGAGAGGTCGACACCCTTATAGATAAGCTCAGGCTCGATGGCGGCAAGAAGCTCTTTACCGTCACCGCTGATTATAATGGGCTCTGTGGGAGAGTACGAGACCTCGCGAGAGCCTCTTTCCTCTGCCTCAAGTGCAAGCTGCTCACGGCGCTTACGCTCTGCGTCAAGGCTGTCCGAGTATTTGCGAAGAAGCTCATCGTTCTCGGCATTTCTTGCCTCAGCGCCCTCTGCTTCCCTCTGACTTGCAAGCAGGCGTGCCTCGTCCTCGTCCTGCATACGGCGGGAAAGCTCTTCCTCGCGCGCCTTGCGCTTAGCATCGCGTGCCGCGCTTCTGCGCCTTTGCTCTTCCTTTTGTCTTTCGCGATAATTTTCGGCATAGGCAAGCTGAGCCAGACGCTTTTCACGTGCCTCTGCCTTCCTCTTTTCGTCCTCAAGACGCTTCTGCTCGGCCTCGCGAGCCTTCTGCTTTTCAGCTCTTGCGGACTCGGTCTTTTTCTTTCTGTCCTGAGTGCGGCGCGCCTTAAGGCCTGCGTCTGCCTTGGCGGCGGCTTCCTTTGCCGCCCTCAACCTGTCGAGCGCGGTGGGAGCCTGCGCGGGCTCTGCCTTCGCCTCGGTTGTCGTACCGTTCTTGATTTCTTCGCTCATTGTGTATCCCCCTGATCATCTTCGTTGTCGTTATAAAATCTTAACAAAAAGTTCAGCACATCGCGCCGAAGGATAATACCGATAAAGCAGCCTCTGTCGTCAACTACGGGGACGAAGTTATGCTCTTTTACCTGTTCTATCAGCGTGTGCATTGAGGTCTCGTGACTTATAGGTCTTGCGGGATTTGGCTTCATTATAGCAGTTACCGAGGTTTCCTCGGCAGGTCCCTGCTTGTTGAAGCTACCGCTTTCAATAAAGAATTTGAATATATCGTCGGTCGTCACCGTTCCGACGTATCTTCCGTCCCCGTCGAGGACGGGAATTGCGGTGTATCTGTGATACGCCATCTTCTCAAGCGCCTGTCTTACCGTGCTGTCGCTTCCTATGTACACGGCAAGGCTCTTGGGTATCAGAAAGCTTAAAATATTTGCTGCCATTGCTAACTGTCCTCGCTCCCCTTGCCGTACAGTGCCGAGCCTATTGCAGTTGCGTACTGTGAGAGCGGCGGTATTATGAAATGCAGTCCCTCTTTTTCGTATATGGAGCAGAACTGCTCAAACTTTCGCTTTGTAATTGAAAGTCCTGTGAGATTTCCCGTCAGGACAATGTTCTTTACCCCGACTGACCTTGCGCCGAACACCGATATCATACCGACGGTCTCCAGCACCATATTGACAAGGCCTGCCGAAATATCGTCCTTGGTTGCAAGGTCGGAGAGGTTTCCGAAGTTTGCGGCGGTCAGATCGTGCGACAGCTCGTGAAGGTTATTTTCCCTCGTCATATCCGAGATGCGAAGGTCAACCTCCTTGAGGTCGCCAGCCTCCGCCATAGTAGCGATATGCTCAACGCTCTCGGCATTGAGAAGAAGCCTTGACAGTCCCATCAGCGTTCCGCCTCCGACACCCGTGCCGCCGAGGTAGTTCATCGCCCCGCCTGCTGTCGCGTGTACTAAAGCCGTGCCCGTGCCCATGCTCACGCACAGAGCGCTGTCAAGCCCCGAGAGGTATAGACCGCCGAGCCCTATGCTGTGGAATTCGGGAACCTTAACGCACTTAAGTCCGTAAAGTCCCTTTTCAACGTATGCCGAGCCGACACCCGTCATCATTACCCGCTCGATATCCGAGAGGGCGATGCCGTTTTCGTCGGTGAATTTTCCAAACGCGCCGTATATAGAGGTCACAGGATCGTTTGCCTTGATAAGCTGAGGTGTGATAAGCTCGCGCCTCTCGCCCTGCCTTATGCCTACTATCTTTGTCGTGCTTCCGCCGACGTCAATTCCGATAATTACCCTTTTATTTGTTGCCGTCATACCGTCATCCTCCGCGCCTCGACCTTTCGGCCATAAGATTGTCAAACGAAAGACCGTACTTGTCTGCAATATCCCTTGCGTAGGATTTTCCGTCGGGCTTCTTTCTCACTATCTTGAAGGAACGCTTTCCTTCTTCAATGCCCGCCACGAGCGTATCAAGAGCAATTCCGCCTTGGGATTTTGACTTTTCGTTTATGTCGGGAACGCTTGAGGCAAGCTCGTGAAGGTGCGTCGAGAATATTCCGCGCACCCTGATCGTGGCGAAGGCGGTTAGTATTTCCGAGGCGATATAGGTTGCCTCGTACGCGCCCGTCGACGAGAGCGACTCGTCAAGAAGTATCATACTGTTTTCGCTGACACCGTCAAATATCTCGCGAAGCCTTGCACATTCCTCACCGAGCCTTCCCTTGTCAATGGTATCGTCAGCACCCTCGGGGAAGTGGGTGAATATCGCATCGACGGGGGAAATCTCGGCATCCTCCGCGGGGACGGGAAGTCCAAGCATCGCAAATGCCTGCGCCGCGCCTACCGCAACCGTGATAACCGACTTTCCGCCTCGGTTAGGCCCTGTCAGGACGAAAATTCTCGCATCGTCATCAAAGGCGAAATCGTTAGTGACTATCTCATCGTCAATAGCAAGAGCTACTCTCGGGTTGTAAAGCCCGACTGCCGAAAATGCCTTCTCGCTCTCGGGAAGTATCCTCGGAACCGTCACCGAACAGCCAGGATGCACCGAAAGACGCCTGATAAGCTCGGTCGCCTTGGAGACGAACTCTATCTCGGGAAGAAGCCTCAGAAGGAAATCGGTGTTGTCAAGCACGTACTCGCCGACTATCGCGCGCCAGCCCTTGATTGATGCTCTGAAAACGTCCTCAATAGCACCGTGAAAGGCGGCGGTGAGCGCCTCGCGCTTGTTGTCGCTCTGTCCCTTTCCAAAGGGGGATAGCTCGGATATGGTGGTGAAGGCGTCGTTCTTAAACGAAAGCCTTAATATCTTATCAAGCGTTCTGCCCGATTTGAACTGCTCGGAGTTTACCGAAACAACGCTTGCCGAGCAGGGGCGAAGCTCGCGGTCAAGGTTTACACCGATAGTAACGCTCCTTACCTCGTGAACCCTCTGTGCCAGAGCCGAAAGCTTTTTATTAAGCTCAGCGTAATAATCCGAGGCGGCAAGCTCGATTACGAAATCGCAAAGCTCGGAAAACGCGGGGCTCTTTATCTTGTCGCGTATAGGCTCAAAGCCCTCGCGAAGAGTGTCAATGCAGGAAACGTAAAGCTCAATTTCAGTAATGCTGTAAAGGTAAGAGTCACCCGAATTTTGTGAGTCGGAATCAAGACGCCTCAGCTCTTGAATATCGTCAAGAATGGGATGAACTCTTGAGAGCGTATCCTTAAGCTCGGGAAGCCTCAGCATATCGTCAATCGTGCTTTGTCTGTACTTTATTATATCGGCATCCCTTGTGAAGAAATCCGAGAGAATACTGTTCTTCAGCGAGAAAAGCTCGGTAAGACCAAGCTCGTCGCAAACCGCCTCGCTGATATTCGGCAGATTGTCTCTGTTCTGGTGATATATTAACGCTTCCTCGGAGGGATAGAGCAGACTGATAAACTTTTCTTTCATAGGGTTTTGGTGCCGTCCGTTTCGCTTTTCTTTTGGCGACCTTATAAATTATGTCGCGTGTAATTATAATATGCTTAACTAATTTTATCACAAATAAAACTATTTTTCAATAGATTTTCAAAACTTTTTTGGTAAAATTAACGAAATGAAGAAAACGGCGAGGGAAAAATCTGTCGCATATCACAAATTATGAGGTAATAACAATCTCGGTTTTTCAAAAATCGGAATTCAGATAAACAAAAAAACAACCGCCCAAAACATACAAAATGTAAAGGGCAGTTGTCTTTTTGCTATTGATTTGTCTTTGATTAGTCCTCTTGAGAATCGAGCAGATCGTTGTACTTCTTAAATACGATATCAAGAATTTCGTCGTCGGTAACTATGTTGAAGTTATCGTTGTCATCCTCGTCGCGAACTACCTCAAACACGAGTGCCTCGTCATCCTCCATACCCTCGATAAGCTCGACGGGCTGAAGCATCGCGTAAAATTTACCCTCGTGAACGATGCCTGCGATCTCAACGAAATCAATCTCCTCGCCATCAGGTGAGATGAGAGTAATTATGTCGTCATCCTCAAATTCCTCAACGTCATTAAAGTTCTTGTTTTCGTCCATTTTTATATTCCTTTCGTTTGTTATTTTTTGCTTTGTCACACTTTAGGCTTGTTGGCCTTGAATATATCGGCTAGGGCAGGACGCCCGACGCGTTTGTATGTGCCTGATTATTCGGAATACCAAGGCATAAAAAAGCATAAAGCAGAGCCTGCTCCAAGCCCGCTGCTATATATTCTACCACGAGGCGAGACAAAAATCAAGAGGCAAAGCAAATATTGCTTCGCGGTAGTATTCCGCCTGTGGCAAAGTGAAGCTATCCACGACGGTGAAGCTATCTTCGTGAGTGTAGTTATCTTCGAGGGTAAAGCCATCTTCGGTAGTGAAGGTATCTTCGACGGTGAAGCCATCTTCTGTAGTGAATTTACTCGCGACGGCTCAAAGTTTGAGTGACTTCATCCTGCTGTTATGCGCGCTGTTTTACCGCAAAGTGTAAATAATTATAGTCATAATGCTTGTAACTTTTGAATTTTTATGCTTCTGCTTTGGTTTTTGTAAAAAGAAAAGGGCAAGACAATTTTGCTCGCCTCGCCCTTTGAATTTGTTTGATCAGATTACTCTTACTCTGATAATTCCGTCAATCTTCTTGATTGCCTCGACTACCTCGGCGGGGACCTTAACGCCCATCTCAAGGATGGTGTACGCGAATGCACCCTTAGAGCCCGAGGACATATTTTCGATGTTGATACCAACGCTTGAAATAAAGGTGGTAATTCTCGAAAGCACGTTTGCGATATTCTTGTGGCAAACGCAAAGCCTCTCAGCGCCCGTGTGAGGAATGGATACGGTGGGGAAGTTAACCGAGTTTCTTATGTTACCGCAGGTGATGTAATCAACCAGCTCCTGTGCCGCCATAACCGCACAGTTGTCCTCGCTTTCCTCGGTAGATGCGCCAAGGTGAGGGATGTTTACGATACCAGGAACGTCAAGAGTTTCCTCGGTGGGGAAGTCGGTTACATACGAAGCAACCTTACCCGAAGCAAGCGCTGCCTTCAAATCATCGGCATTGACGAGGTCTGCGCGCGCAAGGTTGATGATGCGAACGCCGTCACGCATTTTCGCGATGGTGTCCTTGTTTATCATACCCTTGGTATCCTTGGTGGAGGGAACGTGGAGAGTGATATAGTCTGCCTTCTCGTAGATTTCATCGTAGCTCTCAACCTTCTCAACCGCGCGGGAGAGGCTCCAAGCCGCATTTACGGTAATATAGGGGTCGCAGCCTACAACCTTCATGCCAAGCGAGCGTGCCGAGTTTGCAACGAGACCGCCTATCGCGCCAAGACCGATAACACCGAGCGTCTTGCCGAGTATCTCGCGGCCTGCGAACTTGCTCTTTCCCTTTTCGACTGCCTTAGCGACACCGCCCTCGGCACCCATAAGTGTCTTTGCCCACTCAATTCCGCCCACTACGTCACGCGAAGCGAGGATGAGCGCCGCGATAGCAAGCTCCTTAACGCCGTTTGCGTTAGCACCAGGGGTATTGAATACTACGATACCTTCCTCGGCACATCTCTCAATCGGAATGTTGTTGACACCCGCACCTGCTCTTGCAATCGCGATAAGCTCGGGGCCGAACTGCATATCAAGCATATTAGCCGAGCGCACCATTATTGCGTCGGGCGAGGTAACGTCCTCTGCTACCTCAAATACGTTCTTGTCAAAAACGTCGGTGCCAACCTTGGCAATCTTGTTTAAAAGCTGAATTTTCATTTTTAAAACCTTCTTTATATTTAATAGGTAGAGAAATTAAAGCTTGGGGTTTTCCATAGCGAACTTCTTCATAAACTCAACGAGCTTAACGACACCCTCCTCGGGCATAGCGTTGTAGATGGAGGCTCTCATACCGCCGACGCTTCTGTGACCCTTAAGGTTCTTAAGACCTGCCTTAGCCGCCTCGGTAGCGAACTTCTTGTCGAGGTCTGCATCGCCCGTAACGAATACAACGTTCATCATAGAACGGCACTTCTTGTCAACGGGCGCGGTGTAGTAATCCTGACCGTCAAGGTAATCGTAGAGTATAGAGGCCTTTCTTTCGTTGCGTCTCTTCATTTCCTCAAGACCGCCGATGGAAAGAATCCAGTCAAATACGAGCTTTGCCATATAGATGCACCAGCAGGGAGGAGTGTTATACATAGAATCATTCTCAACCATATTCTTATAGTCGAGCATAGCGGGGGTGTCAGGTCGTGCGTTTCCGACGAGGTCCTCGCGGATGATAACGATAGTAAGACCCGCGGGAGCTACGTTCTTCTGTGCGCCTGCGTAGAGCATGCCGAACTTGGATACGTCAATAGGCTCAGAGATGATGCAGGAGGAGATGTCCGCAACAAGAGGAATATTGCCTGTGTCGGGAATGTAGTGGAACTTCGTTCCGTAAATGGTGTTGTTGAAGCAGATGTGAACGTAGTCTGCATCGGGACGGAAGTCAGCCTTAGTGGTCTCGGGAATAGTAGAGAAGGTGGGGGTAGCGCCCGCGCTGGATGCCGCGATAGCGATATCGCCGTACTTCTTAGCCTCGGTAGCGGCCTTCTTCGAGAACTGACCCGATACTATGTAGTCGGCGCACTTATGCTCGGAGAGAAGGTTAAGCGGAACTGCCGCGAACTGAGTGGAGGCACCGCCCTGAAGGAAAAGCACCTTGTAGTTCTGAGGAATGTCCATTACCTTGCGAAGCGATTCCTCTGCCGAGTGGAGAATTTCCTCGAAGTCGTAGGAGCGGTGAGACATTTCCATAACCGACATGCCGCTTTCGCCGTAGCAAATGAGATCCTTCTGTGCCTGCTCAAGCACCTCAAGAGGAAGCATAGAGGGACCAGCCGAGAAATTATAAACTCTTTCCATTTTAAATAACCCTATTACCTTACGGTAATCCTTTCGCTATTTTAAAAAATATAAAAATATTATATACCTTGGTTAAAATTTTGTCAATACAATTGCTCTAAAAAAATATACGCAAATGCGATTTTCGTCACTTTGCAAAGAAAAGGAAGGCACTTTTGCATAGATAAAAAATATTTTGCCGAAAATATGAAAAAGGGGTTGACTTTTGCATTTGCCTATGCTATAATCTTAAAGCAAGTTTGCGCAAGCGTGCTTGTAACCTTGGCGGATTAGCTCAGTTGGCTAGAGCGTCCGGTTCATACCCGGCAGGTCGTTGGTTCAAATCCGACATCCGCTACCATATGCCGAAGCCCATCGGCTTCGGCATATTTTATAAGGCCCGTTGGTCAAGCGGTCAAGACACGGCCCTTTCACGGCTGTAACATGGGTTCGATTCCCGTACGGGTCATAATAAAAGACACCACCCCCTTTGAGGTGGTGTCTTTTGTTATGACCCGCCGCGAACCCACTCGTGGCGCGAAGCGTCACGAATCGGGTTCGTGGTTACATCCGCGCCGTCTCTCTGCGAGAGACCCTGCCGAGCGCGGATGATTCCCGTACTTCGGACGCCAATAGGTGTCCGAAAATGAAGCACACTCGAGGCGGGGTGCGCTTCGCTTCATGCGAGCGCAAGCGAGTGCTTCATAGTTGCGTAGCAACTGCTTTGCGTAGCAACTGCTTTGCGTAGCAACTGCTTCATATTGACAAGGTCAATGCTTCATTTTAAGTAACGCGCGCCCTTTGGCTAGAGAGAACAAATCGGTTTATAGGCGATATGCTCTCTCGTTGACGGAGTAAAGAGATATTGACAGATGGAATTCGTTTTACTCAATCAATGAAGAAAATGAGAGCTTTACGGAGGCGGTGCTTAAGGAGCTTGATGAAAACGGCATTATCCTGCTTGATAAATTCAGGGAACTCTACAGTAAAACCGAAGCCACCCCGAAGCAACGTCTTGCTACGATAAAAAACCACGGTTTATTTCTCGACACACCATTCATTCTCAAAAGGCGAGAGTGACTCGCCACCTGAAGCAATAAACTAACAGACGCTTGTGCATGCATTTTTGCTATGTATGTACAGGCGTCTTTTTTATTTCATTTTTTCTCTTGACAAATTCTTCCTAATATGTTAAAATTGTATCGTGATACAAAACAGAAAGGAAGTTAGTATGGCAAACGTAACCAGAGGAAAGAATTTTAAGCCTACAAAATCGAAAATACTTCATATAGTTGCAAAGAAATTCCTTGAAAAGGGCTACAGCGGCACCACCCTTCGTGAGCTTGCAGGCGAGGCGAATGTTTCGTATAGCTCTCTTATCAATATCTTTGAGAGCAAGGAGGGGCTGCTTAACGAGCTTGTCGGTCACGTGCTTGAGTGCCAGCGCATCAGTGTTGAGCGTGAGCTTGCGAGCGAGAAGGTTTCGTCGCTTTGCCGTTACGCCGTGGAGCGTGCGCTTCAGCTTCTTATGGCGGAATCGAGCGAGCATATGCGCGAGATGTACAGCATATCCTACTCGCTCCCCGAAAGCTCAAAAATCATATACGAAAGATGCGCGCTCCGACTTGCGGATATTTTTTCCGATAGATTAAAGGGGCATACGCTATCGGATTTTTACGAGCTTGAGCTTGCGGCGGCGGGCATTATGCGTAACTATATGATAGCAAAATGTGATATGTACTTTACAATGAAGGTAAAGCTTGACGCGCTTCTTCGTACGACCTTCAGGCTCTTTTTAGTGCCCGAGGATGAGATAGACGAAATAATTTTATTCGTCGGCACGCTTGATATTAAGGGACTTGCCGACAGAACGCTTTCAGGTCTGCTTGAATATCTTAATGAAAAGACCTGATAAAAAAGAACCTAACGCACAGAGGTAAAAATATGCTTGAAATAAAAAATATAACTAAAACCTACACACCGAAAAAGGGCGTTCCCGTAAGGGCGCTTGATGACGTAAGTCTCTCCTTTGCCGATACGGGAATGGTATTTATTCTCGGTAAATCGGGCTCGGGTAAGTCAACGCTTCTTAACGTGCTTGGCGGACTGGACCAGGCGGACTCGGGCGAGTTTATTATCAAGGGAAAGTCGAGCCGAGACTTTTCTCAGTCGGATTTTGACAGCTACCGCAACACCTTTATAGGCTTCATCTTCCAGGAGTACAATATCCTTGAGGAGTTCACGGTTGCGCAGAATATTGCGCTTGCTATGGAGCTTCAGGGAAAGCGCGCGACGAGCGAGGCGCTTTCGGAAATACTTGCCGAGGTTGATCTCGATGGATATGGCGGGCGCAAGCCGAATGAGCTTTCGGGCGGTCAGAAGCAGAGAGTTGCGATAGCGCGAGCGCTCATCAAGAACCCCGAGATGATAATGGCGGATGAGCCTACGGGCGCGCTTGACAGCAACACGGGAAAGCAGGTATTTGATACGCTCAAGAAGCTATCAAAAACCAAGCTCGTTCTGATAGTCTCGCACGACCGCGACTTTGCCGAGCAGTATGCCGACCGTATAATTGAGCTCAAGGACGGAAAAATCCTCTCGGACGTAAGTAAGAAAAATCTTCCTGCCACATCTCACAGCGAGGGCGTGTCGGTCGTTGACGACAGCGTGATACAGATAAAGCGAGGCTACCGCCTCACCGAGCGTGACCTTGAGCTTATCAACGCGTATATGGAAAAGGCATCCTGTGACGCTATCATATCCATTGACGCGGATAAAAATCCCGAGATAAAAAAGGTAGTAAAGATAAACGACGAGGGCGGCAGGGACACCTTCCTTGATACGAAGGGGGAGGACGTGAAGCTAAAGAGCTACAAGCCCGAGGATGCAAGGCTCATAAGGAGTAAGCTACCCTACAAGAATTCCTTTAAGATAGGCGCAAGCTCACTTAAGGCAAAGCCCGTCCGTCTTATCTTCACCGTGCTTCTTTGCTTTATTGCCTTCGCGCTGTTCGGTCTTGCCGACACTATGGCGGCATACAACCGCGCGGATGCGCTGAAAACCTCGGTGTTCGATATCGGTATACCGAACGCCTCCTTCTTAAAAAAGGTAGAGGTCGACAAGGACGGCTTCGTTTATTACAGCGACGTCCTTCTTAACGAAAAGGACCTCGCTAAAATAGAGAGCAGCACGGGCATCAAGGTTACTCCCGTATATTCTGCCAACGCAGGCTATTACAGAACGGGATACTCGCTCTCGGGTATAATGGTCTCGACGGATAAGCTCGAGTCGCCTAACGGCATTTCGGTGTATAACTATACTGTGGCAGGCTATGCCGAGATCACCGATGCGACGCTCAGCGATAACAGCTTTTCGCTTCTGGCAGGAAGGCTGCCGAGCGCTGACGGTGAGATAGCGCTGCCGAAATTTATCTTTGACCAGATAAAGCTTGCGGGACTTATTTACGTTGACCTTACGGGTGAGAACGGTATTGCAGTCAAGAAAAATCTTAAGGCAGAGGATATATCTACTCCCTCCGATATCGTTGGAAAGGCTATCACAGACTACAACCTCGGACTTCCTGTGTATACTGTAGCGGCGAGTGGCACCACCCCCGAATACAGCTCACAAACGTACACAATTGTTGGCGTATACGATACACATTTCTCTCCTGACGGCTTTGAGGACTTCCTTCCCGATGCCGAGAGAAAGGGTACGGCATCACTCGGCTCGTCTATTGCAAATATGCGTCTTACCTCTATGCGCGACTGCAGTCTTCACACCGTCATTGCCGTGAACTCGGGTATGATCGAGAAGATGATCGAGTACAATAAGGATCAAAGCGCAAGACCGAGCCTTGATGTCGGTATATATCCTATGACCGAGGGCGGAGACGTCACTATTGAAAATGACGGCATAGGCAATACGGTTGAAACGATCGTAAAGCTTGACCAGATGGATAAGGTCGGCGATATCGTATGGATAGACGGTGCTAAGACCGCGCTTGCCGAGGGGGATGTGCTTTTTCCTCTGACGCTTCCTTATGATAAATATGAGCTTCCCATCACCGAGGATATGGTGAGCGCTATTATATCGGCCTTCGGTATTGAGGACACGGCTGACACTCGCGAAAGGCTTTCGCTGCTTAATATGGGCGAGGCGTATGAGCGAATTTACGCGGCAATTCCGATAATAGTAACCGAGGTGCCGAGAGAGTATCAGGCCGACTTCGTCAAGACAATGCTTGACGTCAATCCCGACGGCACGTTTGCCGAGGACTACGGCTTCGGCGTTGACAATCTCAATGACTTTTTGCTCTCGGATGAATATATGAATAACTATTATGAGAACGTCCTTCGCGACTATATCTATGACCTTGACGGCGGCAGGCTGTATGAGGAAAACGTATACGATGCCGATATGTCGGGCAGGTATATATCCGAGACGCTTCGCAAGATCGTTCTTAAATCAACCCTTTCCACAGGCTACAGCAAGATAGGAAAAATCCGTGTTGACTCGCCTATCGGTGGCACGAAGCATATCGAGCTTAATCACGTTGGCTACTTCGTTCCGCCCGAGGGTGTTAATTACATCATCTGCGTATCCGACAGTATCTACGGTATGTTCGGTGCGGTTGAGCCTGGTGACTACCTCTTCGCGGTAGGAAAAATGCCGCTTGATTCAAGAGAGGACGTATCACGTGCGGTAGACTTTTCCGAGTCGAGTGAAAATTTCATCGCATACAAGATGAATAACGAGTCGACCGCGATACTCGATTATGTCGGTGAGATAATAGAGACACTATCGCAGGTATTCCTTTATATAGGTATAGGCTTTGCGGTGTTCGCGTCGCTTATGATGTTCAACTTCATCTCGGTATCGGTTTCTTACAAAAAACAAGAGATAGGTATCCTTCGCGCCGTAGGTGCGCGCTCGGGCGACGTGTTTGGTATTTTCTTCAACGAGTCGCTTATAATCACCGTGATAAACTTCATACTCTCCGCCGTCACTACGGCTGTCGTATGCGGTATTCTCAATAATATGTTCAGAAGCTACGGAATATCGGTCACCATACTGAATTTCGGTATAAGACAGATAGCTCTGCTTCTAGGCCTCGGCGTGCTGGTTGCCTTCATAGGCTCCTTCTTCCCCGTAATGAGCATAGCGAGAAAACGCCCCATCGACGCGATAAGAAACAGATAAAATCTAAGAAACAAACGAATTGCCCCAAGACGCACAAAATGCGCCTTGGGGCTTTGATATTATTCTATGGAAAAGATTTTTGAGATTTTTTTATCACTTAACGAAATTAACTCTGATACTTCTATTTCTACATCCGTTGTCTCATCATTTAGCACATAAGCGACCTCAACCTCAATTGAAGAGCCTTTTTTGATTTCTTTGGTTTGATTGTCTGACGAATAATTTGCTGAATCATCGACAAAATAGCATTCATTTAGTCCAATACCGTCTTGAAAAACATCACATTCAAGAGAAAATAAAAATGAAGCTGGATCATCGTCATTGTTTGTAAATATGTATTTTACAATGATTATGGGTTCTCCTTGGTAATCCTCTGACAGGCGATAACTGTCAATGGCTATTTTATATTTTCCAAGAGTTGAAGCGCTCGAATTGTTGGTTGAATTGTTATCGGTTTCGCCACTATTGGTATTATCGTTGTCATCGGTCGTGGTATCACTGCTTGAGTTGTTATTACTATTAGAATCTTTGTCATCAGGTTTATCTATTCTAATAAATATAGTGTTAAAACCCTCATACCTTAAACTTACACTGTAACCATCCTCATTGTCGGCGTTATAGTAGTCATCGCCCTTTCTGTAATCAATGTCAAAGCCAGCTGATTTGACATCATTAACATAGTTTTTATATTCAGCTTTTGTCGTTTTTCCAACATATATAACGAAACCGCTTTCAGATTCCCATTCTATTTTGCCGTAATTCGATTCGGGCTGGGGAAGTAATTTTGCAATCTTACTGTCAGGCCAATCAAAATTCGCCATTTCCTTGGGTGCATATACATATACCGATATTTCTTTTAATGATGAATAATATGAAAGTTCAATTTTATATCCATTAGAATTAAAAGCGGAAAAAGAATCGTTGTCCTCGCTAATATCGGTAGAAAAGCCCTTTCTTTTACAATCGTCGATATAATCTAAATATTGATTTTCGTTTATATCTTCAATCGTAAGATGTAGAGAATTCAGGTTTTCGTAATATACTTCACCCTTCGCGCCCTCTATTTGAGGAATTAAGCGGCCTAATTTTCCCGTAGGCCATTCTAATTCGCTAACGCAAGACGCGAAGCAGAGCAGTGAAATTAAAACTAGTACAAGACAAAATGCTTTTTTCATATTTTTTCTCCTTTTTACGGCCTGAAAATGTTTGTGAAGCAGACCTATATTGACATTATAACGCAAATGCGTTGTAATGTCAATAGGTTTGCGTTTTATTTTTTACGCAAATGCGTATTATAATAATAAAAAAGCAATTCGAGGGGAAATATGGATATAAATAAGAAAATAGATGAATTAAGATTTCAACGAGGCTGGTCTATGTATGAACTTGCTCAGGAAGCAGGTATAACTCAATCTACCCTTACCTCTATGATGAAAAGAGGCAATCCGCCTAAAATTGATACCTTGGAATGCATTTGCGAGGCATTTGGGATAACACTTGCTCAATTTTTTGTTCAAGATGAGGAGATTGAGATACTAGCGAAAAATGAAAAACGCTTAATTTCTCTTTTCAGAAAGCTTTCCGCAAGACAACAGCAAGGATTGATTGAACTGATTGATAGATAAAATTAGCCCCGAGGCGCGTTGCGCGCCTCGGGGTGATTTGTTTTGGTATAGCAGACTGTCTTGGCATAATAGCGGCCGCCTGGGGCAAAATAGGGGTATATTTTAAAGGGGGCGGGGCTATGAGAGATAGGGTGCGTGGGTATCTTATGACGGTGCTTGGGACGTTTATTCTGTCGCTTGGGGCGGTAATCTTTATATTTCAGGCAGAGCTTATTACAGGCGGTATGACGGGGCTTGCGGTACTTCTCGATTTGATAATACCGCTTGAATTTTTTACTATTGACAGAATAGTATTTGTGTTGAGTATTATTTTTTTACTGATAGCGTTTTTAACACTTGGGCGCGATTTTGTATATAAGACTTTACTTTCAAGCCTGTTATATCCGTTTTTTATATCGCTTCTTTTGCCTATTGTAAGAGAGGATTTTCTGGGCGGATTTTTCGTAATGCCAAATGACGGTCTGGGCCTTTTGCTTTCGGCACTCTTTGGCGGTCTTTTCGTCGGTGTCGGCTGCGCAATAACCTTTGTCGCGGGTGGCTCAACGGGCGGGACGGATATTATTGCGCTTGTGCTGTGCAGGTATATTAAGCCCTTGCGGCAGTCAAGCGCGATATTCCTCGTTGACGGTCTTATAATTATTATCGGTGCCTTTATAACGCGAGACCTATCAAGCACATTGCTTGGTGTTCTTGTCGCGATAGTAACCTCGCTTGTGATAGATAAATTCTTAATAGGGCAGGACGGCGCTGTTTCCTGCGAGATAGTGACCGAGTGTGCGAGGAGTATTTGCGAGGGGATAATATCAGAGCTCTCAAGAACGGCTACCGTATTCGACTGCGTAGGTGCCTACCGAGGGGAAAGCAAGCAGCTCATTCTCGTCTGTATCTCAATGCGCGAGTACAGCACGCTTTTGCGTATAATATCCTCCCGCGATCCTCACGCCTTCGTCACCGTAAGCAGAGCTCACGAGATAAGAGGGCTTGGCTGGGGAGATGAAAAAATGAAGAATGAAAAATGAAGAATGAAGAATGAAGAATGAAAAATGAAAATTTCGCGCACGAAAATATTATTTTTATATTGCAATTTATCTTTTCTTGTGCTAAAATATCTAAGTTAAAATAAAAGCGCCGTATTCTGCGGCGAACAAGAGGACTGTTATGATAAGAAATGATTTAAGGAACGTTGCGATTATTGCGCACGTTGACCACGGTAAGACTACTCTCGTTGACGAAATGCTTCGTCAGGGCGGCATTTACAGAGAAAATCAGGAAATGACGGACAGAGTTATGGACTCGGGCGACCTTGAGCGCGAGCGCGGCATAACCATTCTTGCCAAAAATACCGCTATACATTACAAGGGCACTAAGATAAACGTTGTTGACACCCCTGGTCACGCAGACTTCGGCGGTGAGGTTGAGCGTATTCTCAAGATGGTAAACGGTGTTATCCTTCTCGTCGATGCGGCAGAGGGACCTATGCCCCAGACGAGATTCGTGCTTGAGCGCGCGCTTGCTCTTAATCACAGAGTTATCGTAGTCGTCAATAAGATAGACCGCCCCGACGCGCGTCTTGATGAGATTGCCGACGAGGTCCTTGAGCTTCTTATCGAGCTTGACGCCTCTGACGAGCAGCTTGACTCGCCGATGCTCTTCTGCTCGGGCAGGGCGGGAACGGCATCCTTTGATCCCCACACCCCTGGCACCGACCTCACGCCTCTGCTTGATAAGATAGTAGAGTATATGCCCGCGCCCGAGGGTGATGAGGAGGAGCCGCTTCAGCTTCTCGTCTCGTCTATCGACTACAACGAGTTCGTCGGCAGAATAGGTATAGGAAGAATTGAGCGCGGCGTGCTTAAGCAGGGACAGGGCGTTGCCGTTTGCAACTATCACACCGAGGGCAAGTCAAAGCCCGCGAAGATAGTCTCAATATATCAGTTTGACGGTCTTAAGCGTGTCCCCGTAACCGAGGCAAAGGTCGGTGATATCGTATGCTTCTCGGGCTGTGAGGACATATCAATAGGCGATACCGTCTGCGCGCCGTCAAGAGTAGAGCCTCTTGAGTTCGTCAAGGTAGGCGAGCCTACAATGGAAATGACCTTCTCGGTAAACGATTCGCCCTTTGCGGGCAAGGAGGGTAAGTTCGTCACCTCGCGCCACCTTCGCGCAAGACTTTACCGTGAGCTTCTCAAGGACGTCTCGCTCCGCGTAAGCGACGGTGATACCACCGACAGCTTCAGGGTTGCAGGACGCGGTGAGATGCACCTCTCGATACTTATTGAGAATATGCGCCGCGAGGGCTATGAGCTCACCTGCTCAAACCCCAGAGTGCTTTACAAGGAAATAGACGGCGTCAAATGTGAGCCTATCGAGAACGTCATAATAGACGTGCCCGAGGCGTATATGGGCTCGGTTATGGAAAAGCTCGGCTCGCGTAAGGGTATTATGAACGATATGCAGCTTCACGGCTCACGCTATAAGCTCTTCTACACCATACCGACGAGATGCCTTTTCGGCTACCGTTCAGAGCTTCTTACCGACACGCGAGGCGAGGGAATTATATCCTCGATCTTCGCGGGCTATGAGCCATTCAAGGGCGAGATAAAGACACGCTTCACATCCTCGCTCGTTGCCTCGGAAACAGGCATCGCGACCACCTACGGACTGTTTAATTCACAGGACAGAGGACCTCTCTTTATCGGCCCTGCCACCCCCGTGTATTGCGGTATGATAGTCGGTGAAAACCCCAAGCCCGACGATATCGAGGTCAACGTCTGCAAGGAAAAGCACCTTACCGCGATCCGTTCCTCGGGCGCCGACGAGAAGCTTACTCTCATCACCCCCGTACAGCTTTCGCTTGAGGAGGCGATAGAGTTTATCGCGGACGATGAGCTTATAGAGGTGACCCCCAAGAGCATAAGGCTCCGCAAGGCTATTCTCGACACCGCCCAGAGAAAGCGTATGCAGGCACAAAGACGCGCCGCGCTTAAAGAGAATAAGTAATTTCACTTGAACACCAGAGGGTAGGGATGTAATGAAATTAAATGAAGCTATTATAAAACGCATAGAGGAAATCTGTGACGGCCTTGGAAGTAATATATGCGAGCTTTCCTTGCGTGGCGGGATGTCACCCTCGGCGATATACGATATTATTAAGGGTAGGACAAAATCCTCAAAGGTGATAACCGTTAAGCGATTTTGCGAGGGCGCGGGAATTACTCTCTCGGAATTCTTTGATCGGGATTACTTCAATGATATAGAGGATGATTAAATAATAGAAGACTGTCTCAAATGCGAAATTTGAGACAGTCTTTTTTATTCCTCGCGAACAAGCTTCATTAGACGAATAAGCGTAGGGATTAGGCAGGCTATGATTGCTACAGCGGCGATAGCTCTTACAATAATTATATCTCTGCTAAGATAAAGAAGTGATGAAATCACCGCGCAAAGCAGGGTGATTTGTAAACAACTAGCGTCATTTACAGGGCTATTACCGATAATTTTTCTTAACGAGAAGGAAAGCGTGAGATAGAGCGCTGTGTAGGATATTACAAGAGAAACAGCAGATACTATAATACCGCCTCTGCCTATCAGGACAAGATTTATCATAAGCGAAAGTGCGGCGGGGATGAGAGATAGCATAGAGGGAAGTCTTGCTTTTTTCGTGCATATAATTATCGCAAAGCAGCACCCTGATAAAAATAGTGGCAACGCCCCGAGCGAGACTGCGTAAACGACACCGATTGCCGTCTGATACCCGCTTGGCGCAAGAAGCCTGAAAAGCTCGGGGGAGGCTGTCAGAAGAAGCAATGATCCGAGAGGGATTATTTTCGAGAGCATCCCTACAAGGCCTGAAATCTCGGCAGATTTTCCCGACTTAAACTTCCGTATTATCCATGGGGTGAGCGCCGCCCCCGCGCCCGAGGTTAGCATTGAAATTCCCGAGCCAAGCGCCTGCGCCACACTGTATTCGGCAAGGCGTACACCGCCGAGCCTTGTCGCTATCACGACCTTGTCGAGTGACGATATCAGGCTTACGGATATAAAATAGGGAAGTGTCGGAAGCGTTGTGGCAAGGATTATTTTTATATAATGAAGAATTCTCATCCTGTTAGCACCGACCGCCCCGCGCTTTTCGAGCGCGTCTTTGCAAGAGGGTGATGGCACACCCCCGCGCTTAAGCAATCCCACCGCACAGGGCAGAGCGAGAGCGACCAGCACCGCACTCAGGCAGAGGCATCTCACTATGCCAAGCGAGGAGGCGCCCGCGCGTTTAAATAAAAGCAGAGATGTGGCGGGCGGTATCAGCGCTTCGGTAAGTGACAGCAGTGTAGGGACACGGTACCTGTAGCGGTATCGCGACTGCCCGTTATAAAGCAGGAGCGTCACTCTTGATACCGCACAAACAAGCAAGGCCGCTGGCAGTAGTAACGATTTCACGCCTGAGGCTCTATAATAAAAATATGATGAGGGAAGCGACAAAAGCGCCGTGATGGTGACTACCGTAAGCAGAGCCGCGCGCAACAGGTCTCGCTCGCCCTCGCGGTTGTCAGAGAGAAGCGAAAACAGTACACCGCCCGAAAGCTCAAGCGAGCCGAGCGTTGAGATTATCCCGAGGGATGTTGTAAAGAGCGAGTATTCGCCAAGCGCCTCTTTGGTCATAATTCGTGTAAATACGGGTGTCAGAAGAAAGGCTGTCAGACGGCAGAAAATCCCCGCCCCCGTATTCGCAAGGGATGCAAGCGCGGGCAGCTTAAGGCGCGTGCCTCTGTGCCTCTTGTTAATACCGCAGGGACGTCCTTTGCGGTGTATAAGGTCCATTTTTTATATTCCTTCGTTTTCGTTTAGTTTTTGCGCCCAGGACTTAGAATATGACGGGGAAAATTTACCGCGCGCAAGCTGTCTTTACTGTCAAATTTGACACCTTGACCTTCATTATCCTGCAAAAATGCACCCTCTAATGTCATTTTTTTGAAAAAAATGCAATTTTCACGAAAAAATTTGCAAAACTCTATTGATTTTTGTACCGTAACTGTGCTAAAATAATGTATATTTATTTTTGGAGGAAACCAATATGTTTAAGTCAGAATACCTTAATGACCTCATGGCTCGCGTTGAGCGCAGAAATCCAGGTGAGCCCGAGTTCCACCAGACCGTGCGTGAGGTTCTTGAATCAATAGAGCCCGTGCTTGAGCAGCGCCCCCAGTATATCAAGGCAGGCGTTATCGAGAGACTCGTTGAGCCTGAGAGAATTATCAAGTTCAGAGTTCCGTGGGTAGACGATAACGGAAACGTTCAGGTAAACCGTGGCTACCGCATCCAGTTCAACAGTGCGATAGGTCCCTACAAGGGCGGTCTTCGCTTCCACCCCTCGGTAAACGAGAGCATTATCAAGTTCCTCGGCTTCGAGCAGACCTTCAAGAACTCGCTCACAGGTCTTCCTATGGGCGGCGGTAAGGGCGGTGCCGACTTCGATCCTCAGGGCAAGAGCGATGCAGAGGTTATGCGCTTCTGCCAGAGCTTTATGACCGAGCTTCAGAAGTACATAGGCGCAGATACCGACGTTCCCGCGGGTGATATCGGTGTTGGCGCAAGAGAGATAGGCTACCTCTTCGGTCAGTACAAGAGACTTCGCGACGAGTTCACGGGCGTTCTTACAGGTAAGGGACTTCCTTACGGCGGTTCGCTCATCCGTCCTGAGGCGACAGGCTTCGGTGCGGTTTACTACTGCCAGGAAATGCTTAACGACCTCGGTGAGGACGTTAAGGGCAAGACCTTCGCGGTTTCGGGCTTCGGTAACGTTGCCTGGGGTACGGTTATCAAGGTAACCGAGCTTGGCGGTAAGGTCGTAACCATTTCGGGACCTGACGGCTACATCTACGATAAGGACGGCATCAACACTCAGGAAAAGATCGACTTTATGGTTGAGATGCGCGCATCCTGCCGTAACAGAGTAGAGGATTATGCGGATAAGTTCGGTGTTCCCTTCTTCAAGGGTGAGAAGCCTTGGGGTGTCAAGGTTGACGTAATTATGCCCTGCGCTACCCAGAATGAGGTAGGAATGAAGGAAGCAGAGCAGATCGTAGCAAACGGTGTTAAGTACTATGTTGAGGTATCCAATATGCCTACTACCAACGAGGCAGTTGCATATCTTATGGCAAACGGCGTTGTAGTTGCTCCCTCTAAGGCAGTAAACGCAGGCGGTGTTTCGGTATCGGGACTTGAGATGTCTCAGAACTCTATGAGATACAGCTGGAGTGCTGAGGAGGTTGACGAGAAGCTCAAGGGCATTATGAAGAACATTTACAGAAGCTCTGTAAAGGCTGCCCGCGAGTTCGGTATGGAGGGCAACCTCGTTGCAGGCGCTAATATTGCAGGCTTCATCAAGGTTGCTGAGGCAATGCTCGCTCAGGGCTGTGTATAATAGCAGACGGCAGTAAAGCTTAAGATTTAATTTAAAAAATTACGCAAATATTATATAAAAATGCGCCGACAGTAGCGTAAATACTCTCTTAGAGTATCAACGCCAAAGTTGGCGCATCTTTTTTTACTTGTCTTTTTTAAAAAGGATAAGTTTTTGCACATTCCTGAAAACAACGAAAAATTCGCCCCGCACCCGAAAGTACAAGGGAATTTCCTCAAAAAGTCATATTATATAAGCAAATATTTAATCACGAGCATTGTTTTTTTATATTCCTCGCATCCGTCGGCGTCTCTTTTGCGAATTTTAAATAATCCACCGAGAAATACAGGGAACTCGGCTGAAATACGCTTGGACACACTCACAGAAAAATTTAGAAAACTCTTGTTTTATCAGTATAGTTTAAATCACGAAACCTTTGTTTTCTACCAAAAAATCAAAGCCCTTTTCTTGCTTTATACAGGAAAAATACAATTTATGGCTTAAAGCTCTTTTGAGGATTTAATAATATAAATTTATTCTGCTATTCTAGATATTTTTTGATAATTTTTTCAAAAGCACTTGACAAGTGTACTTGTCAATGATATAATGCTATTGCCAATAAAACTTGGCAGAGGAGGTTTGATTTATGAATAATAAGGACATTTTGGAAATGGCTCAAAAGGAATATAGGCACACAGATGAGATGTATAATCATCTATATCGTAGGGGCTCACAGCTTGCGATGACCGTCGGCTTGTGTATATGCGTTATCGGATTGATCGTTGATCTTGTTCTGAATGCTAAAATAACAGCTTTAGGTTATTTTATGGTAATTACTCAGTCGGGTATGCAGGCTACGTTATACGGCTTTCTTGCAATTAAATATAAGAGACGTGCGGAAATAACCTGTTCTATCTTGAATTTTGTTAGTTTGATTTTATTTATAATTTGCTTGATTATATATTTGCTTAAATTAGTTTAATTTGTTACTGTGAGGCTAAGAATGGGATATGGATGATAAGCTTATATTAAAAAACAACTTAGCTAAGAGGCGAATGGAAAAGGGGTTATCTCAAGCAAAGCTTGCCGAGCTTGTGGGAGTATCAAGAAATACAATAAGCTCGATAGAAACAGGGCAGTTTTGTCCGACTGCAAGGCTTGCTTTGATACTTTGTATTGCGCTTGAAATCAGCTTTGAGGATTTATTCTATTTCTGATAATTTGATTTTAATTAAGAAAACGGGAAAACATTTTGGCGTAGGCCAATTTGTTTTCCCGTTTTGCTTATGACATTGCTACATTTATTAAAATTACTTTTCTCTTGCTATTCTTATTCTTGACACCGCGCGGTTGAGCCTTGCTCTGGCAAGCCTTTCGTCACGCGCATCCTTTGCCGAGGAAAGCTCTTTTTTTGCGCGTTCCTCTGCGCGAAGGGCGCGCTCAAGGTCGATATCCTCTTTGTACTCAAAGGTGACCGCCGAAAGCGTGACCTCGCCGTTTTGCACCGTCAGAAAGCCGCCGCTGGATGCCGCCGTACGCACCGTGCCATCGGGGAGCTCAAGCTTTACTCGGCCTGTGCCGAGAGCTGCGAGATAATCCGCGTGTCTTGCGAGAATTTGTACCTCGCCCTCGTCGGTGGTGGCGATAATGCTTACCGCCTCGCCCTCGTAGGCTATGCCGTCGGGTGTCATTACTGTAAGCTTGAAAGGTGTCATTCTGCACCCCCTCTGCTTATGCCTTGAGCTTTGCCGCCTTCTCGACGGCCTCGTCTATCGTACCGACGAAAAGGAACGCGCTCTCGGGAAGATCATCGTGCTTACCCTCAATAATTTCCTTAAATCCGCGTATCGTTTCCTTAACGGGAACGTATCTTCCCTCCATACCCGTAAACTGCTCTGCAACCGAGAAGGGCTGGGAGAGGAAGCGCTGTATCTTTCTTGCGCGGTTAACGGTAAGCTTATCCTCCTCGGAAAGCTCATCCATACCCATAATAGCGATAATATCCTGAAGCTCCTTGTATCTCTGAAGGATAGACTGTACGCCGCGCGCAACCTCATAATGCTCAATTCCGACAACGTCGGGCGAGAGAATTCTTGAGGTGGAATCAAGCGGATCCACCGCGGGATAAATACCGAGAGATGCTATGCTTCGTGAAAGCACCGTTGTTGCGTCAAGGTGCGCGAAGGTGGTTGCGGGCGCGGGGTCGGTAAGGTCATCCGCGGGAACGTAGACCGCCTGTACCGAGGTGATAGAGCCGCGCTTGGTAGAGGTAATTCTTTCCTGAAGCGTACCCATCTCGGTGGCAAGCGTAGGCTGATAACCAACCGCGGAGGGCATTCTTCCGAGAAGCGCCGAAACCTCAGAGCCTGCCTGAGTAAATCTGAATATGTTGTCAATAAAGAGAAGCACGTCCTGTCCTTCCTTATCGCGGAAGTATTCCGCCATAGTAAGACCCGAGAGCGCAACTCTCATTCTTGCCCCTGGGGGCTCGTTCATCTGTCCGTAGACAAGGGCTGTCTTTGAAAGCACGCCCGATTCCTTCATCTCGTTATAGAGGTCGTTGCCCTCTCTGGTACGCTCACCGACGCCCGTGAATACCGAGATACCGCCGTGCTGCTTTGCGACGTTATTGATAAGCTCCATAATAAGGACGGTCTTACCAACTCCCGCACCGCCGAAAAGACCTATCTTACCGCCCTTTGCGTAGGGTGCGATAAGGTCTACGACCTTAATACCCGTCTCAAGTATCTCCGTGGTGCCCTCCTGCTCGGAATAAGAGGGGGGATCTCTGTGTATGCACCATCTCTCGCTTGCCTCGGGGGCAGGCTTATTGTCAACAGGCTCGCCAAGAAGATTGAATATTCTTCCAAGCGTCCCGTCGCCTACGGGAACCGTAATGCCCGTGCCCGTGTCGCGCGCGGCAAGTCCTCTTGACATACCGTCGGTGGATGACATCGCGATACATCTTACGACATCGTCACCGAGCTGCTGCGCAACCTCGCAGACGAGCTTACCGCCCTCATGCTCGATCTCGATTGCGTTGAGAAGATCGGGGAGCTTGCCACCCTCGAACTTGATATCAAGCACGGGACCGATTATCTGTATAACTCTTCCAATGTTTTCCATTTATTATGAAAAGTCCTTTCTTTTCGTACTAGAGTGCCTCGGCACCCGATACGATTTCGGTAATTTCCTGTGTAATAACCGCCTGTCTTGCGCGGTTGAATTTCAGCGTAAGCTCGCCAATCATTTCCTCTGCATTCTTGTTTGCCGAGTTCATCGCGGTGCGCCTTGACGCGCACTCTGATGCGTATGCGCTGGCTATTGCCGAGTGAAGCGCGCCGCCAAGATAAAGAGGCAGGATCTTGTCCATCATCAAAGAGGGGTCGCCCTCAAAAATAGGCGAGGGTGCATCCTTCTCATCGGCATTCTTGCCGAGGGGCAAAAGCTCGCTTACCTTGGGTGTCTGCACCATCATCGAAACGAAGTCGGTGTAAAGAAGCACCACTCTTGTAATATCGCCCCTTGTATATGCCTCGCATATGCCTGTGGCAAGCGTCATACAATCGCCGACGCCAGCATCGGCAACGTAGTCAATAGCGCCAAGCGGACATTCGTAGCCGTGTCTTGCGATAAAATCGCGTGCCTTCTTGCCGACGGGCAGAAATACTGAGCTACCCTCGGGGGCTATGGAGCGAAGCAGCTTCGTGATATTGCTGTTATATCCGCCCGCAAGTCCTCTGTCACCCGCGATAACTATAAACAGGGTTTTTCCCGCGTCACTGCTCTGACACCACACGCTGTCGCGAAGCTCGGAGGCGGAGGTTATTGAATTCATAAGCGAGAGAAGCTGTCTCATATAGGGAAGGGTGCGCTCGGCGCGGAGCTTTGCCTGGCGAAGCTTTGAGGTCGCCACAAGCTCCATAGCCTTGGTTATCTGCATCGTACCCTGAACGCTCTTTATTCTCGACTTAATATCGTTCATTGATGCACCTGCCATAGATGCACCTCCTTAATTCTAAATCTTAATGCTTAAGACCGCTTCGGAATAAGCTTCCAAAGCAGAGTTATTTGATAATAATTATTTACAAATACAAGCGATTATTCCTTGCCGAGGAACTTATCACGACAGGTAATAATAGCATCTTTGAGTGCGGCCTCCGCATCGTTATCAAGCTTGCCTGTCTCAATAATGGGGGCAAGCACGTCGGGGCGCACGCCTGTGAGGTATTCGTAAAGCTCGCGCTCGAAGTCCTTGATATCCTCAACCTTAACCTCGCGAAGAAGATCGTTTACAACGGCGAAGATGATAGCTACCTGAAGCTCAACTCTGATAGGCGAGTTTCTGTCTTGCTTAAGCACCTCAATGATACGCTTACCCTGCTCAAGCCTTGCCATAGTGTCCGCGTCAAGGTCGGAGCCGAACTGCGCGAAGCCCGCAAGCTCGCGGTACTGCGAGTAGAGAAGCTTAAGGGTACCCGATACCTTCTTCATCGCCTTTATCTGCGCGTTACCGCCGACACGCGAAACCGAAATACCAGGGGATACCGCAGGTCTTACGCCCGAGTGGAAAAGCTCGCTCTCAAGGAATATCTGACCGTCGGTAATAGAAATTACGTTAGTAGGGATGTATGCCGATACGTCACCCGCCTGCGTCTCAATTATGGGAAGCGCCGTAAGCGAGCCACCGCCGTACTCGGGCGAGAGCCTTGCCGCACGCTCGAGAAGTCTTGAGTGCAGGTAGAATACGTCACCTGGGTATGCCTCACGGCCCGGGGGACGTCTGATAAGAAGCGACAGTGCGCGGTAGGCAACCGCGTGCTTGGACAAATCATCGTAAATGATAAGCACGTCGCGCCCCTTATCCATAAAGTACTCACCCATAGCACAGCCCGAGTAGGGTGCGATATACTGAAGGGGAGCCGACTCGGATGCCGTAGCGGATACTACTATGGTATAGTCCATAGCGCCGTTTTTGTAAAGGGTATCAACGACGTTCGTTACCGTGGACTGCTTCTGTCCTATCGCAACGTAAATACAAATAACGTCCTTGCCCTTCTGGTTTATAATTGTATCGGTAGCAATAACCGTCTTACCCGTCTGTCTGTCGCCTATGATAAGCTCACGCTGACCGCGGCCGATAGGTATCATCGAGTCAATAGCCTTGATACCCGTCTGAAGGGGCACCGAAACCGACTGACGCTCGATAATTCCGTATGCGCGACGCTCGATGGGGCAGAACTCTTCTGCCTCAATGGGGCCCTTGGCGTCAATAGGCTGACCGAGAGCGTTTACAACTCTGCCGATAAGCCCCTCGCCGACGGGAACCGATACGACCTTGCCCGTACGCTTTACAAGCGAGCCCTCGGATATTCCGACGTCGTTACCGAGAAGCACCGCGCTGACGAAGCCCTCCTCGAGGTTGAGCGCCATACCGTAGGTGCCGTTGGTAAATTCAAGCAGCTCGTTTGCGCGGCACTTGTCAAGCCCGTGCACACGCGAGATACCGTCACCGACGGATATTACGTAGCCTACCTCATCTTCCTCGGTCCTTTTCGAGTAATTGCGGATCTGCTCTTTGATAATCTTGCTGATATCTTCAATTTTTGACTGCATTATGTCACCGCTTTCAAGTGGATTTTTACCGTATTATACGATAGTGCTCTTAAGGCTCTTCTCAATAGCCGAAAGGCGTGTCTTAAGCGAGCCGTCGAGCTGTCTCGTTCCGTAGCGAACGACAAGACCGCCGAGGAGCGATTTGTCAATTCTCTCGGTGAGTAGGATTTTTTTGCCTGTTATCTCTTCTAGCCTTCCGACAAGGCGCACTCTTTCGTCCTCTGAAAGCGCCTGTGCGCTTATAGCCTCGGCTGTGAGAATGCCTCTTGCCTCATTGTAGCACAGCTCGTATTCCTTCGCGATTTTAGGGAAGAAATAAACGCTGTGCTTCTCGCAAAGCATCATAATGAGATTTTTAAGACTGCCGTCTACCGTACCGAAGGCCTCGTCTATAAGAGACAGCTTTTCGGAAACGGGAAGGGCGGGTGTATCGAGAAGCTTTATATACTCGGGATTTTGCGAAAGCACCTCTTTCACAGCGCGAGCGTCGGACAGCGCGCCCTCGGTAGTGCCGAGCTCCTCCGTAAGAGAGAAGAGCGCGTCTGCGTATTCCTTACCTGTGCCTATCATTGTCCGTCACCTATATTCTTGATGAAATCGTCAATGAATGCCTCGTGGTCGGCGGGCTTGATGTCACGCTCGATAACCGCCCCCGCGATGTCAAGCGCCATCTGCGATACCTCGTTTTTAACCTCGTTTATCGCACGCTTTTTCTCAAGCTCGACCTCTTCCTGCGCACGCTTGACAACTCTTGCCGCCTGCGCGTTTGCGTCCTTTATGATCTCCTCTTCGCGAAGCTGTGCCTTGCGCTGTGCCGTGCGAAGAAGCTCCTCGCATTCCTCGCCCGCGTGAGAGATCTTTTCCTCATACTCAGAAAGAAGCTCGTTTGCCTTATCCTTGCTCTCCTGTGCATCCTGATAAAGGCCGTCGATCTCGCCCTGTCTTGTGTCGATCATCTTCTTGACAGGGTTAAAGAGAAGCTTGCGAAGAAAGAGATAAACTATAAGAAGGTTTGCCCAAGCAAATAGCATCGTCCATAGGTTTACACCGACGAAGGACTCAAAATTAGCCTCAAATAATTGCCAGTTCATCTTGTCTTCCTTTTTTGTGTTTTAGTGGCGTTCTATATCCGCCGTTTTTTCCGCCATCCCTGTCATATCAAGGATATGCTCATATCGAGGATATGCGAGAAGCGTGGTGCCGTCCTCTTAGATCTTAATGAACATAAGAAGAAGCGCTACGACGAGCGAGTAAATACCCGTAGTCTCGGTAATAGCACATCCGAGGATCATGTTGGTACGGAGAGTACCTGCCATCTCGGGCTGGCGAGCCATAGCCTCAAGTGCCTTTGATACCGCGTTACCTTCTCCGATTGCGGGGCCGATAGCACCGATACCCATGCAAAGTCCTGCTGCGAGAGCTCTGAAAGCTGCGTCTGTCATAATTGTTTTCCTCCGAAAATATATATTTGTTTTTTAAAAACCTTAAGTATTTGCCGCGAGGTGTTCGCGTGCGGTGAAATTATTCCTCATCGCCCTTTGGTGAGGTGTATTCCTCGGGCGGCGGGTTGGCACCCGCAACGTAGACCATCGTGAGAAGCGAGAAAACGAACGCCTGCACGAAGCCCGAGAAAAGGTCGAAGTAGAGCGAAAGGAAGGCGGGAATACCCGTCTGGAAGAAGGGAATAGAGCTGATAAGTCCTGGGATCCAGCCGAGAATGAGGTTAGAAACCAGAGCAAGCGCCGCGTAGATAAGCGTGGTAAGCACCGAGCCGCCCGCGACGTTACCGAAGTGACGGAATGCCATCGAGAGGGGCTGAGCTATCTCGGATACGATATTCATAGGCGTCATTAACCATATAGGCTCGGCAAAGCCCTTGAGCCAGGATTTAAAGCCGAAGTTCTTAATGCTCGTGTACCACACCATACCCGAGGTGACAAGCGCCCACGCGACGGTTACCGAAAGGTCGGCGGTTGCCGAGCGGAACACCTGCGTCGTGCCGAGCAGCGTGCAGACGATAGAGCTTAAAAATATAGTGCCGATATAGGGGGCGAATTTAAGATTGTGCTTGCCCATCGTGTCCTCGACGAGACCGTAGAGCATATTGACAAGCTTCTCAACCACCACCTGAAATCCGCCAGGACGCTTCTTCAGCGACCTGTTAATGAAGTATGCGACGGTGATAAGAAGCACGGTTGCGACAAGAAGCGTCACGGTAGTCTGGGTTATCGGGTTTGCCAGCACACCGAGGAAAAAGCCCTCAAGCGCCTCTATTGTAAGATATATCTTCGGTCCCTGTACGGAAATGCTTATTCCGCCCTCACCCTCACTCTCGGGGGGTGTCACGCCGTCTGCCTGCTGTGAGAGCGTCACTATTACGGTCGGCACTATCATAGCCAGCAAAAGCAGTACCGCTATTATCGGTATCAAGACCTTGAGTTTCATTAGCCAGTCCTTTCTGAAAATCAGCCCCAAGCGGGCACTGAAAATAAGTTTTTGCCTGAAATGACGCGCGAGCCTACCTGTTACGGCGAAGAAGCCCCTCAAGCATAACGATAGGGCGCATAGCAAGCATAGGTATTACAGTCGCGATGGGATTAAAGACCTCGGTGACAAGCGCGACCGCAAGAGTGACGAGAATTGACACGCTTCTTGCGATAAAGGATATCTTTGATATGCGCGAAACTCTTACCGACTGCTCGCTCGCAAAGCGCATCGCCGCATCCATAACGACAGGCTCGGCCTCACCGTCTGTCGCCTTGGTATCGCTATCCGCATCGGTGTCGCTATCCGTCTCGGCACTCCCGTCCGAAGCAGGCTTATCACCCGAGGGGGCTGGCTCCGCCTCAGAGGCGGGCTCGTCAACGTAATTGTCGCGGAGCAAAAATGCCTGGTCGATTGCGCGGTTTACCAGAATAGACATTATAAGAAAGTTGATTACGATAACCGCACTGCCAAGCACAGCGCCCAGCGCAACCGAGGTATCGTATCTGCCGATAAGCAGAAACACACCGCACACGATAAGCGAGCAAATAGCCTCGCCTATTGCAATGAACAGGGTTTCCTTAATCGGCACAAGAGATGAGCTCTTCATTCCGTGTTTCCTTTAGCTTATGATTTCTTCGGTTTATGTTATTTAGCTTATGCTCCCTCGGCTTGCGCCCCTGATCAGTCAGGCTCCGTCGCATCACCGATTTTATTCCTGTCCTCACCGTCAGGAGCAGAGCCTGAGCCCTCACCGTCGGCAGGCTCGTCCTTTGCCGATATGTCACAAGGGGAGACTCTCGCGGCATCATCCGAGGCGCTGCCCTCGCGGTGCTGTCGCTCAAGCGCCTCAAGAGCGCGCGAGGCACCGAGTATAAAGCTTACCATAGAGTAAAGCCCCGATAGCACGCCGAGCATAATGAAAACGACATACACCCAAGTCGGCCACTCGGCATATGTGACGAGAAGATATGCCAGCCCGAGCATAAGTCCTATCGGTGCTATAAGCGAGAAAAGCGCCTGCATTACCATATTGATGATATACACAGGCGTAATAAATTTTTTATACATATTTATTCCCTGATATGCGTTTTTTCTTGGTGTAGCTACACACCGCAAAAGGACTATTCGTTTAGTAGTTTAGCACAATTTTTCAAAAAAATCAATAAGTTTTCTTCATATTATAATAAATAAAAAAATAACAAAGTTTACATTCTTAAAAAGACACTCGCTTATTTTGTTATGCGGTGAAGAACTATCGGCACCGCCTTCGGTGCAATAAAGTCGAATTTATATGCGGACATCACTGCCTCGCGCGCATCCTCAAGGCTCTTTTCGCTTGATGAATGAAGATAGGCTATAACACTTCCCGCCATAACGAAATCACCTCTGCTTACGGCAAGCTCTATGCCCGCGGTGAGGTCTATTTCATCACCGACCCTGACACGCCCCGCGCCCAGCAGCTGCGCCGCCTTGCCTATAAGCTCGGTATCGCACTCGCTGACATAGCCGCTCTCGGTCGCGCGCACCTCTGTTATATACCTCGCGCACGGAAGCCTGTCAGGGTGCTCGACAAGCTCAGCGTCTGCTCCCTGTGCTATCATCCATTCCTTAAATTTTTTCAGCGCAAGTCGGTTTGCAAGATGCTCTCTTGCCTTGGCGAGCGCTTCCTCGTGCGTAAGCCCGAGCGCACCCTCTGCCATATCCGCCGAAAGCTCGACGCAAAGCTCGGTGAGCCTCTCATCCCCTCTACCCGAAAGCACCTCAAGCGCTTCCTTTACCTCAAGGGTATTGCCGACGCATCTGCCGAGAGGGAAGCTCATATCGGTGACGAGCGCCGCCGTGCGCCTTCCGCAGGCACAGCCTATATCCACCATAAGCTCGGCAAGCTCGCAGGCATCGGATACGCGCTTCATAAACGCACCGCTTCCGCACTTTACGTCAAGGGTGACCGAGCGTGAGCCCGCCGCGAGCTTCTTTGACATAATAGATGCCGCGATAAGAGGTATCGAGTCTACGGTTGCCGTCACGTCGCGAAGCGCGTAGAGCTTCTTGTCCGCGGGTGTGATATTCTCGGTCTGTCCCACGACCGCAACACCGATTTCTCTTACCTGATTTACGAATTCCTCTCGTGAGAGTGCCGTTCTGTAGCCAGGGAAGGACTCAAGCTTGTCCACCGTGCCTCCCGTATGCCCAAGACCGCGACCGCTCATCTTCGCGACAGTACAGCCCATCGAGGCGGCAAGCGGTGCTACGATAAGCGTGGTCTTGTCACCGACACCGCCGCTGGAGTGCTTGTCTGCCGAGTGCCTGCCGAAAAGCTCAAGGTCGATAACCTCGCCCGAGCGTGACATAGCATCGGTAAGGCAGGCACATTCCTCAGCACTCATGCCCTGAAAATATATAGCCATAAGAAGTGCCGAGGCCTGGTAGTCGGGAATAGCACCGCCCGTAAAGCCGCCGATGAAAAATTCTATTTCTTCTCGCGAGAGCGCAAGGCCTCGCTTTTTCTTTTCAATGATATCGTATATACGCATAAAGGAACCTCACAAGTCAGTCAAGCCTGCTCTTATCAAAGGAATAAGGAAGAAGCGATGAGAGCGTGTACTCATCAAAGCCCTCGCCCCTTGCGACAAGCACGGGCATATCGGCGGGGCAAAGCTCGGAAAGCGCCTGTCTGCACGCACCGCAGGGAGTGAAGCCTGTGGGCGCTTCCCCCATTCTGCCGCCGCTTACGGCAATGGCCGAGAAGCGGCGCTTGCCCGCGCTTACCGCCGCCGCAAGTGCCGAGCGCTCGGCGCAAATACCGCAGGGGAAGGAGGCGTTTTCTATATTTACGCCGAGAAAAATCTCGCCCTCGTCCGTGACAAGTGCGGCACCGACCGACATCCCCGAATAGGGACAGTAGCTGTTTTTGCGTGCCTCATCAGCAAGCTTAACCAAAGATATTTTATCCTGCATAATAATCTCCATTCTGCCGCCGTAGGCGACCGCACAAATTGTTGATGAATTTTCGGTATCACGCTCGGCGTGACGATTTGGACTAAGGCTCCAAATCGCGAAAATTCGGGCGTGAAACCGACTATCCGAAAGAATAGATGTTACATAACTTTCACGCTATCGCCTCAATTTCAAGTGATATGACAACAATTATTGTCATTTTAGTATTTTGGATGTTAAATCCTCACCGAGTGTGAAGTTGGGCTTCGCACCCAGAAGCGAGCAGACCGTCTTGCCGATATTCGCAAAGCTATCGCCCGTGCCGAGGTCGGCGGGGAGAATGCTTTTGCCGTAAATTATAAGCGGGGTATGCTCGCGCGTGTGGTCGGTGCTGTCATCCGACGGGTCACAGCCGTGGTCGGCGGTGATAATAAGCACGTCATCCTCGCGAAGCACAGGCAGTGCCTTGCTTAAGCAGGCGTCAAATTCGTTCAGCGCCAAGGCATATCCGACCGCATCCTGGCGGTGTCCGTATTTCATATCGAAGTCCACGAGATTTATAAAGCAAAGACCGTTAAAGTCGCGCCGAAGAAGCTCAAGGAAGGTGGCTATGCCCTCACTGTTTGAGTGAGTGGGTATCGCCTCGGTAATGCCTACGCCCGCAAAGATATCCTTTATCTTTCCTACCGAGATCACGTCAAGCCCACAGGACATCAGCGATGTCAGAAGATTATCCTCGGGCGGACGAAGCGAGAAATCCCGCCTGCCGTCGGTCCTTGTGAAGCTGCCCTCTTTCCCGATAAACGGTCTTGCGATAACCCTGCCGACGCCCCATTTCCCGACGAGCATTTCTCTTGCACTCTTACAGTATTCATAAAGCGTCTCTCGGCTTATAACATCCTCGTGCGCGGCAATCTGAAAGACGCTGTCTGCCGAGGTATAGACGATAGGCATACCCGTCCTGATATGCTCCTTGCCGTACTCGTTTATCACAGCGGTGCCCGAGTAGGGAAGTCCGCACAGCACTTGGCGGCCGATGCGCCTCTCGAATTCTTGAAGCATATCCTTGGGGAAGCCCTCGGGGAAGGTCGGCATAGGCTCGTGCGTGAGTATTCCTGCGATTTCCCAGTGTCCTGTCGTGGTGTCCTTTCCCGCGCTCATCTCGCGAAGCCTGCCGACAGAAGCCACGCGCTTGCCCGTTTTGAGGTACTCAACCCCCGTGATATCCCCGATGCCGAGCGCCCTCAGATTAGGTATATTCAAAAGACCCGTATTGTAAATGGAAAGGAGGGTGTTTGCACCCTCGTCCCCGTAAAGATATGCATCCTCAAGCATACCGACACCGAGCGAGTCAAGAACGATAAGAAAAGCTCTTTTCATTCTCATGCACATCCCTCCTTTTTGCTTAATATTCAGTATTAATAGCCCTCGCCGACAAGTCCCTTGGCAAGAGAGACAAGCCTTGAGGTGCCGAGCCTGTCAGCGCCTGCCTGAAGCAGAGCCTGCGCATCCTCAAGCGTGCGTATTCCGCCCGCCGCCTTGACCTTCACCTCGCTCGCGACATTCTCGCGAAGCAGTCTTACGTCCTCAGGCATAGCACCCCCCGACTGAAAGCCCGTCGAGGTCTTGATAAAATCGGCACCCGCGTTGCTTACGCATTTGCAAAGCGCAAGCTTCTCATCCTCGCTAAGCAGGCAGGTCTCGATAATTACCTTAAGTATTTTGTCCCCGACTACCCGCTTTACCGCGGAAATTTCCTCGGTGATCTTATCAAACTCACCCGCCTTGACCAGTCCGAGATTTACTACCATATCAATTTCATCCGCGCCCATGTCGCAGGCGTCCATAGCCTCGTAGACCTTCGTCGCGGTAGAGCTGTAACCGAGAGGGAAGCCTATTACGGTGCATATCTTAACCCTCTCTTTTGCATACTCGCTGGCAAAGCCGACAAGATAGGGCGGGATACAGACCGAGGCGGTGCCGAAGCGTATGCCGTCGTCAACAATAGCGCGGATATCATCCTCGGTAGCGGTTAGTGAAAGCAGTGTGTGGTCGGTGGCGGAAAGCACCGCCCGAAGCTCATCCGACAGCTTAAATTCGGTATCCATATCAATAGGTCTTTTTGCCGTTTATTTTCTTTTTCCAGCAACGGTGGCACATTGCGACGTATACGTCGTCACCGCCGAGCATAACCTGCTCACCCTCGGTAACGATAGCGCCATCCTTGCTCACTCTTGCGTTGACGGTAGCCTTGCTTCCGCACTCGCAGATGGTCTTTATCTCGGCAATAGAGTCGGCAATCTCGAAAAGGCGCTTGCTTCCGTCAAAGAGCCTCGTCATAAAGTCGGTGCGCAGACCGAAGCAGATAACGGGCGTGTCAAACTCGTCTACGATCTGGCGAAGCTGGTCAATATGCGCGGGTGTGAAGAATTGGCACTCGTCGGCAATAACCACGTCCGCGTCGTAATGTCCCTCGGAAAATTCATCGTAAATGTTGACCTCGGCGCCCACCGTCTCGCACTCGCAGGAAAGACCTATTCTCGAAACCACGGCGTAGGCATTGTCACGCACGTCAATAGCGGGCTTGATAAGCCAGACCTTAAGTCCCTTTTCCTCATAGTTGAACTTGGTGATAAGCGCCTGCGCCGATTTTGACGAGCCCATAGCACCGTACTTGAAATAAAGCTTTGCCATAACATAGTCCTCACTTTCGGGAATTTATATATTTACGTATACATTTTATCACAAATAATATAAAAAATAAATAGCTTATCCAAAAAAAGTTGTAAAACAGGGAAAAATATATCGTTTTTGTGCAGTGGGGCCTCAAAAAATTGTGAATTTTTGATAAATTGCTATTTTGCTGTGGAAATTTTCGGATTTGTATGGTATAGTTAAATGTGTGAATTTATCAGAGGACAGAGAGGGGAGATGAAAAAATGAAGCTTATAATTGCCGAAAAGCCGAGCCTTGCCCGAAATATCGTCGCGGGAATATCCGAGAAGATGACAAGGCGTGACGGCTACTTCATAGGCAAGGACTATATCGTTTCCTGGGCATTCGGTCACCTCTTCTCGCTCGTTGACGTTGAGACCTACTCTCCGCCTGCCGATAAGGGCAGCGGCTGGACGCTTGAAAATCTTCCCTGCTTCCCGAAGGAGTTTAAGTTTGAGCTTCGCCGAGGCAATGACAAAAAGAGTGCCGACAGCGGAATACTTAAGCAGTTTGAAATCCTTCGGACACTTATGAACCGCGACGACGTTGACACTATCGTAAACGCGGGAGATGCCGACCGCGAGGGTGAGATAATAGTCAGGCTATGCATCGACCACGCGCTTGATAAGAGTAAGCCAAAGAAGTGCGCGCGCCTGTGGCTTCCCGACCAGACACCCGAGACGGTGGCAAAGGCACTCTCTGAGATGAAGGACGAGAGCGAGTACGATAACCTCGCCAACGAGGGGCTTGCGCGTACCTTCATAGATTGGCTCTACGGCGTTAACCTCACGCGCTACGCAACTATTCGTTCAGGCAAGCTGCTTCGTGTCGGAAGGGTTATAGTACCTATCGTGCGCGCTATCTATGACCGCGATATGGAAATACGCAACTTCACCCCCGAAAAATACTTTGTTATTGCATCGGGTGCCAAGACACACGGCGAGAAAATCGAGCTTGTAAGCAAACAAAGATTTACAAAAGGCGAAAAAGATAAGGCAGAGGAGCTTGCAAAGCTCTACAACGAAACGGGCGCTACCGTCAGCCATGTAAGCAGTAAAAAGGACACTATATACCCTGGTAAGCTATACTCGCTCTCAACCCTTCAGAACGTGCTTGGCAAGAAGTACAAGATGAGCATGCAGGAGAGCCTTAATATCATACAGAAGCTTTACGAGGAGGGCTATCTTACCTACCCGAGAACCAACTCGGAGTACCTCGCTACTGCCGAGCGTGACAAGATAAAGCAGATACTCGCCATAGTAGGAAAGCTCGGCTACCCCGTAAAATTCAAGGACACAAAATCAATCTTCGATGACTCAAAGATAGAATCTCACTCAGCGCTTACGCCGACCTACAAGATACCCAAGCAGGAGAGCCTTTCCGAAAAGGAAAAGCAGGTCTACTCAACCGTAATGCGCCGCTTTGTCGCGGTTTTTTGTGCGCAGGACTGTCTTGCCGAGAAGAGCGAGCTTCGCATCAAGGTGGGCGAGCTTGAGGAATTCACCCTTAAGGGTACGGTAATCCTTCAGCCTGGCTGGACACGCTTTGACGATTACACCTCAAAGGACAAGGTCCTTCCCAAGCTTGAGGTAGGCGAGAGCGTAAATGTAGCCTTTGCCCCGCAGGAAAAGGAGACCACCCCGCCGAAGCATTACACCATAGAGACACTTAATAAATATCTCAAAAACCCCTTTAAGGACGATAAGGCTAAGGCAAAGGAGCTTGCCGAAAACGGTGAGGTTGACGATGCCGATGAGTACCGCGCAATCTTTGAGGGACTTGAGCTTGGCACCGAGGCGACGCGCACGGGTATTATAGATAATGCGAAAAACAGCGGATATATCGCCCTGAAAAAGGATGTTTACTCTATACTTGAGGGCGGAGAATATCTGATACAATCTCTCGGGCGCCTGTCTATTACGATGGATAAATACAAGACGAGCGAGCTTGGTAAGGCGCTTAAGAGCGTCTATCGCGGAGAGATGGCTATATCCGAGGCGGTCGCGCTTTGCGAAAGGGAAATTTCCGAAATCTTCGTGCGCGGAGGACACGCGCCCCTGCCAAAGGGTGAGACGCTTGACACGGGAAAGCTCGGTGAGATACTCGGCAAATGCCCCGTATGCGGAAAAAACGTCATCCGCGGTAAGGTGAGCTACGGCTGTATGGGCTACAAGGGGGGCTGTACCTTCAAGATAGGGCTTACCATCTGTAAAAAGACAATACCCAAGCTTGAGGTAATGCGCCTTCTTGCGACAGGCACCACCGCCAAAATGCGAGGCTTCATATCCAAAAGCGGTAAAAGCTTCGATGCCCGCCTCATAATAAAAGACGGCGCCGCGGTGTTTGAATTTAATTAAGCCTTCGCAAGTGAAGGCTTAATTGAAATGAAATCCGACCTTGTCGGATGAAATCCACTTCGTGGATGAAGAGGCAAAGCAAAGCTTTGCTACTGAAATCCGACTTTGTCGGGTTGATGAATTGACGGCAGAGGTGTCACAAATTTTCCTCTCCTTCATAATATGTTAATAAGCGGGACAAAAACCGCAAAATGACATCTCCCGGGAGGAACTATTATGAATAACAACTGCCTTTGCCATCTCTTTGACGATAACTGCACCTGGATCATCCTCGTCGCTCTCGCTATCGTGCTTTGCTGCTGCTGCAACTGATGGCTGAAGATATTTAAGTGCAATAGCTTAATTAAAAAAGAGGTTGCCCTGAATTTCGGGGCAACCTTTTTTCATATTCCGAAAATCCCTCGCATAGACTTTAATAAAAAATAAAACGGGGGAATTTAATATGTTCGTCTATACTGTACGCTCGTCGAGCGTAAAATTTTTCGCGGTGTTGCTTCTGTGTCTTGTTCTTGTAATAACTCTTATGCTCTCGGGAGGCGTTGTATCGGCATCGGCAGAGCCGACGGGGCAGGTGCGCTTTACGGGAATAAAGACAAAAGAGGACAGAATAGCCTTTATAGCCTCGGCAGGTGCTACGGTTGACGCCGAGAGCGAGGAGGTTGCCGAGCTCGTTATGCCCGAGAGCTTTGATACTGTGCTTCGAGGCTACAATGAAATACAGAAAAGCCAGGGGCTTGACATTACGAAATACGCAAGAAAGCGCGTAACACGCTACACCTACCGCCTTGCCGAATACGAGGGCGAACAGAACAGCGAGGTCTATGTCAACATATTCGTCTACCGAAGCAGAATTATAGCCTGCGATGTGTCAAGCCGAGACGAGGGCGGATTTGTTAGAGCGCTTGTAAGGTAAGAGGCGATGCGGGGCATCGCAGTGAAATGAATTCGCAAGCGCGAATTCGTGAAATGCACTTCGTGCTTGAAATGCTCGGGCTATGCCGAGCTTGAAATGCCTGCTGGCGTGAGGGGTTTATACCGTAGGGCGGGGGGAAATGTCATCCTGAGCCAACAAGCAATCGCTTGTTGCCCTGAGCGAAGCCGAAGGGGGTGTCGAACCCGTAGGGCGACGCTAAGCGTCGGGATCTCTCCCGCCGTGTACGCCACGCACATTGTACGCTTTTGCGCCCACCCCATTCTATCTTAATCCGCGGAAGCGGTATATCATCAAGGCTCTGCCTTGCATATCATCGCAAGCGCGGTGCGCTTGCTGTTTGTAAATCTTTTGTTACTTTATTTGTTTTTGTTGACTTTGGGATGAAAAACTGCTATTATATGGGTGAAGCGGTGCTTATCTCAAGGTAAACAAAGGAGAGAGAAAATGCAGGATATTAATGAAGCTGTAAACGAGACATTAAATGAAGCTGCGCCCGACGATGTAAATGCCGATACTCTAAGAGGTGAGCCCTCGCCTGCCGAGGGGACTGACGAGAGTTCGCAAGAGGGGACACCCGCGAGCGCGGAGGGGGGCGAGACCATACTTCACGTCAGCGGTCTTACCAAATCCTACGGTGAGCTTCGCGCTCTTGACGGAGTATCCTTTGATATTCCGAGCGGTAGGATAATAGGACTTTTAGGACCGAACGGCTCGGGTAAATCTACCTTTATAAAAATAGTCGCGGGACTTCTCACATCTGATGCGGGTGAGGTGAATGTGCTTGGCAATCCCATAGGTGTCGCGACCAAGGCGCTCGTTGCCTACCTTCCCGAGCGAAACAGTATTCCGCTTCACTTCACGGTGGGCGAGGCGGTTGACTTCTATCAGGATTTCTTCCCCGACTTTGACAGAGAGCTTGCGCTGAATATGCTCTCATCCCTGCGGGTTGACCCGAGGCTTCGTATAAAGACGCTCTCAAAGGGCACGAAGGAAAAGGTACAGCTCGTTATGGTAATGGCAAGGCGTGCCGCGCTCTACCTTCTTGACGAGCCGATAAGCGGTGTTGACCCCGCCGCGCGTGACTTCATTATAAGCACCATTCTCAAAAGCCATTCGTCGAAATCCTCGGTTATCATAAGCACTCACCTCATCACCGACATTGAGACCGTAATGGACGGCTTCATCCTTCTTAAGGACGGCAGGGTGAGGGGCATCGGCACACCCGAGGGCCTTATGCGCTCCCGCGGACAGACAGTGGATGAGTACTTCAGGGAGGTGTTCAGATGTTAAGAAAGCTTTTGAAATACGATCTGCGTGAGCTTCTTCGCCAGACACTGCCTCTTATAATCAGTATGGGGGCTGTGAGCGTCGTATGCTGTGCGCTTCTTTACTTCACTATGAGCTTCGGTGAGGCGGAGAACTTCTTCGGTGCGCTCGCCACCACGATAGGCTTCTTTGCCATAGGCATCATCGCTATTGCGGTGATGGGTGTTATCATAGAATTTATCGCGGTGATAAGGTACTTCAAATCGCTCTTCACCGATGAGGGATACCTTAATATGGTTATCCCCGTAAAGACCTCAACGCTTCTTTTCGCAAAGACACTCGCGGTTGTAATTTTCGCCATAGTAGGTGGACTTGCTCTCGTGGTTTCGCTCTTTATCAGCGTCGGTTTGCCAACAATTCTTTACGATATTACCTATCTTGACGATATAAAAGAGGTGCTGTCACTCTTTATCCAAATGACAGACGGCATTGAAATAAGCTCGGTGCTTACCGTTATTACTATACTCGTTGAGTTTCTCTATTCCACAGTAGCGCTTCTCTCGGCAATCACCGTCGGCTCGGTTCTGCTGAGACGGCATAAGCTTCTCGGCACCGTAATCTTCGTCTTTGCCTTCAGCCTTATCAAAAGCGTTCTCGAGGCGCTCATCTCGGGCGGTATCTTCCTCGTCCTTTCCGATAGCGTCGATTACTCGGTCCACTACGCAATAGAAACCGTAGTAACCACCCTGATATCCCTGGCCTTCGGCACCGCCCTCTACCTCATAAACCTGCGCACCCTCGAGCGAAAATTTAATATTGAATAAGATTTAGGGTGTGAGCCGTATGGCTCACACCCTGGGTTTTTATTCTGGATTGTATTCATAGGTTGCACTTTTTGATGTGCTTGATGTTTTTGCTTTTTTAAAATTTCGAGCGTTCGCCTCGATATTATCCAGATTTAGTTTTATTTCTTTTCTTTCTCCATATTTGTTGACTTCCACGAAAATCCATCCGTTGGGATTTTGAACCGTAACCTTTTCAAGATTTTCACACGATAGGAAGGTTGAATAACCGAATTCCGTTACACAACTTTTTATTGTAAATTCCGATAGGCTTGTACAATAAGAAAACGCATAATTTCCTATTGTCCATAGGTTATTTCCATATTCCACTTTTACTAGGTTTTTGCATCCGTAAAAACAACTTTCACCTATTGATCTTAACCTTTCAGGTAATGATATTTGACTTATTGACGTACCTTGAAATGCCTCTGAACACAGTTGCTCTAATTTGGAGTTGGGCTTAAAATTAACTGTGCGTAGCTTCTCGCAATAAAAAAAGGCTTGGTCTTCTATCATCCTTACAGATGATGGTATGGTTATTGATGTAAGATTTTTACAACCACGAAAGGTCCCCGCTCCGATATATTCCAATCCTTCATTTAATGTAACGCTCTTTAATTTTTCGCAATATAAAAAAGCACCTTTGGCAATATCGTCAAAAACATTATTACTTCCGTCAAGTTCCGATACACTACTTGGAATAACAATGCTTTCTAGATTTGTATGAGCAAATGCTTCGTGACCTATAATTTTTACGGAATTAGGGATTGTTACGCTTTCTAATGATGTTCCACAAAAGGCACGGTTTCCAATTCTTGTAACAGTATCTGGAATTGTAACACTTTTTAATGTGTGGCAACCGTAAAACTCTTCATTAGCTATTTCAGTTATCCCCTTTGGTATTTCAAAATGCGTGAGTTCTTTTTCTTTAACATATTCTCCAGGGGCGTTTTTTCTTTTCAAACTATCGCTTATTACTGATGTTATCACTGTTATAAATATAATAGTTGCGATAATTACAATAATCATTATAATGTGTTTTTTAGATAACTTCTGCATAATCAATAACCTCATTAAGTTTATATTTTAATGTGAAAATGTGTGTTGAAAGTGACAAATTTCGTTTTGTGAGATTGTTTTCAACAACTTGACTTTGGATTGCGTTAATAGTATGGTTTTTATTCTTTATAATAATCACATCTTGTAGCACTGGTACACCTGAGACAATATTTCGGGCATTTTTCACAACCACATGTTCGTTGTGCCCCTATGCCTTTTGAAAACACACAATGCGCTGGATGTCGTCTTTTGCCATCCGATTTTAGTGTTACGAGATGAGCTGACACGCCTTGCATTTTAGCCAATTTTGACATAAGTAAATTCCTCTCAAATTTAATTAACTGTCTAATCAAGAGTTTTCCTCATACTTCAATTTTGCTTGCTCATATTCTGCTTTTGCTTTTTCATATTGTATTTTAGCAACTTCGCAGACTTCGCTATTATAATTACGGTTTGTTAATAAACTACTAAATCCTTTTCCTGTTGTATAAATTCCGACTACAACAAGAGGAAACCAAAGAAAACAACACAAAAGATCTTCTGTAGTAAATGCTATCGATGTAATAATTCCAGCTATTACATCAATGAAAATACCTATTAAGATGACTACAATAGCTAAATCTTTTTCTTTTTTTCCATTTTGGAAAACATAGTAGCTGTTCATTTTAGCTGTGTAAGCTGTTTCCAGTGCCTTCAGTTCCTCTTTTTCTTTCAATAATTGTAGGTTAATATCAAAATCTGTTTTGTATTTTAAATTGTTCTCATACAGCCAATTATGTACGGTATCTCTCAAACGTTTGTGAGGGCCATCGGTTTCTTTCTCTGACAGAATGAAATAGTTATCAGCTTCGCGAGCATTGAGTTGTTCCGAGGCAAGCGAAAAGGCAATGTTCTTTTCGTTATAGATGCTCGTTTGGGTTGCGATATTGACAAGGCTTTCTGCCCAAGAAAGGTGCAACATTAAAAATAGTTGGTGGGTTTCTTTAATCTTACTATCGTTAGTTTTATAAACGAAATCTGCCTTGCAAATCTCATTTATTTTCGCTGTGATATCCTTTATGGTTTCAATATTGCCCTCTACATAATTATCATCGATAATCGAGGTGGAATTGCAAAGCACCTCAAAGCCATGCTCTCTCTTGAAATAATCACTCTCAATAAGAAGCATTCTTGCCTTTGCGTAGGAGGAATAGAATATAGCTTCAATGTTAGTCGGTGCGTTCTGCTCGACCATATTGTAATACTTTTCGGCCTCCTCCCAGTCCATTTTTTGCATAGCGCGACGCGCATTCTGCAAATAGCGTTCAATGAAATCGGTATTGTCTACCTTGACAGTACCCTGTACCTCAACAGTGCCCTCAATCATCATTTTCTTTGCTTCCTCGACCGAGTATTTCATACCGCAGGTCTGGCAGACAAACACGCCGTCTTGCTTAAGCAGGTCTGTGCTTCCGCACATTTCACAGGTTAGTTGTTTCATCTTGAAGTCCTCGTCTCTTTTTATTTTAATATTTTACATTTTTTATTACGCTCGGTAAGCAGTAGGCTGATCTCTTTTATAAGAGGTCGCTTATCCTCTGCCACCTTCATTTCCTCGACCTTGCCGTTGATCCTTGCTTCCAGCTCGCATAGCATTTCGTCACTCATAGGATCGCTAAAGCGTACTTCCTCGGCAAGGCTTATAAGAGCGCCTTTTGTTTCCTTATCACACTCGCGCTCGGCAAGCATCTCAATATCGGTAATGAGAAGCTGAATAAATGCTACCTTCACCTTGACCTTTTTATCTATACGGCTTATCTCACCCGCGCCCGCCATAGCCAATACTGCACAAATGACAAAAAGCGCGAGTATGGCAGAAGAAGCGACTACCGCAGACCATACGGGAAGGGTGGGGAATATCATAAAGACAAGAAAGGCTACTGTCTGTACCAAAAGATAAATAGAGCCGATAAAGAGTGGCGGTGTGCCGAAGAGAAAGCTTTTTCTATCCCTTCCTTTAAGGAATAACCAAAGCGGGATTTGCGCGAGAAAGGCTACAACCGAAAAGGCGTAAGCGGTAAAAAATGCGACGGTTTTTTCACTGGGAATAGCAAATGCGCAAATGTTAAATAATATAAACAGAATTCCAAGTGTAAGATAGGGTGTATATTTAATATTCTTCATTTTCTTAACCTCGCCTTGTCCCACACTTAGGACAGAAATTTCCTGCCCGCTCAAATTTATATCCGCAAGAGGAACAGGTGTCCTTGCTATCGACACGCTTTGCACCGCATTCAGCACAGAAGCTGGCACCCACATCAAGCATAGCCCCGCACGTTTCACAAAAGGACGGTGCCGTGTTCGGTTTAAATGCCGAGCCTACGGCATCACCGACGACACCCGCAATTCCGCCGCCGACACCTGCCATCATACCAAGACCTATTCCCATATTTGTAAACTGCCCTGCGCCCTCATTCCTTGCGGCATCCTCTGCCACATCAAAGCCACGCTCCTGCTGATAGGTATAGCCTTCCTGCATACGCTTGGTCGCCTGCGCCTTGGAATCAATAACAACTCTTTGCGCCTCGGTTTCGGCGTGTATAATATCAGTCTGTTGCTTAAGCCTTGCCTCGGCAATGTCGGCATACTGACGGAAGTGCAGTTCCTTAAACCTTTCGTACTGAGAGTCCCCATCGGGCTTTACTACCGTAGTAATATAAAAATGCTTAAGATTAATACCGTACTCAAGAAAATCGTCTATAAGCCTTGTATGTATATTCTGTGATAGGCTCTCAAGCTGTTCATCAATTTCAAAAATGCTTATGGCACTCTGTCGCATAGTCTGCGCAATATAGGTCTTAACTCTTGTCATAAGCACGGCACGGAAATAGGTAACGAGGCTCTGTCTGTCAAGCGAGCCTTCCGTCCCGACAAGCTTCAAAATAAGCCGTCTTGAATCGGATACGCTGAGTACCATTTCACCCGATGCGCCTATAGAGATAGGAAATTTATAAGTCGGCTCAATATACTGTACCTTAGAGTCGGTGCCCCAACGAATAGCCATTTGCTCGGTCTTGTTGATGAAATAGACCTCACAGTGAAAGGGCGTCTGCCCGCCTGTCGGAATATTTATGATTTTCCGAAGCAACGGAATATTCTGAGTTTCCAGCGTATGGCGGCCTGGGCCGAAAAGGTCAAGAGCCTGACCGTTCATAAAGAAGATTGCTTCCTGCGACTCGTGTACGATAAGCTGCGTTGTCGTATTGAAGTCCTCGCAGGGGTGCTTCCATATGAAGGTGCTGTTGTCGCCCTCGTATTTGATAAGCTCTGCGATTTTCATATTATGTCCTTTCTTGCCGTATATTGTCGTAATAGGCTATTTGTAGCCCATATTGTATCATATATAGCCCACTTTGTCAAGACCTTTGGTCTATAATTAGTCCATAATATTCGTAAGAGGTGGGGAAATTTATATGGATACCTATACAACCGTAAAAAACCGACTTTTGCAGCTGCTGGGCGAGAAGCGGATGTCAATACACAAGCTAGCTATGGAATCCGCCGTAGCGCCCTCGTCAATAAAGAATATTCTCTACGGAAAAAGCCAAAATCCTGGGGTAGTCACGATAAAGATGCTCTGCGACGGCTTTGGAATAACTCTCTCTGAATTCTTTGACACAGATGACTTTCGCACGCTTGAACAGGAAATAAAATAAAAAAGAAAGAGGCTATCTCAAATGCGAAATTTGAGATAGCCTCTCTTTATTTAAGCTACTATTTGGCTATTTGACCGTATCTTCCTAAAACCAGATCGACAATAGCCTGTGACTTAACACGCATATTCAGCTTTGCGATAACCGTTCTTACCGTAGCCTCGGTAATAACGGGGATATAAGACCTATACTCGGGATGCTCATCCATAAGCTCGTTAAATAACGAGATCAGCAGATCCCTTTTACTGGGTCTTGAGGGATATCCGCGCGAAATCAGTGCCATGTTGTTATCGTAGTTTGGAGCAAACCCGATGAGGTGGCCCGTTTTTGTATCGCGCAAAAGTCCAAAGTTGTTTGTATGTCTGTCGGGGTTTGCGCAGACGGTATCCAAAAAAATCATTCGGATATAATCGGGGATTGCGGATGGACAAATCACCTCAAGCGCCCGAACAACCTCGGAATAATCCTCATTATCCCCCATAAATGCTGAGGCAGGCTCAAAATTGACACTTGCCCCGTCGGTAAAATCAAGGGATTTAATGTACCCAACGCCCCGCTCGTAAACAGCCATATTCATTGAAAGCGCGCATCCAAGCTCGTAAACAAACAGCTCTGAAAACATTTCATCGTGGGATGCTCGCTTTAACATCCACCATTTCCCGTCGCGAAGCTTCCAGCACTTTTCAAAGCTACCGAGGTTTGTAAGCTCAGGTGTCCTCGAGTGCTTGCTGTTAGCGGCGCGGTTAAAGCTGTTATAGCTTCCCCTTAAGGCGAGGCTTGAGAAGTAGTCATCCGAGAACCTGACATCGCTGTAGGTTAAATCCGAGCCCTGCTCGCGTATCCAATAGTTGTCCGTAACAGTTGCTCCGTTTACGTGAATAACAGTTGAGATATCATCCTTTTCGACCAGACGCAGTGCCTTTTTTAAAAGGCGGGAATTCGCCCTGTGACTGTCAATAGCGCGTGATTGCAGCCAAAGGTCGGCATTCTGAATTCTTTTAAGATATAAAGGAAGCAAGGCCTCATTGATAATATTAAGCCTGTTATCCTGCCATACGGCTACAACCGTATCGCCGCTTAAGATTTCGTAATTTCTCTTTGTCATCAGCTTCCTCCTTTTTTATTTATGTTTGACACCGAAAGCTTACTCGCTGATACCTTTCTTCCTCGAATAAAGCACGAGTGACAGCGAGAGGGCTATGCCTGCTATAAGAAGAAGTGCCGATACACACCAATAAAGCGGGGACGTGGGCAGATTTGAGAAATTCAGACCAGCATCCTTTGCGGTGGATACAAACACGGTGGGGATCGAGCCGACGATAAAGCCTATTATCGCGAAATAGGTGCCTCTTGGGAAGTGTGTCAGGCAATACTTCATTATAACGGAAATGCCTATAAAGCCGAATGCTATACCCGCGCCAACCGAGCCGAGCACGAGAAGCGAGGTGCCAACATCCTGCCCGCGAAGCAGATGGTCGGTTATCATTTTTACGATAGGATTGTAGTAGCCGAGAATAAGAAGCATCATACTGCCAGAGATACCAGGTACTACGAGCGCAGACGAGCCGACAATGCCTATTACGAAAAGAAGAACATACTCACCGAAGGAAAGACCGAACAGGTTTACGTCCTCGCCGATAGGCAGGAAGGAAAGACAGAAGGCAAACGCGAAGGGAATAAGAAGCGCTATTATATTCGTCCACTTTATTTTGCCCTTAGTCTTTTCTGTGATAGAGGGCATACCGCCGAGGGCAAGTCCTACGAAAAGACATACCGTCGGTATAGGATACGCCTCAAGCGCCCAGCCGAGAGGGAAGAGAAGCGCGATAACACCCGCCACCATACCGATAGCGATAGGAAGCAGTGCCTTGATGCTTTCCTTAAAGTGCTTGAATATTCCGGAGATAGCCTCAATAAGCTTTTCGTAAATGCCGATTATTGCCGCGATAGAGCCTCCCGAGAAGCCAGGGATTATAAACGCTATACCGATAAGCGCACCGCGTATTACGTCGGCAAAAAAGCCCTTGATGCCACCGCCGTTGCCATCACCCGAGGGCGTATTGTCGGGCGCGGTGTCGGATGCACTGCTGTAAACTGTGCTTTCATTTTCCATAGATAAGTAAACCTCACTTTGCATTTTGACCTAAATATTCAAATCTTGGGACCAGTATTCCGTCACGCTCGACTGTCTCCAGGAACATATCAAGCGGTCTTGCCCAAACGGCACCGTCACAGGTGCTTCTGTATATAGCAAGCAGTCTCTCGGGCGCCTCGCTATCCCTTGCGATATGGATAAGCTCGTATTCGTTTCCCTTAAAATGCCTGTATCTTCCAAGCTTTATTTCATCATTCATATAGTTCACCTCGGGTATAGCTTACCCGAGCTATTCTACCACATATAGGCAAAACAATCAAGTCCTTTTTTTAATTTCTATTCCGAATTTCTATTCCGAATTTCTATTCCTACGACGCCGAGCCTTTCCTCATCACACGGCTGATAGAAGGTATACATCTCGTCACGCATAAGGGCAGGTGTTTGGCGTATTATACCGCACCTCGGTCCGAGATGCGACTCAAAAAGCTCAAGGAAGCTTTTGTATTTATGAAGCGCTATAACCTCGCACAGCATCCTCTCGCCCGTGTCCTGATTAACGAATATAAGCTCATCACCCGCCTTGATTTTTTGCCTTTTCTCATCATACAGCCTGACCTCTATAGTCTTTTCGCTTCTTTGTATCCTGCCGAAATACTCGTCGCGAAGCTTTAGCGTATGCTTGCTTTTGCCCTCACCGCCAAGGCTGATAAGCGCAACCGCCACCGCAACGAGAAGAATTCCTATAATACCGCCGACACCTATTTTTTCACCGAAGATAAGCACGCTGAAAAGCGATGCCGACACGGGCTCCAGCACCGATAGGGTTGAGGCAACCCCCGCCGATAGCTCCTCAAGCGCCTCTGTGTAGAGAAAGTAGGGGATTATAAAGGTGACAACGCCGATGCCGATAAGAAGCGGTATGACGGGTAAAGGATCACTTGCCGCCACCGACACTATTTCAGCAGGTCTTGCGACGAGCAGGGCTATTACGCTTATCGTTAAAAAGGTGTAAAGCGTTGCGGTGTAGGGGCTGTCCCCCTCGCGCATCTGCAACTTTGTGAGGATGTTGTATATCGCGTAGGTTACGGCAGAGAGTATGCCGAGTGCAATTCCGACACCGTCAAGCGTCACGCCGTCAAGTATACCGCTGACTAAAAATCCGCCAGCAAGCATAAGCGCCACCGCCAGCCCCTTGCCGAGGCTCATTCTCTCACCGAGGAATATTACCGACACCGCGCACACGATAACGGGTGACATATAAAGCAACACGACCGCCGTCGCCACCGAGGTCATCTGCATTGACATATAGTAGAGTGTCGCGGTAAGAAAAAGCGCCACGCCACCGCCGATAAAGAGTATAAGCGAGCGCAGGCTTGTCCTGAAGCTGTGCCTTTTGCAAATAAGAAGATACCCCGCCATAACGGTGAGTGAGACGAAGCCGCGCACACCCGTCATCTGTACCGAGTCAATGCCGTAGGGCGCAAGATAGTGCACGAAAATACACGAGGTGCCCCAGAGAATGCCTGCGAGAATGATAAAAATTAATGCCTTGGCTTTCATTTGTCTGTGTACCCCAGCGACGATAGAAATTCATATGCCTCATCAAGCAGCTCCTTCGCGTTGTCAAAGGTAAGCGTGCGCCTTGCCTCGCGGTAGGGAAGCGAGAGAAAATCATAGCTCTCAAAGTCGGGATTGCTCCTCGGCTCTTCACCCTCGTAGCTTGCAAGAAAGTAGACGACGAGCTTGCGCCTTCCGTTTTTCAGGGGATAGCAGGCTGTGCGTCTGAAGCCGTCAATAATTTTTGCGTGAAGCGAGGTCTCCTCCCAGGTCTCGCGAAGTGCCGTCTCGACCTCGCTCTCGCCCGCCTCGACGTGCCCCTTGGGGAAGCCCGACTTGCCGTCCTGGGTCGACCTGATAAGAAGAAACCTTAATTCCTCACCTCGGCCCGTAAACAGTACGGTGCCGCAGGATTTTTCATCATACGCTATTTTTCCCATTTTAATTACCTCTATATAAGATACAAATTTGCGATAATGCCGACGAGAAGAAGATAATTAGATATCGCGCGCCCCGTCTGCCCCGACTTAAGCGAGGGGATAAAGGCGGTAATGCTGTCCCCCTCAAGGTTTGCCGAGAAGTGGCGCAGGGTAGACATTATTCTGTCGGTATAGCGCGAGATGTCACAGCACCCCGAGAGAAAATCAAGTGTCCTTCCCCTGTCTGATATGCTGTACCCGCACTCACCCGCGCGCGTTAACTCAAAGGAAAACGCCCTGTCAGCACCGATATACATAATAGGGGTATGAAGAATAAGCGCATCTTCTGATGCTTCAAGCGACACCGCACCCCGTAAATATTCTATTAGCTCATCCATATTTGAAATTTCACCTTCCGTCACTAATTCGCCCACGGCCGTACATCAGTCAATCTACGCGCCGATGGGGGTAGGGCTAAAAGAGCGATACTCCCTCTTTCAGTAAATTTTTAACTATCACACGCGAGCGCTCCTCGCTTAACTGAACCTGTGTAAAGCCGCCGCGCACGTATTTCATTCGGTCGATGACCTCGCCACCCGCCTCGAGCTTGATATAAATGCCCTCGATAAGGTTATCCCTCGGCGCTTGGTATGCGGGGCTGTCGGGTGAAAGACCAAGCGAGATAAGCTCGTCCCTCAGCCTCTGCCCCGCGTGCTCCGAAATAAAGGGCGAGGGCCCTATGTAGGAAAGCAACTCGTCAATAGATGAAAGCCTGCCCTGATACAGCGTTGGCGCCGAAACGATAGAGCTTTTCGCAAGCATTTTTCGTCTTGTGTCGGTGTCAAGAAAGACACGCTCGCGCTTATCGTATATATCAAACTCCATAAAGTAGTGGGGAAGAGCATCGTAGAAAATCGCGTGCTTTGCATACATCCACTCGCCGTACATAATATAGCGTGAGCCGAGAATTGAATAAAGCTCGCTCTGCTTTGAGCTTGCCCACAGCTTAAAGAGCGCAAACTGCTCCTCGCGCCCGCCACCTCTCAAAAAGTGACCTCGGCTCTGCAATAAAAGCCTTCCGTCCTCGGAAAAGGAAATACCCGAGTTCGCGCCGTCAACCTTCTCCTCAAGCGCAAGCTGTACACCCCTTATTCTCTCAAACGCTACTCTCGGAATGTCCTCATCCCCAACCCCGAGCCGTGAGCCCTCAATATGAGGCGTCCTCGGATACTTAATCATTTTTTCTTCCATAAATCCTGCATTCTTCCGCCCAAAATTATAACAGGCGGTATTTTTTATTCTTGTATAGCTTGCTTGAATTATCTGCCTTTATGTAAAGCGTAAATTACAAATTGCAGTATTTCTTCACCGCACTGATAAGGGGTGCATAATACACCTCATCAATGCCGAGCGAGGTAAGATTTGTCGGTATATCACCGAATATAACCGCATAGTGGCAAAGCGCCGCAAGTGCCGTGCCTATTTTTGAAGGATGCGATTTGTCGGGATGATAAAGATATGGCACATCACCCCCTTCGGTGACTTCTCTGAAGCAAAGCCCGACAGGACAAAGCTCGCACTCATAGCGCTCGCTCGCGCGCCTGTATGCCGAGTATAGCATATCCGTCATACAGGATGAGCTCCATCCGCGCTCGGCAAGCAGAGGTGCGCCCTCGCATCTTCCCCAGGTCGCGTAAAGCACAGTTCTTTTTGGCGCGACCTTGTTTATAAGCTCGCCTATCGCAGAGGAAAATCTGTCCTCATCAACAAGCGCGAAGTAGCTCTGCTCTTGAAGCACAAGGGTGTCTATTTTGTATTTCTCAAGTATTTCATCAAGGCTCTTTGCCGTCTCGTCACCCGAGAGATTTTCGTAAAGATGCCTTCCGCCCTTCGTGACCGACAGCGCCTCGCACTCCCTGCCGTTTTCACGCGCAAGAGCCTCAAATGTCTCGGGAAGCCCGTTAAAATAAGTGTAGCTGTTTCCGATAAATAATATCTTCATTTTTTATTCCTTTTCTCTGTGTCTGCCTATACGGCACCGCAATATGCTTACAGAATATCAGTTCAGTATCTCATCCACCGCCACGCCGACCGCATCAAAAAGCTCGGTGCCGAGAAGCCTTGCAAGCGTTGGCGCGTGATTGAGTATATCCCCTGTGGGTACGGTCTTGCCCGCCCTGAACGAGGGGCCTCTGCCGATAAAGGTCGGCTGTGGGCCGAGAGTGGGCAGGTGTCCGTGGGTTGCCCTGCCGAAACGGTAGTCGGTGAGGTCATAGCCCTTCACCGCGGGCGGTGACACCCACTCGCCAAAGCTCGTGTAGCCATCCCCCTCAAGCACGAATGAAAAGTCACCGAAGAGCGAGAACTCAACTCTTGCCTCTTTTTCGGTAAATACCCGACTTATTCCGTACACGCCCTCGTCGCACAGAGATTTAAGAATATCATACACACGCCTCTTAAGCGCCGTATCGTCAGGGTGCGCAAGATACACCTGTGCCGATGCACCCGCGCTCTTGCAAAAGGCGAGGTAGGATGTGATCCTGCCGTCATCATCGCAGGAAATCAGTCCCTCCTTCGCAAGATACACATTAGGCGAAATAGAACGGGTTATGTTTATCTGTCCGTGGTCGGAAAGCAGGACAATGTCGGTTTTGTCCCAAAGCCCTACTTCCTTCACCGCCGAAATAAGTCCTGACAGCCACTCATCGGTAAGTCTTACCGCTTTCTTTACCTCATCCGAGAACACACCGCTGATATGCCTCATATGGTCGACGTGTCCTGGGTGTATAAGCATAAGATTTGGCTTATATCGCTTGAATATTTCCGAGGCGCAGAATATCTGAAATTCGTCAACCGACGGATGCTCGTCAAGATGCCCGAAGCGTCGGATACCTTCTTCAATTATTGGCATCACCGCATCACTCGCACCCTTGTCCCTGTATGCCGAGAGAATATCACCCCCGCATGTGTCAAAGTAGTAATTCATCATACCAGGCACAAGATAATCTATCACATCCCCGCCACAGCAGGTAAGCGGCCAGGTGCTGGCGGCGGTGGTAAGCCCCGCACGCTTTGCCGCGTGAAGAAGCGTGTCGCATTTTATGTCCGACAGGTGATTGTACCACTCACCCGAGCTCACATCCAGGCTATTATGCGCATAATTGTTTACTATTCCATGCACACCCGCAGGCGCACCCGTAAGAAGCGTTGCGTGAACAGGGTGGGTGAGGGAAGGGTATATTGTCCTTACGCGCTCAATTATCGCTGCCCTGTTCATTATTTCCGAAAAGGCGGGCAGGGTTCTTGCGTACTCAAGGTCCTCATAAACCAGCGCGTCAATGCTTACAACAATAAGGTGCTTCATATTTCTTCCTTAACTGAAATCAAAATCTTTAGGTAAAACTAAAATTTCCTGAAGGTGGCGCGTTCAAGATCGTGGGTGTCGGGCGAGTGAAGCGAGATCATGCGCTCGCCCGAAAGAGATCTGAACACCATTGCGTGGCCGCCGTCAAAGTCAAACTGTGATCCAAGGTGCCTGTACGGCCCGAGAATACCGTCCGCCTCGGCGCGAAGCACAAGGTACCTTCCCTTAAGAAAGCTTGACCAGATAAGATTGATTTTCTCGCCCTCCTTGAAGATAAAAGGTCCGTCGGTCACGTAACATCCCGCTTTCCCCGAAAACTCGGATACATCTGGTGCCGAGGATGCAGTGAAAAGCAGCACAGGCTCACCGACCGCGTGAGTGAGGTCGGGGGAAAGCTGCATCGCGCATATCTCGCCGTCACCCACCTGAAGCCACTCGTGTGAGAATATAAGATAAGGGACTTCACCCTCAAAATAAAGCGTGCCGTCAAGACATTCCCATCCCGCGGGTGTAATCGGCTCGTCGGTCAAGGGACGGAAGTCACCGTCGGGCGTGTCGCACACGAAGATATGCGTGCCACGGCATCTGTCCTTCGCCTTGCAGGAGCCGAGCATATAGTATTTGCCCTGCCACCTGTGTACCTCGGGTGCCCAGAAATCGTATTTGCCCCAGAAGTCAGGATGCCTGAGTCCGTCGAAAATTACCTTAGGTCCCTCAAACTCATAAAGGTCATAGGACTTATAGACAGAAAAGCTGTTATTCGCATCAATTGAGCCGCGCTTAAGGTCGGTCGTGCCGTACATATAGTAACAGCCTGCCTCCTTGTCGGTTAAAATAAACGGGTCTCTTATTCTTATATCATTAATATTTGGCATAATATTTCCTCTTTCGTCTGTTTATGATAGCGCGGGCGGTGCAACTCCGTACAAAGTGCGAAGCGTACACGGCGGCACCAAGGCACCGCCCTACGGGTACAACTCCGTACAAAGTGCGAAGCGTACACGGCGGCACCAAGGCACCGCCCTACGGGTGCAACTCCGTACAAAGTGCGAAGCGTACACGGTGCCTTGGTGCCGCCGTGTACG
>JAGBIF010000005.1 GCA_017935065.1 Clostridia bacterium
CTCTTCCGATCTCTTGTCGATAGATTCAAAAAGCTCTAAATCATCATTTTTTGCACAAGATTCTTTTTTAGAGATATAACTAACAAGTTGCTCAGGCTCGTTACCTGTCAAAAGATAATCAATAGAAACATTAAAAACCTTTGCAATTTGAGGCAATGAGCTTATGCTTGGATAGCCCTCCTCGCATTCCCATCTGCTTATAGTTTTATCTTCAACACATAGCTCTCTTGCGAGGCGAGCTTGCGTCCAGCCCTTTTCAGCTCTTAGCTTGGCTATGGCTTTGCCAATAGAATGTTCGTTTTTGTTCATTTCAGCACCTCCGATAGTGATTAATTTGATTTTATCACAAGGGGCAAAAAAAGTCAACCTATGAATCCGAGATAAGAAAAAAGTCGTCGCTTTGCCTCAAAAAAAGCAACTCTATGATTCGTGGAGTCAAGCTCACTGACTATCAAGAAAAAGAGCTCAAATTGCAGGGAAATACACTCCAAAGAGTGATGATATACAGCCCCGAAGGGCTGATGAGATACACGCTAGCGCGTGATGATATGCCAAGCCTGTGGCTTGGATAAACAAAAAGAGAACATTTGTCGAGAGACAAAAGTTCGTTCTTTTTTGGTGCAGGTGACGGGATATTGAACAGGGAATGCGATGCATTTCAATCCGACTTTCCCGTTGGTAAAGTCGCCACTCTGCTCGCTTTGCTCACAGGTGGGTTCTGCATTCCCGTCGCTAAAAAGAAAAAAGCACCGTAAAGGCGCTTTCCTCTTTTTGGTGCAGGCGACGGGATTTGAACCCACACGTCTCTCAACACTGGAACCTGATGGTAACGACACCTCGGTGGAAACTCCCGTACCCGTGTTAAGTTTATTTGCATACTTAGTATACCATAGAACTGCAATTAAATCAAGAGATTTAACTATCTTTCTTTTGAAAGTCTTCTTCAAGCTGAGCAACATCTTTTCTAAGCTTTCCTACATTTACGTTACTTTCATCAAACCATTCGAAGAATTCATATATATTATTTTTGTAAGTCATTCTTTCATATTTGGTTAAGGCTTCCTGCAAATAAAGAGTCCAACAACTACTAAATTTGCATATCGCATCCATTAATTCGATAGTGGCATCCTTAAATTTTTTTATTTCAAAAGAGTCTTCAATTTTTTCAGTATATTCCAACAGTGATGACAAATAATTAGCTGCATATGATTCTGATTTGTGGCGAAGCTTCACTATGGATATGGCGCAATTATAAAGTTTGGGTACATAATATTTTTTATAAACAATACTGTTGTAAATATAATTAAGTAATACTATAGTTTCGCCTATAGTTCGTTTAAATGCTATTATACTCTGTCTGCTTTCAAGAGATACAGATTTGGACATTGATATTTTTTCAATGGTGTATTTGAAGTCTAATAAGTCGCAAGCAAAATCTTTTTCAACCAACTTTAAATCTATTTCGTGCAGCACCTTAATGTAGGCATTCATATTGTCTACCAAAACATCAATGCGATGCTGATTAATTGCTTCTTCTTTTTCGGCTTGATATTGATCGCGAATTCTTCGTTCAGAGGCAAGGTTATCCTGTCTCTGCTTTTTATTTTGCCAATAAGATACATATCCTAAAAACAAAGTGGCACTTGAAGAAATAGCTCCGATAATAATTGAGACCCACGCGCCTCCGTCCAGCCATCTGCTTCCGCTGTTGAGAAACATGTAATGATCTAAGATAGCAAATGATCCTATTATAATTGCCACAAAAAGCAACGCAATAAGAAACCATTTTGTAAAAGTTTTTCTTGTCATGAGAACCTCGTTCCAAACATCTTATATATTTAATTTCCTTCGCGCCAATTTAACTAATTCACAATATCTCTCTTTTTTTCATAGTGACCTCCTGTTTTCAAGTGCCAAATACAGTATAACGTAAAAATACAAAAACCGCAAGCACTTTGTATCAGACTTGCGGTTTATGTTTGGCTAATAACTATAATTATGATATAAATTATGTTCTAAAAATCGCTATATGATTTTATGCCGTTATCGATATTTCCTTATATCTCAGCCTTCAAACCTGTTAAATGTTCAAATATTTCAAGTTCATAGCAAGGAAAGTAAATGCCGAAAATTTGGCTTCCGTGCTCAATCTCTAAAATGTAGTATGGTTTAAAAAAGACATTTCCTATATTATTCACCGTCATTTTATAGCGTTTGAAACTTCCCCTCCTTGGGTCTTCATCCTTATTCCACGTGGGTACAGAAATCCGTTTATTTACCGTGGTAATGACCTTTAGCTCGGATTTTGCAAAAGAATAAACGCTTTCGAGATCGGCAATATGCAGTTCATCATCTGTTTCATACATTTTAACGCTCATATTCATGTACGCAGTCGTTTGCAATCCAGACGAATACGGATTGATTTTTCCGTTTTTCCTTTTATATTTGAAAAGCAAAACGTCAATCTCAGCAGCATCATCTGGAACGTTCAATTCATTATGTATATTCTTAAAATCTTCATCGATTTCTTTCGATTGCTGCTCTGCGTTCTCTTCTTTTAACACCTTCTTTTCCTTGGCCTTTGAAACAAAGTGCAAAATTATCCAAAGTATTCCGCAAAGAGCTCCACTCATAACCAAGATCGGCGCATTTTTTAAAGCCGTCTCAAAGCCGGCCTTTACGGAAGCAGCAAGTACCATCAAGGAAAACAGACCGCACAAATTTTTAATGATTCTAAGCAACAACGGAAGCTTACTTTTTTCAACAGTTTGCTCAAGCTCTTCTTGTTTATTTTCATATTCTTCTATTTTTTCTTTTGAAGCTGTACGAGTAATGAACTCAGAGCCGTTTACTATTTCGTTGTTTTTGTCTAAGGTAACATCAATACAAAAAAGTGGTTTCATATCATGATCTAAAAATTCCATAACACTCTCCTTTTGCTTGATAGGCACATTATAAAATAATATTACAAAAACCGCAACCCCTTTGTATCAGAATTGCGGTTTATGTTTGGCGGAGAAGAAAGGATTTGAACCTTCGCGCCGGTTGCCCGACCTACACCCTTAGCAGGGGCGCCTCTTCACCACTTGAGTACTTCTCCATACGCATTTGTGGTTGCGAATTGTTGTTTGCCATAGTATTATATCAACTTTTTTCACCTTTGTCAATAGCTTTTTTAAAATATCGCACCCCTTCTCAAAAATTATTTCATTTTTTAAGCCAACAATATTGACTTTTAATCCCGTTTATGATATTATTTCATATGTTAGTCAACTAACAAGCAGGCGTGGCGGAACGGCAGACGCGCTGGTTTCAGGTTCCAGTGTTGAGAGACGTGTGGGTTCAAATCCCGTCGCCTGCACCAAAAAGAGGAAAGCACCTTTACGGTGCTTTTTTCTTTTTAGCGACGGGAATGCAGAACCCACCTGTGAGCAAAGCGAACAGAAGTGGCGACTTTACCATCGGGAAAGTCGGATCGTAATGCATTGCATTCCCTGTTCAATATCCCGTCGCCTGCACCAAACAAGAACCATAATTTTGATACAATCGTATCGAATTATGGTTCTTGTTTATTTGACAAATCATATCAAATTTGTTATAATAACAACAATAACAAACTTTGATATTTGGGGGAAATATGGATTTTCATCAAACGTTTACAAAATCTATTACCTCAGGTGGCGCGATTGATTACGGTATTGTTTTAGGAAATAAAAAAATCGTTTTTATAAAAAGCGGCAACGGGGGATCGCATAGGGGGTATGATGATAAATATGTGAAAATGGCATACCGACTTCATTCGAAATGTGGATGTACTGTTATATGCTCCTCCAACCCGATCGATTGTAAAGTTTCGTATGATTTGGACAAAATAATAATCGACCAATACGTCGAAGAAAATAACTTTTCATCTTTTGATGTTTATTTGATTGGTTCATCGAATGGGGCATATCAAAATTTGTTTTTAGCAAATCAACTACCGCAAACTAAGAAATTATTGTGCGTCAATATGCCACTTATGTTAAATTTTCATAAGTCAGTGAAAGAATTGCAAATGATGAACCATACCGAAAAAATATTTGTATATGGAACGAAAGATCCTTCCTATAAATACATCCCGTTTTTGGAAACAAAAAAATTCTCCTCGCTTCGTATCGTACAAATCGAAGGCGCGGATCATCAATTCAAAAACAGAACGAACGAGTTCATTGCTTTATCAGATCTTATATAGTTTTGTATCAAAATTATAGTCATTAGCAAAAAAATCCGACAAGTTTCGACTTGTCGGATTTTTTATCCTAGCCACAGGCTTGGCATATCATCACGACGCAGTCGTGATTTGGATGCGACAGTTCAAGCCTAACCGAAAAAAGATGAAAGTATCCTTTCAACCTTTACATCTTAACTCTTCACTTTTCACTAGATCTTTAGCTGTTTTACAATCATTCACTTGGCTTTCGCTTGTCGGGAAGCTTGTTTTTCTCTATGTAATCCTTGAAATTGTCAAGCACAAGCCTCTCGTAGCCCTCGATGAGGAAGGTACCGAAGCCCTTTTCACGGCGTCGCTTTGCGCTTCTCGCTCTTATTTTGCATAGGCGCTCAAAGCGCACCCTTGCCGCGGTGTAGCCAATATCGCAGAGCTCGGCTATCTCATCTGGCGAGGATACGTTCAGATACTGAAGCACGCAAAGCGGTGCGAGAATTCTAGCCGCAAAGGTGTTTGCCTCAGCCTCGGTGGAGTCGGTACGGCAGGGTAGCTCGTCCTTCACCTTGCGAAACCTGTTTGCGTCATATTTATCATCCGTAAGATGAAGAAGTATGTGCCCAAGCTCGTGCGCTATGGAGAAGCGCTGTCTTGTCAGTGGCTTTGTATCGTCGTAGAAGATAAATCTGCCAAAGCAAAACGCATCGCTGTCCCTGTTCTGCTCTTCAATATGAAGCTCTTTAAGAATAGCCTCCGCGCTTTTATAGGTAAATATAAATATTCCCTCTGCCTTGCATATTTCAAATACGTCAACGGGAAGGGAGGAGACCTTGTTGTTGATAAGCACCCGCCATGCTATATCTCGCGCTAATTTGTAATTCATAAACGCTCGCCTTTGCTTCGATTTATCTTATAATAGCACATTTTACGGATTAGGTCAATATATGGATTGAAAATCATCGGGGACAGAGTGCGCCCCGCACCCCGCGCTTGACAAACAATTTTGTATATGTTAATATGAATTTTAAGATAACTAAGACGAGTTGAATATTGATTGGAAGAAAGGAGATAGGATATGTACGATAAGGATTTGATAGAAAGAGTTTGCTCACTTAGCTGCACGAGAGATGATGTGGCGAGAAGCCAGACAGCTGTAAAATACGATACAGAACACCCATTTAAAAAATATTACAGCCTGAATACTGTAAAGGGCGCGTGTGATAAGTACCTTCGCCGTGAGTGGGACGATAGATTTCTTGCGAATTTTGCCTGCAGATATTTGTGGGTATTATCAGGTGGCTTTGATGACGGAGTAGTGGAGGAGCTGAGTTCAATTGAGAGCTTTTTAAAGGATCTTATAGTAGATGATTTAGACTCTCTCTCGTTTTTCTATGAGGACTACACTGATGATGAGCCACGCGAGAATATAAAAGAGAGAATAAAGCTGTTCGAGAGCTATGACTATATTCTTGCAACGCAGAGCAGCTGGAGGGCGGTTTATGTAATGATAGGTCCGTTTGCAGAGGAAAATGGGGATCAATTCGTGATGCTTATCAATGATAACGCAAAAGAATATATGATTATCTATTCTGACTTTATTGACAACGGTTATGCGGATGCACACTTCAGCTTTGTCAGCGCGGATGAGCATATAGCTCTTGAGAAAAAGCTAAGGTCTGACGGCTATACTCTGCTAAGCCGCTCGGAGGAATACTACTATTCGGTAACAGAGGAGTAAAGCTATCCTTGGCAAAGCTTCGGTAAAGATTTATAAAAATTTGAAAACTGTTTAAAAAACGTTCTTGACAAATTCAAAAAACAGTTTTAATATATTAATGTAAAAGGGAGTAGCCGAGATGCTTTTTGCATCTTTCCTCGGTCGTCATCACAGCATTTTTTGCTCGGCCGACGGTAGCTATAGGCAAGACTTTTGCGACTGGAGGTCGCAAAGGTCTTTTTTTATTGGTATATTAATTAAAGCTTTAATATCATAATATAATACAAAAGAGAAAAGTGAGGAAAGGATAATGAAACACTATCTACGAAGCACCGACGAGGTGCTATCCGAGGTAAGAAGCTCGCGTGACGGTCTTTCGTGCGACGAGGCAGAAGGGCGGCTTCTTGACGGAGGAAAGAATAAGCTTGCAGAGGGCAAGAAGGAGAGCCTGCTGCACCGATTTTTAAAGCAGCTATGCGAGCCAATGACGATTATTCTGCTGGTCGCGGCCTTTATATCGGCGGGAGTTGAGATCTACAACGGAATTCAGCACGGCTTTGAATTCCCAGCGGACGTAGTTATAATTCTCGCGGTCGTCATAATCAACGCGGTGCTTGGCGTGTTCCAGGAAAGCAAGGCGGAGAGGGCGATTGAGGCGCTTTCCGAGATGTCAAAGGCGCAAAGCAAGGTTATCCGCGACGGCAAGCAAATGTCGGTAGCAAGCGAGGACCTCGTGGTTGGCGATATAATTCTGCTTGAGGCGGGGGATTCGGTGCCTGCCGATGCCAGAATACTTGAGAGCGCTTCAATGAAGATTGAGGAGGCGGCGCTTACGGGCGAATCGGTGCCCGTAGATAAGCACGCAGATGTGCTTTGTGCTGATGCGGGCGGTGACGTAGCGCTGGGCGACCGCAAAAATATGGTATTTATGGGCTCTACCGTGGTTTACGGACGCGGTGTCGCGGTAGTAGTCGCTACGGGTATGGATACCGAAATGGGTAAAATTGCCGATGCACTCGCAAAGGCAGAGGAGGGTAAAACGCCCCTTCAGATAAAGCTTGCGGGGCTGTCTAAAATCCTTACCTATCTGGTTATCGGAATTTGCGCCGTCATATTCGCGGTTCAGCTTATAAGAGAGGGCTTTGGCTTTGAGCCGATAATCAATTCCTTTATGATAGCAATATCCCTTGCCGTTGCGGCAATCCCCGAGGGACTTGCCACGGTAGTTACAATCGTTCTCTCAATAGGCGTTACGAATATGTCAAAAAGAAACGCCATAATAAGAAAGCTCACCGCGGTAGAGACGCTTGGCTGTACGCAGATAATCTGCTCGGACAAAACGGGTACTCTTACGCAGAATAAAATGACCGTTGTAGAGAGCTACGGTGAGGATACCTCGTTGCTTGCCCTTTCTATGTCGCTTTGCTCGGATGCCGAGTACAGCGCAGATGAGGGCACCGCGATAGGAGAGCCTACCGAGTGCGCGCTGGTGAATTATGCCGAGACGCTTTCGCTCTCAAAGAACGAGACTAAATTGAAGTATGTAAGAGTTGGTGAGGTGCCGTTTGACTCGTCAAGAAAGATGATGTCAACTATACACGAATATGACGGAAATCGTATAGTACAGTTTACAAAAGGCGCACCTGACGAGCTTCTTAAAAGATGCACCACGGTACTTGTCGGAGGTGAGACCGTCGCTCTTACCGATGATATAAGAGCTGATATACTTGCTAATAATAAGGCTATGGCGGATAAGGCGCTTCGCGTGCTTGCAGCGGCAAAGCGCGACCTTGACGAGCTTCCTGCCGAGTACACCTCGGAATGTGTTGAGCGCGAGCTTTGCTTCGTCGGTCTTGTCGGTATGATAGATCCCGTGCGTCCCGAGGTCAAGCCCGCTATCGATCAGTGCCGCGCCGCGGGAATTCGCCCGATTATGATTACAGGCGACCATAAGGACACGGCGGTTGCGATTGCTATGCAGCTTGGTATTATAGAGAATGCGGATGAGGCAATTACGGGAGGTGAGCTTGATATGCTCACCGACGGGGAGTTTGAGGATGCGGTTACGAAATATTCGGTCTACGCAAGAGTACAGCCTGAGCATAAGACCAGAATAGTAAACGCATGGAAAAAGCGTGGCAAGGTTACCGCTATGACGGGTGACGGTGTAAACGACGCGCCCTCAATAAAAAATGCCGATATCGGTGTCGGAATGGGTATTACGGGCACCGACGTAACAAAGAACGTAGCCGATATGATCCTTGCCGACGATAACTTCGCTTCTATCGTTTCGGCGGTGGGCGAGGGAAGGCGCATTTACGATAATATCCGTAAGGCAATACAGTTCCTTCTCGCTTCAAACCTCTCGGAGGTGCTTTCGATATTCTTCGCTACGCTCTTGGGCTTTACTATCTTCAAGCCCGTGCATCTTCTCTGGATAAATCTTATCACCGACTGCTTTCCCGCGCTCGCTCTCGGAATGGAAAAGCCCGAGGCAAACGTTATGCAAAGAAAGCCGCGCGACGGAAAAGAGGGGATTTTTGCGGGCGGACTTGGCTTTGCCGTAGCATATCAGGGTGTTATTGTAACCTTAATTACGCTCGCATCCTACCTTATAGGCCGTTATTGGCTAGCGGTAAGGCTTCACAGCGAGGCAATTTCAAGCGGACTGTATTCTGCCGAGATGCTGGGCTCAAGTATGGCTTTCCTCACGCTTTCAATGTGCGAGATATTCCACTCCTTCAATATGCGCTCGCTTCACGGCTCGATATTCAAAATCAAGGGACAGAATAAGTGGCTGCTCGGCGCGGGAATACTTTCCTTTCTCTTGACGACCGTTGTTGTTGAGGTCGACTTCCTATGTAAGGCGTTTGAGCTTGCTCATCTCAATCTTCCCGAATATCTTATAGCGCTCGGGCTTTCGGTAATGATAATACCCATCGTTGAGATTGTAAAGATTATTCACAGACGAATAGACAAAAAGAAGGGTGTCTTGGCGGAATAAAGCCTTGTATTAAAATTAAAGAAGCGCTATCTCTTGGCAGTACCGCCATGGATAGCGCTTCGTATATTGCGCATCGGTGCTTTCTTCTGGGATGGAACTAAAATACCTCGTTTCCTCTTGAAAACGGTTGGGATATCTGCTATAATTGAGAAAACATAAGGAGAGACGTATTATGGAATATTATCCTATTTTTCCTTGGGAGCTTCCCTTTCCCGATGCCAAGGCAGAAGATAGTGGGGAGACGTGCGATAAGCCGGCCGATATAGAGGATATAATGCCCGGCGATACCGCGAAGACGGAGAAAATAAAGCTTGCAAAAAAATATCTTAGGGCGCTTTGTGGCCTAGAGGACCCGTTAACGGGCGAGACGCTTGATATACCGCTTCTTAAAAGAGATGATGTGTCTATGGCACTCAGCACAGCGCTTGAGCTTATATCAGGGATAGAAAATTCCGACACCAAGCCCGTCGTTATATATGAAAAGCGCGCCTTTACGCCCGACGCCCTTGACAAAGAGGCAGTAGATATCTCGGAAAAGCCGATAAGAATAAGCGGATTTCTTTCACGAATAAACAAGCATATTACCGATAGGGGAGTAAGAAATCTTGGGCTTGCGCAGGTAATGAGGTGGTTGAGAGCCAAGGGCTATGTCAGAGAGGAGCGTGTGAAGGTAGTGAAAAGCGAAAAGGCATTCTTCGCGACCGACAGCTCGTTTGACGTAGGTATCCTCTCGTGTGATAGCGTTGACGAGAAAACAGGCGAGGTAAAAAGCTCACTGCTTCTTTCATCACAGGCGCAAAGAATGATACTCGACAGTCTTGACGAGATAACCTCAGCAGAGTAGACGAGGTCTGTCCTTGCTTTGTAAAAGACTTCTTATAAAAAAGAAAAAAGGGCATTTCTGCCCGTAGCACCTAATATAAAAATCTGATAGCCCTCGTTTCGCTTCGTACGCTAGCGCTCCGAGGGCTATCACTGTTCACTCTTAATATCTAACATTCTGGTTACCTCACTTTCGTTTTACTTGGTCCCAAGTGCCGTTTTCTTTACCCGTCTTATTACTCTTATTTTCATTCTCCATAGCCGGAGTAGGCTTAAATCTCGGTAACTGTAGAAGCTCTTGGGCTTTGAAGCGATTAATTTTAAGCCGATAGGATAAGGACTGTTTTTCTTTTTTACATCTATATGTTATGCGTTACACCGCCGTGCTTTAGTCCGTCTACCATCCTACCTCTTAAAAGAAGTCGGCTTCACCGGGGTGGCTTGCCACCTGCCGAGATACGCTCGGCACCGCTTTTTGTCTTTTGACCTACTTTCTCGCTTGACCGTTCTCGCTTGATCTTTGTTAAACCTTTACGACTACCTTTCCGATACGTGCTATTCTCTGATAACTCAGTCTTTACCGTCTGCCACCTACATACAGAGGTAAGAGAATTAATTTTTCATTGGACCGTACCTTCCTCTTTTGATTTTGGTTTTGTAAGCTTAACTAGCTTCTCATCGGACTGTACCTTCCTGTTCGGTTTGTTTTTTTGGGGGTTACCCTTAAAATGGAGTTGATTTTTTTGAGTTTACCTTCTCATTGGAGTTTACCTTCCCTTTTGATTTGAAGCCTTTTGATCTGGCACCTTTCTAACTGACAGCTTTTGATTTTGAAGCCCTATGCTTGATTGTTCAGGCTTGATTTACTTTCCCATTGGTCTGTACCTTCCTTTCTGCACTTATAGTATAGCATAGGTGAAAAGCAAAAATCAACTGGCAAATTGTAAAAACTTAACAATAAAAAATTGTGCAATACATAGAAGTTATGCAAAATGTACAAATGCCTCTTTACAAATCCTAAAAGCTATGATATACTTAAATTATGGTGCGCAAAGGGCAGTGCGTGATCCGCTTGCCCTTTGCGCTTTTTATTTTAGTATTTTAAATATTTATTGACGGAGTATAAAAAAAGTAGTATAATTAGATAAAAAAGCAGATATACCGATAAGGAGGCGGTCTTTATGAGAAATAAGAGCTATATTAAAAATCTTTTGTGTCTTACTCTTAGTATGACCGTTTTCGGCACAGTCGGTCTTTTATCAAGATATCTGCCTTATTCCTCGGGCACAATTGCGCTTTTTCGTTCGGTAATAGGCTTTATATTCCTTACCCTCTTTATGCTCGCGATGAGGAGGCGCCCCGATACGGAGGGCATCCGTTCAAATATTGCGCTTTTAGGCTTATCGGGAGTATTTCTCGGTGTAAACTGGATATTTTTCTTTGAGGCATGCGCTCTTACAACGGTAGGCACCGCAACGCTTGCGTATTATCTTGAGCCTATCATTCTCGTATGCCTGGCGCCCATCTTTTTCAAGGAGAAGATAACCCCGAAGAAGTTTATCTGCATCCTTGGCGCGCTTTTGGGTATGGTGCTGGTGTCGGGAGTTATCGACGGCACAAGCGCGGGCGTTACTGCACAGGGGATCCTTTTTGGAATTGCCGCCGCGGTGCTTTACGCGTGCGTGGTAATATGCAATAAGAAAATGAAGGATATAGAGCCGATAACCAAGACCGTCTGCCAGTTTTTAGTAAGCGCGCTGGTGCTCTTGCCCTACGTGCTTATCTCGGGCGGTTTTCGGGATATGAGCTTCGCCCCGATACAGCTTATCCCGCTTTTGACGATAGGAATACTTCATACGGGTGTTGCCTATGTTCTTTACTTCGGCTCAACGGGCAATTTGTCAGCAAATACCCTTGCAATATACAGCTATATAGATCCGATAGTCGCGCTTGTAGCATCCTTCCTCGTCCTCGGTGAGACGATGACGCCTCTTATGGCAATCGGTGCTGTGCTTATCGTGCTGTCGTCTGTGGCAAGCGAGGTTTCCTTTAAGAAAAAGACACCCTGTGACGGTGTGTCTGGGGAGGCAGAGCCTGATGAGAATTGATAAATTTTTGTCCGATATGGCAGTTGCCTCGAGAAAGGAGTCCTCAAGGGCGGCAAAGCGGGGAGGAATACTTGTAAACGGCACCGCCGTGCGCGACGCGTCGGTGCACATTAACCCCGATAAGGACACCGTTATCTATCTTGGCAGGACTGTTGAATACAGAAGGCACGTGTTCGTGATGCTTAACAAGCCCGAGGGCTACGTAAGCGCGACCGAGGATAAGGCACACCCCTACGTGACCGAGCTTCTTCCGCCCGAGCTTCGCGCAAGAGAGCTGTTTCCCGTCGGAAGGCTTGATAAGGATACGGTAGGGCTTATGCTTCTTACTGATGACGGAGAGAGCGCGCACAGGCTTCTGTCGCCCAAGCGCCATGTTACCAAATCCTACCGCTTCAGGTGTGCCGAACCGCTCATCCCATCCTGTGAGGATATCTTTCTTGCGGGGGCCGTGCTGGGTGACGGCTACGTATGCAAGAGCGCCGAGCTTATTGCCGACGAAGACAGACTTGGCGGCGTAATAACTCTCACAGAGGGAAAATACCACCAGATAAAGCGAATGCTTGGCTCGGTCGGCAACAAAATAACCGCCCTTGAGAGAATAACCTTCGGCCCTCTGTCTCTGGACGGTGCGCTTGCCCGCGGTGAGTGGAGATATCTTACCGAGGGGGAGACCGAGGAGCTTTTGCTCGCGGCGGGTGCCGACAAAAGGAATTAAGTCAATGCTAATGAGGAAATGATAATGCGAAAAATCAAACTGTTTTTAGCCTCGTCAATAACCGATCTTCACGATGACAGAATAGCCCTTGGCGACTTTGTCCGTCAGCTGAATGAAATATACATAGAGAAGGGCGTTTATATCTCGCTCATTAAGTGCGAGGACTACGACAACTCGATAGCCCTTGCGGGAAAGCAGTCCGAATACGACAGGGAGATCGAGGACTGCGACCTTTGTATATTTCTTTTTTACCGCACGGTCGGAGAATACACGGTGCACGAGCTTGACGTTGCGTACGGTGCGTTTTCATCGGCACAGCGCCCCAAGATCGTGACCTATCTTCGTCAGGATGAGAAAACGCGTGCCCTGTCCGAGGCGCTTTCGGTAATCATTAAGCGCCTTGACGGAGAATACCATCATTACTACAACGTCTACGCGCATATAGATACGCTGAAGCTCGGGGTGCTTATGCAGCTTAAGCTTATGAAGCTTGACAGCGAGGGCGAGCTTGATATCAAGGACGGAATGCTTTCCCTTGGCGGAAAGGATATTCTCTCGACCGCCAATATCCCGATCTTCTCTAACAACGAGGAGCTTTCCTCGCTTTATGCCGAGCGTAAGCGTCTTGAAGGTGTGCTTGCCGAGCGACGCAGACGCTATCTCGAGGAAAGGACCGACGAGGCGGAGAGGGAGTTCTTTGCCGCGGCAGGTGAGGTCAGCCGTGTCGCCTCAAGGCTTTCGGTGCTTGAGGACGAATCGCTTGCTCTCGTTTCCTCGGTTGCAGAGCTTGCCAGCGACGGCAGAGTGCTTACAAAAAGGCAGAAGCTGGCGCTTGAGTTCTTTAATACGGGCGACTATAAGCGCGCTCAAGCGGTTCTCGACGATGAGGCGCGAGAGACCGAGCTTGAGATTGCCGAAAGGCGTATTGAGAGCGCAAGGCGCGAGGTAGAGGGCTATGTTGAGGAAAATGAGCTTTGGATAAAGGCACAGAGGGCAAGGGGAGTAAATGCCGAGGCATTTGCGAAGATATGCGAGAAATATAAGCGCTCGGCGGAGCTTTGCAAAAAGCACAGGCTTGATATGACGGTGATTTATAACTACGCCTATTTCCTCTACGACAACGGCCGTATAGCCGAGGCAATAAGAGTAGCCTCATCCCTTACAAGGCTGCTTGATGAGAATGATAAGGACGAGCTCCGTCTTCTGATAAAGGTGACCGACCTGCTTTGCGCGCTATGGTGCGAGAGCAGAAGCTTCAAGAACTCGCTTCGTATGTGCGAGGAGTCACAGCGCCTCGGTGAGCTTGACAGCGTGACCGAGTGTGACAGACTATGGGATGTTGCGAGAAGCAATTTAAGCTTTTCGAATATGTATGGCTCGTTTGATGATTTTGAAAACTGCCTTAAGCACTCTTATATGTCAATAGAAGCTTACAAAAAGCTAGCAAAAGACTATGGTTATAAGCTTTCAAGCGATATTGCGATAGTCGCGCTCAATCTTGGCAGAGCGTATATGGGACTTGGCAGGAGGAATGATGCGGTGCTGGTGTTTATAGATGCCATACGCACGCTTAAGCCCGAGTATGAGCGCGACTTCGGCACCTATGCGCCAATTCTTGGAAAGCTGTTTAACAACCTTTCGCTCTGCTACTATGAAATGGGCGACGGAAAGAATGCCAGGACCCACGGCGAGTTCGCGCTTAAGATTTTTCTCGCGCTTGATAAAAAACATCCCGAGACTACAAGACCCCTGCTTGCCGTAGCCTACAGTAATCTCGGAATGATCCTCTCTATGCTCAACGAGACGCAAGAATCCGAGCGAATGCTCTCGGAGGCTATAATGCTTTATGAGATTTTAATCAGGGAATCCTTCGATTCCTACGCGGCACAGCTTGCCGTTTCCTATGTCAATCTCTCCGAGCTTTATCGCCGAATGCTTCTGCTTGACAAGGGAGTGGATGCGGCAAACCGTTCAATTGAGCTTATTGCCGAGCTTCACTTAAGAAACGGAGAGGCCTACACACCCAATCTTGCCGATGCCTATAATAACCTCGGCGCTATTCACCTTCAGCTTGATAATTACAGCGAAGCATCCGAGGCTCTTCACAAGGCGCGTGAGCTTTACGCGACGCTCTCGCAGGATAAGGGCGGTGTCTTTTGCGATAAGCTTACAGTAGTTGATATAAATATTGCCACCTGCCTTACGCTTCAGGATAATAATGATGAGGCAGAGGAGTCCTATCTTCGCGTTATAGACTTCTTTGAAAAAAATCCTGGCTATAAGGGCGCTTCCTTCTTCACCCTTGCCGCGGCTTACTACGGTATGGCGATGATACGCCAGGAGGAGGGGATGTTTATACCCTCGCTCGAGTTTGTCGATAAGGCAATCGATCTTTATGACGGTCTTTGCAAGGATAACCCCGAGATGTACTGTATGAACCTTGCTGATGCCAAGTATCTTAAGGGCCTTCTGTATTTTGAGGAGGAGCTCCTTTACGATGCGATACCTTATTTTGAGGATGCAGAGCGGTTATATAATGAGCTGAAGCGGACTAACCCCCTTGGGGCAGGCGGAAAGCTTATCGCGCTTTATAACGAGTTTGCCGCCGCATACGCTATGTGTGATGCTTCGTTCAGGGCGGAGGAGAAATACAAGAGCGCTATTGAGGTTGCCTTCTCGCTTCTTGAGCTTGGTGCCGATGCGTACATCTGTGAGCTGTCGGATATGCTCTATATGATGCGCAATGTCTATCACACGGCTGACGAGAGGCTCACATACAGGACGGTAATAGAGGACTGCATATCCCGCCTTGATAAAATTTACGGTGAGGACAGTGAGCTTACCCGCGAGGAAAAGATTAAAATGCGCACATATTGCGAATAATACTTTACATAATAGCGAAATGCTACCCCATAAGCAAGAGCGTTGCTTTTGAGGTAGCATTTTAAATTTGCGGTAATGTTCTTTATAAGCAATAGGTTATTTCTTCTTTGCCCAGGCTGGGGTGGCTCTCTCATCGCGGTTTCTTATATCGGATTTGTCCGACGGGTCGATAGTGCCGAGAGAAGCAAGCGCCAGCGTGCGAAGCTCGGATATGAAATCCTCACCGTAAATATCGGCAAAGGTATTTCCCGCGCTTGTGCCGACACCGTCCGTGTTCATTATTATTCTCTCAAGACAGATCCGCTTCAGCTCCTTGATGTAATTTCTGAAGGCGTGCCTGTCGTATTTGTAGATAATTGAGAGGGTGCTCATTTCAAGATATCTGTCGTAGCCGTTTCGGATTATCTTCTCTGCCGAGGTGAAATCCCGTCGGCTGTACGCCTCTTCAAGCGTAATGCACTCGTAGAAATTGCTATGATAGAGAACGTACTTAGCATCGGTGGTGTCTATAAGCTCAAGTAAAAAATCCGCGACGGTGCTCATTCTTGATAAAATGTAGCTATTGCCTGTATCCTTTAACAGCCTGTACTCTGTAAACCAGTGCAGAAGCTCGCCACAGCCTCTGTCAACGTAATAGCCCCTGATATACTTATCGCCAAGCTCTATCCTTAAGGCAAATTCGCAAAGATGAGAAAGTGCCGTATCGCCTGTGCCGGTGCGTACTAATTTTTTGCAAAAATCAACGAGCTCAGTGTTATCCGACATCTCATTTATGAGGCTCACGTAGGCGGCAAGTCTTGACGAGTACACCGCTTCCTTTATGCGGTATTCCTCGGCGCGCTCGCGGCTATGCTCAGAGGAGCCGATGTTTGACATATCCGTTTCATGCGCGGCAAGATTGTGATATACATTTGCGTTTGAATTGATCAAGGACACCAGCATCGCAAAGAGCATAGTCTGGCATTTTTTTACCTTTATGACATTAAGAAGATAGCCATCAAGCAGCCTTATAGCAAAATCCGAGCATTCAAGGCTTTCCTGAGCGAAGCCCACAGCATCACAGCACCCCGATATAATTCCGCGGTGAAAGCGCGAGGCGTACTCTACGGCCTCAAGGTAAAGGAACTTTATTGCCTGAACGGTGAGGACCGCGTAATTGTCGAAAAGCATTTCCTCTTTTCCCACAAGATGCGCAGGGACGACGCTTGAAAACTTCGGCTTCGGCTCTTTTCCCATTGCCAAGATACAGTTCTCGATGATGTAAAGCTCGGTAGTGTAATCCTGCTTTATTCTCTCAAGACATTCGTTGTGATAGGTATTTGCCTGCCCTCTGTTAAGAGGCGTGCCCTTATCGAGCAGTCTCGGCATATAAATTGAAATAAAGGAAAGAAGCACTCTGCCCTCAAATAGCTCGGTAAGCGCCTTTGCTCTTTCCATATCACTCTCGTGATAACTGACCGAATACAGCTCACGAAGCGCTTCGCAGGTCTCTTTTGCAAACCGTATTACCGAGTATTCGTCGTAATTATTATCGGATATCTGCCAGAAATCGGGCAGGCTTATCAGCTCAAGGCTATCCTCTGCAATTTTTATAAGCTCGTTGTAGCGCTCCTCGCTCACAGTAGCGTTTTCACTCATTGTCGGATGCGATCCTTTCGGTTGTAAAAGTCAGAGCCGCCTTTGGCTTTGCTCATAAAACGATTATATCACATACAGAGCTATATTTCAAGCACCGCCCGCAAAAGAGATGGGGAGGTGCCCTATAAAATATTTTAAAAGAATTCAAATTCACACTTTACAAACGAAAAGCTTTGTGTTAAAATAATATTCGTGAAATATAGCACATACCAAATAGGAGAACTTTATGAACATTACAGAAATTTTGTCGAAGGAATTCGGCATCAAAGAGGAGCAGATTGAAAAGACCATCGAGCTTCTTGACGAGGGAAATACCATCCCCTTCATTTCGCGTTACCGTAAGGAGGTTACGGGAGGCCTTGACGATATGATCCTCCGTGATCTTGTGGACAGGCTTAACTACCTTCGTAAGCTTGATGAGCGCAGGGCAGAGATTTCCTCACTCATTGAGGCACAGGAGAAGCTTACCCCCGAAATCACCTTCGCGCTTAATAACGCAAACACTCTCGTTGAGCTTGAGGATATTTACCGTCCCTTCAAGCCCAAGAGAACCACAAGAGCATCTATCGCAAGGGCAAAGGGACTCGAGCCGCTTGCAAACTATATTTTTGAGCAAAGAGATTTTTACGAGCCTGCTATCGAGGCTTATGCCGAGCAGTTTATTTCCTTTGAGGAGGGCAAGGAGGTTCCCGACGCGGCGGCGGCTCTCGCGGGCGCATCCGACATTATCGCCGAGGATATTTCCAACAGCGCGGATATAAGAAAGCTTCTTCGTGAGTTCACTATGGAGTACGGCTCTATCACCACTAAGGGCACCACCGATGAGGTCACCGTATACGAAAAGTACTACGATGCCACCGAGCCTATCAAAAAGCTCAAGGGACACAGAGTTCTCGCTATCAACCGCGGCGAGAAGGAGGAGATCCTCAAGGTTGCCGTTACTCTTCCCGAGGATGACGGCATAGCACAGCTTATGAGCAAGGTCGTTACCAACAAGAAATCCCCCGCGCTTCCTTTCCTTATGGAGACTATAAAGGATGCCTACACGAGACTTCTTTTCCCCGCTATAGAAAGAGAGGTAAGGACCTCGCTCTTTGACGATGCCTGCGAGGGCGCGCTTAAGGTATTCAGCGAGAACCTTCGTAACCTTCTTCTCGCATCCCCCCTCAAGGGAAAGACGGTTCTCGGCTATGACCCCGGCTATGCGCACGGTTGTAAGCTTGCCGTAGTTGACAAGACTGGTAAGGTGCTTGACACCGCGGTTATCTACCCCGTAAAGCCCAGAGAGGACGTGCCTCGCTCAAGGGCGACCGTTCTTCGTCTTATCAATACCTATAACGTAGATGTCGTTTCTATAGGAAACGGTACCGCCTCGCGCGAGAGCGAGAAATTTATCGCGGATACGCTTCGCGACCCCGCCTGCCGCAAGGGCGTTGCCTATACAATAGTTTCCGAGGCAGGAGCCAGCGTGTACTCGGCATCCAAGGTCGCGACCGAGGAATTCCCCGACTTCGACGTTATGCAGAGAAGCGCGATTTCCATAGCAAGAAGACTTCAGGACCCCCTTGCCGAGCTCGTTAAGATTGAGCCCAAGGCAATCGGTGTCGGTCAGTATCAGCACGATATGAAGCAGGCAAGGCTTACCGAGGCGCTTGGTGGCGTGGTTGAGGACTGCGTTAACGCGGTCGGTGTTGACGTAAACACCGCATCCTACTCGCTTCTTTCCTATGTGTCGGGAATCAATCTTACCGCCGCAAAGAATATCGTCGCCTACAGAGAGAAGAACGGTGAGTTCAAGAGCAGAAGTCAGCTTCTCAAGGTACCCAAAATAGGCGATAAGGCGTTCTTACAGTGCGCGGGCTTCCTTCGTATCCACGATGCGAAGGACGTGCTTGACACGACGGGCGTTCACCCCGAGTCCTACGCTATCGCAGAGGCGCTTCTTGCAAAGTTCAAGTACACCACCGAGGACGTAAGGAGCGGAAACCTTCTGCTTCTTCGCCACAACGCACAGAAGTACGGCACCGCCAAGCTCGCGCGTGAGCTCGGCTGCGGTGAGCCTACTCTTGAGGATATCATTTCCGAGCTTGAGAAGCCTGGCAGAGATATCCGTGACGATGCGCCCGCACCTATTCTTTCTACCGATGTCCTTGATATAAACGACCTCAAGGAGGGTATGCAGCTCAAGGGTACCGTAAGAAATGTCACCGACTTCGGTTGCTTCGTTGATATCGGAGTACACCATGACGGACTTCTTCATATATCCGAGATGTCCGACAGATTTATAAAGCATCCCTCGGAGCTTTTCAAAACGGGCGATGTTATTGAGGTGCGCATCAAGGGCGTTGACCTTGTAAAGCACAGAATTTCTCTTACCCGCAAGGGTATGTAAATAAAAGCTCGCAAAATAAGCCGTAATGAGTTGATTTATAACCGCTCATTTGCACAAATTTCCGAGCAAAAAAGCCAAGCAGGCGGCAGGTGCCATACCCGACTTGGCTTTTTTCATTACCAAGGCTTTGATAAGCCGCGGGCGCATCTTCCCGAAGCCTCTTTTAGGCGGATGCTACGGTAGACGGCGGACGTTTTCTTACAGGCCTTAAGGACTTTTTAAAAAATTTTAATATTTTTAACAAATTAATATTAATATGTGGTATAATATAATTGATATATTATTTTGTGAGGTGCCCTATGTTCGGTTATGTAAGACCTGTTGCCGCCGAGCTTCTCGTTAAAGAGCACGAGCTGTATCGGGCGACCTATTGCGGTGTGTGCCGCTGTATGAAAAAATATACGGGCGCCCTGTCAAACTCGCTTCACAGCTATGACAGCGTATTTCTGGCGCTTGTGAGAATGCTTTATATTGACAGCAGTGCTATTTCCGCATCGAAAAGAAGCTGTATCGCGCACCCTCTTAAGAAGCGTGTGATGCTTGATGAAAATCCCGCGCTTGAATATACCGCGCGCGCTTTCGGAATACTTACCTACTACAAGCTTTGCGACGATATCAGCGACGAGAGACTGACCAAGCGTCTTTCGGTATCGCTTATCCGTCCGATATTCGCCTCTGCAAGGCGCAAGGCAGGGCTTCTGCCTCTTTGCGAGATTGCGAAGGACCGTCTTGAGAGAATAAACGCCCTTGAGCGCGAGGGGGTGGCAAGCGTTGACAAATCAGGGGCGCTCTTTGGTGAATTGCTCGGTGAGATTTTTGCCTTCGGTATGGATGAAAAATCTCGCGGAGTGCTTTATTCGGTCGGATATCACCTCGGAAAGTTTATCTACGCCGCCGATGCGGCAGAGGATTACGATGAGGACAGAAAGCGGGGAAGATACAATCCCTACCGCGCCCTTTACGGTGACGGCGGGCTTACAGATGAAAACCGCGCGATGATAAAATGCGCGCTTTTGCTTGAGTGCCGCGCGCTTGAGGCGGCGGTATGCGCTCTGCCATTTGGAGATAACGTCTCTATTGAAAATATACTTAAGAACATAATCTATGTAGGCTTGCCCGACAGAATTGCCTTTCTTGATAAGGCATCCTGCACAGACGGTACGAAAGGAAGGAAATAAAATGAATAAGGATCCCTATTCGATACTCGGCGTGTCGAGAAACGCGAGCGATGACGAGATAAAGAACGCTTACCGTCAGCTCGTAAAGAAGTATCATCCCGACAACTACGACGGTGACAATCCTCTCACCGACCTCGCCAAGGAGAAGATGCAGGAGATAAACTGGGCGTACGATGAAATTCAGAGAATAAAGGAGGAGGGCGGCTACACGGGCGGCGGCACCTACTATCAGTCCTCACAGGGCGCCTATACGGGCTCGTCGGACCCTGTCTATGTTGAGATAAGACAGGATATCAACGCTCATCGCTTTGCGGATGCGGAGAGAAAGCTTCTCGCTATCGACTACGCTATGCGCGTTGCCGAGTGGCATTATCTTATGTGCCTTGTGCTTATGAGCCGTAAGATGAACGCGGATGCTATGCGTGAGCTTGAGATTGCCTGCAATATGGACCCCTCAAACGTTGAATATCAAAGGGCAAAGGAGATGTTCAACCAGAACGCGGGAGCATACGGCAATACCTACTACGGCTCGGAAAGCTCGTCATACAACAGAAGAAGGTACAACGGCAGAAACGATGCAAACGATGCCTGCGACTGCTGTGCAAATCTTATCTGCCTTGACTGCCTTTGCGAGTGCATGGGCGGAGACTTTATCACCTGCTGTTAACCTATGAAAAATACTAAAAAGCTCGCGCTCTCGGCAATAATGGCGGCGCTCAGCGTTGTTTTTATCTCTCTGGGGGAGCTTTCGGGTATTGCCGAGCTTGCGATTGCGGCATTCTGCTCGCTTATCGTGGTATTTATTCACGCGGAGGTCGGCTCGCCCTATCAGTATCTTCTGTGGATAACCGTCTCGGTGCTTATGGCTCTGCTGTTCTTTGGAGGCTTCGGTTGGATAACCTATTTTCTTCTGTTCGGCATCTATCCTATCATAAGACACTATATAGCAAAACTGCCGCCGCTTTTCGGATGGGTGGCAAAGCTCGTTTATTTCAATATAGCGCTGATAATACTTATGCTGGTTAGCGAGCTTATCACGGGCGTGCCGCTTTTCTCTCTCGGTGAAATAAATATTGAGGGGGATAACCAGGAATTTATAGAGAATATGATAAAGGCAGGCCTTTATCTTTTGTGCAACGCGGCATTCGTTATATACGATATCTTTCTTAAGGTAATGATAAGGTTCTACTTCGAAAGGCTTCGCGCACGCTTCGCAAGATTTTTAAAATAACTTTTTCAGTAAAAAACAATGACAGGAAAAAACTAATGACAAAGGTTGGCTTTATATCCCTCGGCTGCTGCAAAAATCTTGTTGACACCGAGGTAATGCTTCGCGCGCTCTATGACGGTGGCTTTGAAATTACCCCCGACGAGAGCGAGGCGGAAATCATAATAATTAATACCTGCGGCTTTATTGAGAGCGCAAAGACCGAGAGCATTGACGCAATACTTGACGTCGCGCGTCTTAAGGAGGACGGCACCCTCAAATATCTTATCGCCACGGGCTGTCTCGTAGAGAGATATGGCGAGGAGGTAATGAAGGAGCTTCCCGAGCTTGACGGTATAGTGGGTATTGGCGGAATTGATAGGATTGCCGAGGCGTGCTCTGCCGTAATGAGAGGCGAGAGGCCGATTATTCTTCCCGATAAGGAAAAGGCACCTCTTGGCGGTGAGCGTATTCTTACAACGCCCGACTTTACCGCCTACCTCAAGGTTGCCGAGGGCTGTGACAACAGATGCACCTACTGTGCTATCCCTTCGATAAGAGGCGGACTTCGCTCACGCACTATTGAGGATATAGTAAGGGAGGCAAAGGAGCTTGAGGCGCTCGGTGTCAAGGAAATAAATCTTATTGCTCAGGACACCTCAAGATACGGACTTGACCTTTACGGGGAGCTGTCCCTGGTAAAGCTTATCCGCGCAATCTGTGCGAACACCGAAATTCCGTGGATCAGGCTTCTTTACTGCTATCCTGACAAAATTACAGATGAGCTGATAGAGGAGCTTCGCACGAACGATAGGCTTCTCAAATATATAGACATCCCGATACAGCACATATCCGATAAGATACTCACCGCGATGAACCGACACGGCGGAAGCGAGCTTATACGCAGTACGGTTAAAAGGCTTCGCGACGCGGTCCCCGAAATCGTCCTTCGCACCACCGCGATGGTTGGCTTCCCGGGTGAGGATGAGGAGGATTTCTTGAAGCTTTACGAGTTCGTCAAGGAGGCTCGCTTTGAGAGATTTGGCGCGTTCACCTACTCACAGGAGGAGGGAACTGCCGCGGCGGCACTTGCCGATGACGTTGATGCGCAGACCAAGCAGGATAGATACGATATTCTTATGCAGGCACAGCAAACGGTCAGCGAGGATATTGAGGCGGCTCTTGTGGGAGCGCACCTTACCGTCCTTTGCGAGGGCTTTGATACGGTAGCCGAGGTCTACTATGGAAGAAGCTACAGAGATGCCCCCGATGTCGACGGCAGAGTGTACTTCAGGGCGCCTGGTGTAAGAGTTTCTGAGGGTGAGTTTGTCACCGTTGAGATTGAAGAAGCTCTCGACTATGATTTGGTAGGCACTTTGGTAAAATAACACCTATATGTTAACAAAAATTGACAATATGAAGCTTTTAGGAGTATAGAAGATGAACAGTAAAATTTTGAATGTTCCCAATGTTCTCTCACTTATAAGGGTGGCACTTGTTCCGCTATTCGTTGCGACGCTTATTTTTATGAGGGATGTCGGGATATGGGGGCTTGTCATACCCGCGATAATCTACGCGCTCACGGCGCTTACCGATATGCTTGACGGAAAGATTGCAAGAAGGTACGGTCTCGTTACCGACTTCGGTAAGTTTATCGATCCTCTTGCGGATAAGTTTATGGTAATATCCTCTCTTATCGCGATAAATGTCAGGCTTCTTCTTGACGGCGAGCTTATCGCCGCGCGCGTATTCGTGTGGCTCGTGCTTATCGTTCTGTTCAGAGAGCTTGCGGTTACCAGCCTTCGCCTTGTGGTTGCGGGGTCGGGCGTCAAGGTTGACCTTGCCGCAAACCTTTTCGGTAAGCTTAAGACGGTATCGCAGATGGTAGGCACCGTGGTTATTATACTTGAGCCTCTTTTCGGTACGGGAAGAATTATCAGCTACGTTATGATGGCGATAATGGCAATTACCACCCTCGGCTCAGGCTATTCCTACTTCGTCGGCTATGTTCCCTATATTGCAGGCAAGAAAAATAGTGATAAGCAAAATATGGATGATAATACGGATGAGGCGAAGCCTTCCTCGGAGATCCCCCCCTCGGAAGATTGATAATCTCATTTTAATATAATAGAATACATTTATAATAGAATACGGCGGATGGAGTGAATTTTCATATTTACTCTTTATCTGCCGTATTTTTCTTTTTTCCTGAATAAATTTTCTTCTTTTGTGAAAAATATAGTTACAATCAAAAGAAAGGAAATCACAATGGAAAAGAAATTCAAATTCAGTGACAAGCCGACTGCCTCGAAAATTATCTACGCGACTGTGATAGCGATTCTGTGTATCAGCGCACTTGTTATCGGTATCGTTGTCGCAAACGGAAGAAAGCCCGAGCCTGACACCGCGCCGCCTACGACCGACGGTGAGGGAGACAATCAGGACACAGAAGTCCCAGGGGATAATAACAACCCCTCGCAGGATGGGGAAAAGCCCGAGATCAAGCTTACCTTCGTAAGCCCCGCTACAGGAACGGTGGCTAAATCGCATAGCACCACCGTCCCCGTATTCTCAAACACTCTTGACGAGTGGCGCATCCACACAGGACTTGATATCAGCACAGACGAGGGTGCCGAGGTGCTTGCCGCCGAGGCAGGAGAGGTAAGCGCCGTGTATAACGATCCTATGCTCGGCTGTACGCTTGAGATCAAGCACAGTGATACTCACAGGACACGCTACTCTAATCTCGATGCCGACAGTGTCACCCTTGAGGTAGGAAGCAAGGTCGCGTCGGGCGAGGTGATAGCCAAGGTCGGCGACAGCGCTATAATTGAGCTTGCCGACGAGCCTCACCTTCACTTTGAGATGCTCATTTCCGATACCTCGGTCAACCCGCTTGACTATATCAGCGAGGAGTCAAAGCAGGCATCTTTAGGTATCGTAGCGTAATTTAACAAAAAAAGAGATCAAGACACTCGAAATTTGGCGTAGTGTCTTGATTTTTTTAAATCTTTATGGTAAACTATAGGATGTTAAAATGTGTAAAAATTCGAAAGGCAGTTGAAAATGACAAACGTTGCAATTCTAGGCTTTGGAGTTGTCGGAGGCGGAGTAGCAAGGCTTATTACCGATAATTACGCTAACGTATGCGCGCTCGGTGGGAAAAAGATAAATATAAAATACATTCTTGACCTTCGCGATTTTCCCGACTCACCCTTTGCCGACAGGATAATCCATGACTACGATATTATCGCAAACGATCCCGAGATCGATACGGTAATTGAGGTAATGGGCGGATCTCATCCCGCGTACGAGTTTACCGTAAAGGCACTTCAGGCGGGCAAGAACGTTATTACCTCAAACAAGGAGGTAGTCGCAAATTTCGGTGATGAGTTCCTCGCACTTGCTCGGGCAAACGGTGTTTGCTACCGCTTTGAGGCGGCAGTCGGCGGTGGTATACCCGTCATCTCACCCGTAATTTCCTGTGTCAGACAGAACAAAATTACCGAGATCCGCGGAATACTCAACGGCACCACCAACTACATTCTCACCAAGATGTTCACACTTGGCGAATCCTTTGAAAACGCGCTCGCGGACGCGCAGGCCAAGGGCTATGCCGAGAGAAATCCCGACGCGGATATTCTCGGCACCGACGCGTGCAGAAAGATTGTAATTCTTACCGCCCTCGTTACGGGAAAGCTGGTCTCGCCCGACACAGTACACACCGAGGGCATCACGGCAATAAGAGGTGCGGATGTCCGCGCGGCTGAAAGGCTTGGCTATAGCATAAAGCTCGTCGGCAGATGCATCGTATGCGAGGATGACGCCCCCTATGTCGTTGTCGCCCCCTTTATGATCCCGAAGGACGAGCCTCTTTCGACCGTCTTTGGCGTATATAACGCGGTTGAGGTAGAGGGTGAGCCTCTTGGAAATGTAATGTTCTACGGACAGGGCGCCGGCGCGGGTGCTACGGCATCGGCGGTAGTGGGCGATCTTTGCCAGATCATGCGCTCGGGTACGCACGCGGCATCGCCTTATTTTGAGAGAATAAAGGCACCCAGAGATTTCTCGGGCTTCGTAGCAAGGCACTACATCGCGACAGAGGGCAGTGCCGAGGACGTGCTCCGCGTGTTCGGCGATGTAAGGCTTCTTGAGGGTGACGGCGGCGAGATATTCTTCATCACATCCCCCCTCACAGAGCGTGAGCTTGGCGACAAGCTCGGTGAGCTTCACCGCACCGTTAAGGCGGACATCAGACTTCTTGACTGACGGACGGTCTTTAATTAATATTATTCATCAGGTTGTCATTCAACCGAGTTCCAAAGAGGGCGCCCCGCCGTAATACGGGGCGCCCTCTTTTCTTTGTAGCCTTAAGCGAAAATAAACCACCACTTGGAGTGGTGGAATTAAAGAACTTCAGATACAAGTATTCCCCCTTGTGGTATAATGAAAATGGTCCGCCAACCAAAATCAGAATAACAAGGGGGAATAGTCAGAATGACTGACACAAATAGTTTATCACATTCAAAATGGAATTGCAAGTATCATATAGTATTTTC
>JAGBIF010000036.1 GCA_017935065.1 Clostridia bacterium
AGAGGCGGTCGACAGTTTATCGATCGGATGTGTTAATCCAATAAGAATTACGCCGGACCTTTCCTCTTTATTGTATAAAAATAAGAGTAGTTTTGCAATGCTTTTTGCATTGAGTTTCTACTCCTATATTGTACCAAATATGAATTTATCAATGAAGCCTCATTACCTGACTTGCTTTATTTCGTAAGATTATGCAGTGGTTATTTGTTGATAGCTCTAATTCTAATCTTCCTTATAATTTTCAAATAATCCATTTTAAGAAATAATATATTCTGCACGCCTGATTCAAGAGGAGAATTACTTGTGAGCGAAAAGAAAATCATTGTAATTGTAATCAGTTGTTTATTGGGTTTGCTTTTAATATTTCTCACCCCAAAAGGAACTGATCCCATTAAAGATGCTATAATTAATACCGAAACAGGTGATATTGCATATGCTTATTATAATTCGCAATATTCCGTCGTATATCTTGTAGTATATGATGTCGAAGGCAACCGCTTGTTTTCTAAAACCTTGGATTCTGGCGGGGGCGGATCGCATGTAGAGCTTTTATACAATGATGATGTGATTAATGTTAGAGCAGAACGAAAAAACATTCGCTATTCCTACAACAGAGACGGTAGTGTAAATTACGAGAAACGCCTCGGTGATGATGCATATGAAGGGCATACCGAATTTAGTGGCTGGAAGCATAGTTATAGGAAATACACCTTCACCACCGATAAGGCTACCTATGTATTTCGCGAAGAGGTATTTCCTAAATATATTTTCAACAATAACTGTGAGCTTTCAATAGAGTACCCTGACGGAACAAAAACCGTTCTATACTACGACGAGGCAAAAAAGTAATATATCGCTAGCGTCTTTGTTGTCAAACGCAAAAATAACCTTTTCCCCCGCCCGAAAATCTCGAGCGGGGGTCTTACTTGACACGCACGCGGGCGGTGTGGTAAAATATACCTACGGCATCCAGAGCGATTTCCTACCTCGCACCCGACCTCATAAACGGACTTAACCTCTACGCATATTGTGGAAAAATAACAATCAAGACAAAGTCTTTGTAACTAACGGTATTAAAAGAGTGCGTAATTTAACTATGTAATTCAAAAGAGGTGCAATAATGGTATTTAAACCCAATGAAAATCTTGTTTTAGCAATTATTTTGGGATATATATTCACTTTTGTATTTTTGACATTTATGATGATATTGGCATTAATCAGTAACGGTGAATTTTGGTGGTTATATATCTTACTATACGGATTGTTCTTAATTGTATCATTAAAAATGTTCCAAACATATGGTTCATCATTAAGAATGGATGAAAATGGGTGTTCTTTAGAGTTTTTATGGATAAAAAAGAAGTATCGTTGGTGTGACTTGAAAACAATAAGAGTTGAAGATTTGAGAGCCACTTTCGATATGAGTTGTTACGAAAAATGCATTGTTTTTTCAACAAAACAGAAAGTTCGCCCATTCGTACATGTTAGCCCCTTTAAAAGAATAGGATCATATAATTTCTTTAGAAACACCTTCGTTGTCTATTTTGTCAAGTACAATAAAGAGGGCAAGCGAAACGACAGTGGCGCGCTTTGGGCGTGCGAAGAGGAAGAAATGCTCGCCAAGCTCAAGGAATGGGGCATTGAGCCTGATTTTCGGGTTTATAACTATTAATCGCCTCTCTGTTTTACGAAAAGCATAAAGCTCCCCCCGCCCGATTTCAGGCGGGGGTCTTACTTGACACGCGCGTGGTGTCATCATCGGAAAATTAAGGATAACACGCTATACCGTAGTCGGTTTCTTGACTTTTTCCATATTGAGCTTGTGCATTATCTTTATCGCGTTGACATACTTTTGCGCGAGCCTGCCGTCGGACAGGTAACAGCGGTAGGAGCAGTCGCCGTGCTGAAGCTCAATATACTTGCCAGGGGAGAAGGGCACCGAGGGGTAATGTACCGCGGAGACGGTGAACTCTACCGCCTCACCATCGTGAGTACCGACAAGCGTAACCGAGTCGTCCTTTAGCGTTACACAGCCCTCACCGCGCTTTACGTATTTCTTCTTTTCATCATCGATGGTATATATATCGCACCTCTCGGTGATGTCTATTCCCTCATTCGCGATTTTCTCTGAAAGCCTGTCCTGAATAAGCCTTGACCAATCGCTTACATAGCGGATTTCCTCACCGCACTCTGACGTCTTATGCAGGAAGCCGTACTCGTCGCATTTCTCGGAATATCCGCACTCGGTGCAGACGATATCACTCTCGCTTTCTACCTTGATTGTAAACTCTCGCTTACAATTCGGGCAATAATAAAGCACATTTTCAAGTCCTTCGATATTGTCACCAAGCTTATGCTTGACAAGTCTTGTCTCTTGCTCGCGGTAGGCATCAAAGGCAAGCGCCTCGTCAAGCCGTCTTACAAGCTCATCGGTCGCGACGGCCTTAAGCTCTTCCTTATCAAAGACCTTGTATATGTCAATATCGACACGCCCTGGGCGCGTTCCCTTTGCCCACTTGGGCATAGCAAAATAGCTACCGTAGCTTTTCGCCATATAAATATCGGCACCGAGCCATTTCAAAAATCTGTAGGTTGCCTCGGGGATAGGTGTCGATACACCGTCCTCACACATAAGCCCCGCGGGGTAGATAACGAGGTTCTTTCCCTGCTCAACCACCGCCTTCATCCGTCTCATATCCACAACGCCCGTCTCAAACTGTCTTTTGGGAATAACGCCAAGCTTCGTCATAATCCCCTTGACGGGCATAGTCCTGTAAAAGGAATCGCTTATAACGAAATAAAGCGGTTGCTTTACCGTCGCGCAGAGGTTTGTGAAATCCATAGCGCACTGATGGTTGGCGATTATAACGAATGGCCCCTTTTTCCCCTTAAGCTCGTTTCGTATCACGTGTCTTTTAAAGACGAATGCGCTGTATATTTTAGTCAAAAGCCTTGTCATACGGTAAAGAAAACCGTTCTGCCTTACCTTCTCCTCCATACTTTTTCCGTCCCCTTCTTTAAGTGAATTAATAAGTAACATAGAATAATTATACCACATATCAAGAAAAAATGCAACAAGTTATTTGTTTTGTACCTCTAATTTTGTCCCCCTAATGTCTTCTTCTCGTTGGCACCGAGGTGTCAACATATCGAATTGCGAAGCAATATATCGAGTGCGAAGCACATATCGAATTTGCTTTGCCTGCAAAGCAAATATATCGCGCCTCGCTATGCGAGGCATATTCCCCCGCCCTACATTTCACCGCCAAAGCCCGACCGAATTTTCGGTATCGCCATAGCGACAAAACGCGCGCTTGTTTACGTTTTGCGAAAATTCATAGCAAGGCAAACCGAAAGTCCAACATTTGCCATAGTTAGAGCCTTGCGTCAACCCTTCTCGTTGACACCGCGTGTCAACATATCGAATTGCGTAGCAATATATCGAGTGCGAAGCACATATCGAATTTGCTTTGCCTGCAAAGCAAATATATCACGCCTCGCTATGCGAGGCATATCACCCGACACCGCGGTGTCAAATAGAAAGAATAAAGGGCACGCCCCGCACGGGTGTGCCCTTTATTCTTATGTATCTTACTGAAGGAAAAGATGTCCTGTAAGAAGTACCCAAATTGCGTCAAGCCAACCGATGACGAGACCGCCAAGGGTAACGACGAGACAGATAACGAGTCTGATAAGACCGCCCTTCTGATTCCAGGTAGACCATCTTACGACGAGCTCGGTGATCCAGTTAACGAAGGGAATGAGAAGAAGAAGGACCTGAACGAGCTTTGACTGCTTGCTAAACCATTTCATAGCTAAAATCTCCTTTAAAAATTTTTCGGGGATATCCCTTGTTAATAGAATACCATATTCTTTCGAGCTTGTCAATAAAGCGGGGCAATAATTATTAAAAAATATTAACTCGCCCGTCACCGAGATAATTATTTACAATTCGCAAGGCTACGCATTTCTTGACATAAGCGCCCCTGTCGTGTATAATATATATAATAATAAAAGGCTCGGTATACTTACCGTAGGTATATTATAACTCAAGGAGGATATACTATGTTAGAAAAAATCAAGGCATTCAGATGGGGCTATATACTGCTCTTTTTAGCTATGGCGGCTGTCGGCGCGTGCTTTCTTATGTTTTACGAGACGCTTCCGACGCTGGCGCTGGTTATCGGAATAATTCTTATCATATACGGCATCTTCTCGGCGGTGATTGCCATATCGGACAAAAAGCGTGGCGGAAAGTACGCCTCGCGCATAATCATATCGGTTATATGCATTATATGCGGCACCGTAACCGCAGTGCTTCGCGAAAACTCGGTAAACATTCTCTCGTCTCTTATCGGACTTTTCCTTGTTATAGACGGCTCGTTCAAAATCAACACCGCGGCAATGTCGAGGCGCTACAAGCTTCTCAGCTGGTGGCTTATGGTAATTCCCGCGTCTCTCGTTATTCTCGGTGGCTTCCTCTCACTCAAGTTCGGTGATATTTTCACAGGTCTTGACAGCGACGACGCTATGAGATGGCTTTCCGCAATTATCGGTGTTACTATGATAGTAGATGCTATCGGCAACCTTCTCAGCGCCTTCTATGTGGGTGGCTTTGAGAAGAAGCTCGTGCGTGAGATAAGACACGAAATAGACCTTGAAAACGAAAAGAAGGCGCTCGAAGCGGCAACAGCCGAGGCGCTTCCCGCGCCCGAGACCGAAGCACAGACACCTGAAGCAGAGGAGCCCGCATCCGAGGCACCCGAAGCAGAGGAGCCCGCAAGTGAGACACCTGAAGCAGGCGAGGCAAGCGCGGATGATGCAAACGGCGAGACGGTGCCTGCAGATGAGGCATCCAAGGATGCGGCATCCGAGGAGGCGCCATCCGACGAGGTGACGGCTGACACGGATGCTACCGAGGCACCCTCTGAGGATGCACCAGACAACACAGATGCGTCCGACGACAGCGATAAAAAGAAAATCAAGAAAAAGAAAAAACGCGTGGGGGATGACAAATAATCATCCGAAAGGCAAAGATTATGCTTGAATTTTTTAAGAGGGTAGTTGAGCTACCAAAAAAATATCCCGTCTTTTCAATCCTTGCGGTGGCAGTAGGCATCCTGCTTCTCACCGTGGGCGAGGGCGGTGCCGCCCTTATGGCATTGGCGCTCGGCGCTCTTCTGCTTATCCTCTCTGCCTTGCGGATTGCGGGGGTATTTATCCTCGGTGAGCGAGGACTTGGCTCGGCTATGACCTTGGCGCTTCATATCGGTGTTATACTTTTTGCGGTATCGCTTATCGCAAGCCCTGCCGAGGGCTATTCGCAGGCAAGCCTGCTTTCGGGTGTATATCTCTCGCTGGCGGGTGTCTGGGGGCTGTTCTCGCTTTGCCTTTACAGAAGCCCCTCCTACCTTGCGCTCACGGGCAAGGCACCTCTGTCACACGCTATGCTGGGGCTTATCTCGGTGCTTTATGTTCTGGCGCTTTCGGCGGGTATATATCTTCTTTACTTCACCGAGGGAAATTCCTCGAACGTCCCTGCAGGAATAGCTCTTACCGTCTCGGGCATCTGCCTGACAGTAGCCTCGCTCATAAGGTCGCGAGGGGCGGGCAGGGGCGGTGCGCCCACTACCGAGAAAGGATATATTGAGGCGGAATTTGAGGACAAGACGGGAAAGTAAGCGCCAAAGGTGGAAGGTTAAGGTGAAAATTTATGTTTCATATTCTGATAGTTGACGATGACAAGACCGTACGCTATGTTATGAAGGAAATAGTAGAGAGCGCGGGCTATATCGCCTTTCCCGCAAAAAGCGGTGAGGAGGCATTTGAAATTCTCGCCAGAGAGCATATCGACCTTGCGATAGTGGATATAATGATGCCGAAGCAAAACGGCTATGAGCTGACACGCGAGATACGCTCTTACAATCAGGACTTCCCTATTCTTATGGTCTCGGCAAAGCATCTGCCCGAGGACAGAAAACAGGGCTTCCTTGCGGGAATTGACGACTATATGTCAAAGCCTATTGACCCCGACGAGCTTCTGCTTCATATCAAGGCGCTCTTGCGCAGATTTCGCATAGTAAACGAGCGCAAGATAAAGATAGGCGAGGTCGTGCTTGATTACGATTCCTTCACCGTAAGGCGCGGCGATGAGATCATAGAGCTTCCCGCGAAGGAGTTTCAGCTGCTCTACAAGCTTCTTTCCTGCCCCGACGTGATTTTTACGAAGATACAGCTTATGGACGAGATATGGGGTGTTGAGTGCGACACCACGCCCGAGACCGTCACCGTTCACATAGGCAGACTTCGAAAGCGCCTGGAGGCTATAACCGAATTTGAAATTGAGAACATAAGGGGCCTTGGCTACAAGGCGGTAAAGAGGGTTTGATTATTCAAGCCCTTTTGCAATAATACCCATAAAATGTAATCATTTGTTTTTAAAATCCTCTTTAAATCATAAGCAAAGGTGACTGTATGAAAAAGAAAAAACAAAAAAATTCCGCGCAAAGACGAATATATTTTTACTTTATACTCTCAACGGCGGCAGCACTTCTTGTGGCGCTGCTTACCGCGACTGCCCTTGAGTTTTTATTTACGCGCCTTGACATAATTTCCCTGACACCGCTTCAGGATAAGGGCTGGTATTGGATACTGATTTTCACCTTTACAAGCATTATAATAGGTCTTATTCTTGCGTCACTTTTAAGTAAATTTATGTTCCGCCCGATAAATACCGTAATGGACGGAATGGAAAGGCTTGCCGAGGGTGAATTTTCGACGAGGATAGACCTTGGCAAATACGAGGGAATGCAGAGCCTGGCGCGCTCGTTCAACACGCTTGCCACCGAGCTTGAAAACACGAAAATTTTAAGAGAGGACTTCGTAAACGATTTCTCGCATGAGCTGAAAACGCCCGTAGTTTCGCTCGTCGGTCTCATAGGGCTTATGAAAAACGAGACGTTACCCGAGGCAAAGCGCAGACATTATCTGGATGTTTGCGAGTCCGAGGCAAACCGCCTTCGCAATATGACAGAAAGCACTCTCTACCTCTCGAGGCTCGAGTCGCAGAGCATTCTCACCGACAGGACGAAATTCAACCTTTCAGAGCAGATACGCGAGTGTGTTCTGCTTCTGCAAAGGAAATGGAGCGCAAAGAGCCTTTCCCTCTCGCTTGATTTTGACGAGCATTATACCGTCGGCAACGAGGATATGCTGAAGCAGGTATTTATAAATCTTATCGACAATGCCGTAAAGTTCGCTACCGACAAATCCGAGCTTAAGATTGAGCTGGAGGCTCTCACCGACACCGAGGCTGGTGCGGGACACAATCCCCCACCCCTGCGCATAAGCGTGACAAACGAGGGCGAGGAAATCCCCGCAGGCGAGCGCGATGCGATCTTCCAGAAATTCTATCAGTGCGACTCGTCGCGTTCCACCGAGGGCAACGGCATCGGCCTCTCTATCGTAAAACGCATAGTAGCCCTGCACAACGGCACCGTCACCGTCACCTGCAACGAGGGCAAAACCACCTTCACCGTCACCCTGCCGTAGCGTGGGATATTTTTTACGGGGGATTTTTTCCTTGGGGTGCTTTGACTCCAAAGCACCCCAAACCCCGAAAGCGAATATGGATATATTATTCAAAAGGTGCGCTATAAGGGCTTGGGTTAAAATTGAGCTTTTGCGCTGTTTACGCCCACTCGCCGAAAACCTCACGCCGCTACGCTAACCCGAAAGCATTTAGGGGGTTTGGTATTATAGAGGTGCGCTATAAGGGCTTGGGTTAAAATTGAGTTTTTGTGGTGCTTATGCCCACTCTCCAAAACCCTCACGCATTGAAGCTAACCCGAAAGCTAATATTTTATAAGTGTATATTAAAGGCTTTTTATGAGTGCGTGCGCACTCTCTACCTTAAAAAGCCCCCGATATGCACTTTTTTGTTGTCCCGAGCTCTATATTTCCAAGCAACAAATCACCTTATATCTCTCACCCTTATATGCTTTCGGGGGTTTGGGGGGACTTTGGAGTCAAAGTCCCCCCAAAAAAGAAAAATCCTTCATATCTCACGCGCAAAAATTTTGCAAAAGTTTATTTACAGTTTATTTTAATTTGTATAATAGGTAGTGTAAAATCAGGATTTATGCGTTTTTTATGCGTTGTGAAAGGAGTATTTATGAGCGAAATCACCACTGCTATAATTGATGCCGAGCTTTTTGAGACGCTTGCGGCCTCGGGCGCGGCCAGCCTTAAATCAAACAAAAAGACTGTAAACGACCTTAACGTGTTCCCTATCCCCGACGGTGATACGGGTGACAATATGTATATGACGCTTCAGGGCGGTATCAGCTACCTTAAGCGCGAGAGCGAGGACTCGCTTGCCGCAAAATCCGAGGCGCTTGCCAACGGTATGATACTCAATGCCAGAGGCAACTCGGGTGTAATTCTTTCACAGTTCTTTGCGGGAATAGCAAAGGGGCTTGAGGGTGTCACCGAGGCATCTATGAGAGTATTTGCCGAGGCTCTGTCGCGCGGTGTTACTCAGGCGTATTCCTCGGTAGCAACCCCCGTTGAGGGAACTGTGCTTACCGTCGCGCGCGAGGCAACCGAGTACGCTATGGCGCATCTTGAGGAAAACCTCTCGCTCCGCGACTTCCTTCGCGTATACGTTGAGCAGCTCAAATCCTCTCTTGACAGAACACCCGAGCTTCTCGACGCGCTTGCCGAGGCGGGCGTGGTAGACTCGGGCGGAGCAGGTCTCGTTGCGATATTTGAGGGAATGCTTTCGGCTATGGAAGGCGATGTGCTCCAGTACACCGAGGACGCTGACGCCCCCAAGGCGCACGAGCTTGACTTTTCCAAGTTTGACGAGAACAGCGTTATGACCTTCGGCTACTGCACCGAGCTTCTTATCCGCATCCAGTCCTCGAAGGTGGAAAGCCCCAAGGATTTCGATATAGATATTATAAAGAACTATCTTGCATCAATCGGCGACTCTATCGCAGCCTTCAAGACGGGAAGCATCGTCAAGGTGCACGTACATACGCTCACCCCCTACAAGGTGCTTGAATTCTGCCAGAGGTACGGCGAATTTCTCACCGTGAAGATTGAGAATATGACGCTTCAGCACAGCGACACCGACGAGAGCTTTGCCCTTAACAAAAAGGAAGCCGAGAAAAAGAAGATAAGGCGCAAAAGACGCCCTTACGCGCTCGTTACGGTTGCATCGGGCGAGGGCATTTCAAGCACCTTCCGCGAGATGGGAGCCGACCTCGTTATAGAGGGCGGTCAGACGCAAAACCCCTCGGTTGAGTGCTTTACAGAGGCGTTTGACGAGGTGAATGCGGACGATATCTTCGTGCTTCCCAACAACAGTAATATCATTATGGCGGCAAAGAGCGCCGCGGAGATATATAAGGACTCGAGAATTCACGTTATCGAGACAAAGAGCTTCGGGGATGCCTACTCTATCCTCTCTATGCTTGACTACGAGGCAGGCGATGCCGAGGCCATCGCAGAGGGAATGAGAGAGGCGCTCGGCACCACCGTCACGGGTATGGTTACCACCTCGATACGCACCGTAAACCTTGACGGCGTGGATATTGAAAAGGGTGACTACATAGGCTTTACCAACAAGACCATGCTCGTCGCGGAAAAGAAAAAGGAGGACGCCTTCTTCGCCCTCTCAAAAAAGCTCTGCGCCGCCGAGCGTGACTTTATGATTGTATTCTTCGGCAAGGACGTCACCGACAGTGAGATGGAACAGATCGGTAAGACCGTCGCACGCGAGTACCCCTCTATTGAATACTACCCCGTAAAGGGCGGACAGGACGTCTATTCCTACGTTATCATTCTTGAATAATGTGGGTGAGGATAGCTCTTATCACGCTTGGCAGCTGCCTTCTCGCTCTGCTTGTTTTCGCATCGGTACAGAGCCTGCGCTACCGTCGCTCACTCGCCTCGTCGCTGGTTGAGATATACCTTCGCCTGACAACAGTACGGTTTTCCTACACACACATACTTGCGCGGCTCACAAAAAAGCGCTCTCGCCCCGAAAAAAGAGTAAGGCTTAAGCCTGCCTCGCGCGGTATTACTACCGAGGAATACGAGTTTTCGGGCTGTCAGGTCTTTGTCCTTACGCCGAGGGAGGCACCCGCAGGGCGCGCGATACTCTACCTTTACGGTGGCGGCTACGTAAGACTGCCGAGGCGCTCGCACCTGCGCTATGTAAAAAGGTTGGCGCGTGAGAGCGGCGTGCGCATAGTGTTCCCTATCTACCCAAGAGCGCCGTATCACAACGCAAAAGAGACGCGCGAGTTTGCCGCCTCGCTTTACGGGGCGATGGCACAGAGGCTCACCGCAATCCTGCTTATGGGGGATTCGTCGGGCGGCGGGCTTGCGCTGCTTCTGGCGAACGAGCTTTACCGACAAAGCGCCTGTCCTGTACCGAGGGCTCTCATACTGTTCAGCCCCTTTATAGACATCTCGCTTGAGTGCGTCGATTACAGAGCATACGAGAGGCGCGACCCGCTTATATATATGGCGAACACCCTTGCGGGCGCCGTGCTTTGGGCAGACGGTAACGATATGACCTCACCCGAGGTAAGCCCCTATTACGCCGACGCGCCGAGGCAGGAGAATTTCTATATCTACACAGGTGACAGGGAGCTTCTCTACCCCGCCATTATTGCCTACTCACAAAGGCTCACCGCCGAGGGTGTCAGGCATACCCTTAAGGTCGGGCGAGGAATGAACCACGTCTATCAGATATATCCTATCCCCGAGGCGAGGCGCGAGATGAGAGAGGTTCAAGAGATAATAAAATCCGTACTGTAAGGGGTATAACGGCTTGAGGCTGACACCTCTTATAACATACGAAAGGAAAGAAAAATGAAAATACTTATAGATTGCTTCGGCTGTGACAATCCCGACGATTTTATTCTTGGACTTGCGCGGACGATAAACGAAATTCCCGAGGTCACTCTCGTCGCGGCAGGCGAGCGCGCGTATATCGAGAGAGTGCTTGAGGGCGAGAGCTTTGACCGAGGGAGGCTTGAATTTCTTGAGACCACCGAGGTCATCACGGGAGAGGATTCGCCCGTTCTCTCAATCAGAATGAAAACCGATGCATCGCTCGTGCGCGCCTACCGCTGTCTGCGCGACAGCGAGGATATCCCGATTATGATAACCGCGGGCAATACGGGCGCGGTAATTGCGGGCTCGGTGCTTATCCTAGGCAGACAGGACCGCGAGACACAGCCGACGCTCGTGACCTTCCTTCCCAACGAAAAGGGCGGTGTCACCTGTCTTTCAGACTGCGGTGCGAACGTCGATTGCCGTCCTGAGCAGCTGCTTCGCTTCGCGAGATTTGCCACAGAGCATATGAGGAGCGTATACGGAATTGAAAGCCCCAGGGTGGGACTTCTCTCGGTCGGCACCGAGGACGAGAAGGGCAACCACCAGACGAAGGAGGCGTTCGTCAAGCTCAAGGAAAGCGAGCTTAACTTTATCGGAAATACTGAGAGCAAGACAGCGCTTTCGGGTGACGTCGACGTCATCGTGGCAGACGGCTTTGCGGGCAACGTACTGCTCAAGAGCATCGAGGGCACGGCAAAGACGGTAGTAGGTATGCTCACCTCGCTTATCAAAAAGCACGCGCCCGAGGGATGCGACCTTTCCTACCTTAGGAGTGCCGTCGGCGAGCTTATGACGAGGATAGACTTCAACAGCATGGGCGGCGCGGTGATACTCGGTGCCAAAAAGCCCGTAATCAAGGCGCACGGCTCGGCAAATTCAAGCACAGTTATCAACACCGTCAAGCAGGCAATAAGAATTGTAGGCGGTCAGAAAACTGTGTAATTTCCCTATTGTTTGTAAATATTAATAGTCATTTTAAACATTATATAAGATAAATGAAAGGATTAATTAAAATGAAAAAGTTTGTAATTCTTACCGATTCTTGCTCGGATTTATCAGGCGAGCTTCGCGAGCGCTACGGCATCGAATACGTGCCTATGCATTTCAGCTGTGACGACAAGGAATACGTCGCGGACCTTGACTACGGCGAGATTTCTCAAAAGGATTTCTACAACCTTATGCGTGACGGCAAGCGCATTATCACCGCGCAGGCAAATATGGAGGACTACCGCAAGGTATTCGAGTCCTACGCAAGCGAGGGCGTAGCGGTGCTTTCGGTCTCCTGCTCGTCAGCGCTCAGCGCATCGGTTAAGGCAAGCTACGTCGCAAGAGACGAGGTGCTTAAGGCATATCCCGAGGCAAAAATCGTCTGCATAGATTCTCTTATGAGCTGTGCGGGACTCGGACTTATCGCAATGAAGGCTTCTATGATGAGAGACGCGGGAGCCGAGTTTGACGAGGTTGCCAAGTGGATCGAAGAAAACAAGCTCTGCTTCCATCAGGAGGCGTGTGTCGACAGCCTTACATATCTCAAGCGCGCGGGCAGAGTTTCCGCGGCAAGCGCCTTCTTCGGCGGTATTCTTTCGGTAAAGCCTATCATCATCAGTGACGCGAAGGGTAGAAACGTAGCGGTAGAGAAGGTAAAGGGCAGACGCGCATCTATCAAGAGAGCAGCAGAGCGCTTTGCCGAGAGCTATGTAAAGAGCGACCTTCCTATCGTAGTTGCTCACGCTGACTGTGACGAGGACGCGGAGCTTTTCAAATCCGAGATAGTCGCGAGGCTTGCAGAGCTTGGCGATAACGACACTCAGGTGCTTACCGAGGTAATAGGTCCTATCGTAGGCGCATCCGTAGGCCCTGGCACTATGGGCGTGTACTTCTTCGGTAAGGAAGTCACCGACGGCAAGGACGACTGATGGCAGGGGAATACAGGGTGCCTAAAAGGCGCCAGCCCGTCTTTAAGATAGTCGGGGGAATATTCAGGCTTTTCCTCGGCTGTAAGGTAGTAAATACAACCGATACCCCTTTGCCAAAGCAGGCTATAATCATCTCAAACCATAACGCAAAAAGCGGGCCTATGGCTATTGAGGTAAGCTTCCCTATGTTCAACGTCAAGTGGGGCGCGGGTGAGATGTTCGGCGGTTTCAGTTCAAGATATAATTATCTTCGCAACATCCTCTACATTCAGAAGCTAGGCAAGGGTAAGCTCTCGGCAACGCTTCGCGCGTGCTTTGAGGCTATCTTCTCGCCTATGCTCTATAAGGGAATGAAGTTTATCCCGACCTTTACCGATATGAGGTTTCTGCATACGGTAAAATGCTCCGAGGCGGTGCTTGACGCAGGCGAGTCGGTGCTTATATTCCCCGAGGATTCATCAAAGGGCTATCTTGACGAGATAACAAAGGCTCTGCCTGGCTTCGTTATGCTTGCGGAGCTATATAACAAGAAAAAAGACTGTGATATCCCCATTCTTCCGCTTTATTATCACAAAAGGACGAGAAGAATTCTTGTGGGCGAGGCATTTTCCGAAAAAACGCTTCGCGAGCAGGGGCTTACACGCGAGGAAATTGCCGAGGTGGGCAGACAGAGAATAAACGGCCTCTATAACGCCTACTGCAAATCCCCCGAGGAAAAACAGGAATAGTTAATAGGAAGTAAATACAAGCCCCGAATATATCTTAATAGGTAAAATCATAGGGCAAAAAGCCCGCATCACGCAAAATCAAGAATAAAAGAGGTAAAAAGCTGTACAAAATCACCTGCTTTTTTACCTCTTTTTTATATTTTCTTCAAAATCAGGCGAAAATACCGAGTTTTTTTATAAAAGTCATATTTCAAGCGGTTATTTTTCATCACGAGCGTTGTTTTTTACTATTTTTGAAGAAAAGCGAGCGCTAACCGATATTACAATTTTTCGCCGATATTTTGGGCTCGTCATCTTTATTTTCTACCATTCAAGCACACTTTCAGAAGATTTACCGCCAAGGCCTCGCTTTTTCATAAATACCCTACGGTCTGCCGTTTTTTTGCGTCCCATAATCCTTCGCGCGGGAGAAGTATTTTTGTTGACTTACGCGCGCGTTTTGTGTATAATATATTTATATTATTTTTTTCGAGGTTGATATGAAGCTTATAGATTACAAGGAGGGAAGATATCCCTCACAGCCAGATCCTTATATAATTCGCGGTGAGGACGGAAAATTCTACGTTTACGTCTCGGGCTTCGAGGGAGTAAACGCCTACGTCTGCGACACCCTCGACGGTGAGTACGAGGGGCTTGGGCTCGTGTTTTCGCTTCCGCACAAGGTTGAATACTGGGCGCCGTCGGTAATTTTCACCGAGGGCAGATACTATATGTACGTTTCCTTCGTCGACGAGGGAGTTACCGATATGCACGAGCAGGCGCTTCACGTCGCGGTAAGCGATACCCCCTACGGACCCTTCGCTCTTATCCGAAAAATCACAGAGCCCTTCTCTATCGACGCTCACACAGTAAAAAGCGGGGACGGTCTTTACCTTTTCTATTCGGTAAACGACTACGAGGCAGAGCGCGCGGGCACCTATATCGTGCTTGATAAAATGATAAGCCCCACCGAGTGCCTTGGCAAGCCGAGGACCGTGGTTGTACCCACGCTTGATGAGGAAATATTTATGAAGGACCGCTTCAAGGCAGGTCAACATTGGCACACGCTTGAGGGCGCGTTCTATTTCAGGCGCGGATGCGACCACTACCTCATCTATTCGGGCAACTGCTACGAAAGCGAGTACTACTACCTCGGCTATGCCTACGCATACGGCGATACCGACGATCTTACCGAGCTCGACTTCAAAAAACAGCCGAGCGATGATGTCTACTCGCCCCTTATCGCGAAAAACGAATACGAGGCAGGCACAGGACATTGCAGTGTAATTGAGGTAGGCGGCGAGCTTTACTGCATCTACCACGGCAGAGACCTGCCGCCCGACGAGAGAATTACAGGCGACACCAGAACCGCCCGCATCTGCCGTCTTATAGCCAACGGCAAATCCCTCACCGCGGTGCGTTGATTTCATACCCGACGAAGCCTACACGGCGTACTCTGTCCGCATCTGCACCCGTACGTCTCGCACCTTGTACGCATCTGCACCCCGTAGGGCGGGGGTTTACTCCCGCCGTGTAAGGCAAGCACTTTGTACAGTATTGTGCTTAGTATGACTACTCATCCACCGCAAGCGGTCCCCCTTCCCTCACAAGGGAAGGCTTATTCATAGCAAGGTAAACCGAAAGTCCGACTTTTGTTATAGTGAGAGCCTTGCCTCAACCCTTCTCGCCCGCACCGAGGTGTCAACATATCGAATTGCGTAGCAATATATCGAGTGCGAAGCACATATCGAATTTGCTTTGCCTGCAAAGCAAATATATCGCGCCTTGCTTGCAAGGCATATTCCCATCTCTCGCCCCTTTTGCATATACTTTTAGAAAAGCATTTTTGGAGGGGTAGGATTTGCTTGTTGTAAAGCCATATGACAGAGAGCGCGCGGTAGAGTATGCTATGCGGTGGGCGTTTTCGCAAAATCCCGTATTCGGTAATTTTCGCGGGATAGGCGGAAACTGCACTAACTTCGTCTCGCAATGTATATATGCGGGGAGCTGTGTTATGAATTACGAAAGGACCTTCGGGTGGTACTACGTCTCGTTCGACGACAGAGCGCCCGCGTGGACGGGAGTGGATTTCTTCTTCAGGTTTATTACCTCGAACGAGGGTGTCGGCCCGTTCGGCAGGCAGGTAGATAAGAGCGAGTGCGAGATAGGTGACGTAATACAGCTCGGGCGCGAGGGCGAGGGCTATTATCACACGCTTCTCGTCGTCGGCTTTTCGGGCGAGGAGCTTCTCGTCGCGGCACAGACCGACGATGCCTACAACCGCCCTCTGTCAAGCTATAACTTTGACTTTCTCCGCGCGATAAAAATTCTCGGAGTAAGGCTTGACGTGCCCGTAGCGCTCGATTGCTTTCAGTCGGTGTACGAGGGAATTGCGATAGTCCCCGCTATGCCATCGGGTGACGTAGGTCCGCTACCTATGCCTGACGGAGGTGGCACGCAAGACGGGCAGAACGAGCCTCCCGATAATGCGGAAAACACAAATACCGCCGAAGAATAAGCCAAAGTATTTTTGATTTAACGTGGGCTTTTGAACACAATACTTTGCAAACCAAGCATATTTATATGAAAATTACAACGTAAAGGAAAAAGAAATTCCAGAAATATGAAAAATTTTATCTCGCCAATTATACTTCTGCTTGCGGCTATTATCTGGGGCGCGGCATTCGTTGCGCAGAAGGCGGCGGCAGCACTTGCGCCGCTTACCCTCATTGCGGTAAGAAGCATCTTCGCGGTAATCTTCCTCATCCCTGCGGTAGCAGTCTATGACAGGCTCACGCACTCGGGAAGAAGCCTTCTTCGTCTGCGTGGCGGGCTCCGCCTTGACCTCTCGCGCCGAGAGCTTATCGGAGGCGCTGTCTGCGGTACCTTTCTCTTTATCGCCTCAACTCTTCAGCAGGCGGGAATTGCCGAGACCGACGCGGGAAAGGCGTCCTTCATCACCGCGCTTTACGTGGTTATCGTGCCTCTTTTGTCACTCGCCCTCGGCAAGCGCTCGGGGCTGAACGTCTGGTGCGCGGCGACGCTTGCGGTGGTCGGCTTTTACCTGCTCTGCATAACCGACAGCTTTAGCTTAGCGCCCTCTGACCTTATCATACTTCTTTGCGCGGTGGTCTTTGCCTTTCAGATAATTTCAATAGACAAATCCCTCGCTCGCGGAACCTGTCCGATAAGGCTCTCGCTGGTGCAGTTCTTCACCTGCGCCGTCCTCTCGTCGGTATCCGCGCCAATTTTTGAAGGCCCCATAGACTTCTCTCTTATCGGGGGCTATCTGCCCGAGCTTCTCTTTCTCGGTATCGGCTCAAGCGGTATTGCCTACACCTGTCAGATTATCGGTCAGCGCGGCACACCCGCGCCCGTCGCAACCGTCATACTTTCGCTCGAGAGCGTGTTCGGCGCGCTGAGCGCGGCACTTCTTCTCGGCGAGCGGATGAGCGCGCGTGAGTATATCGGCTGTGCCGTGGTATTTGCCGCGGTGCTTATTGCCGAGCTTGGCCCCGCCTCGTTTCGTAAGAGCGACGGAGCGCCCCAATCCGACGGGCAGAGCGCCAAGTGTGACGGCAAGAGCTGATAAATCGCAAATTCCCTGAAATTCCCGACTTAATTTTCACTCGGTTAATTGACAAAGCGCGTATTTGCGGGTATAATTTAATTAAAGAATATTTTTTGAAGAAAGGGTATCGGAATGATTAAGACAAAGGACTGTGAATTCCGCGTGCTTGGCATAGGTGAGGTAATGCTTCGTCTATCCCCCGTCGGAAAGGAGCGCATATCCCATAGCGAGACCTTTGAGAAAAAGGCGGGCGGCTCCGAGCTTAACGTAGTGTCGGGCATATCAATGCTCGGTATGCGTACGGGTATAATCACCAAGCTCCCACATAACGAGATAGGTAAATTCGCAAAGCGAAAGATACGCTACTCTGGCACCAGCGACGATTACATAATCTACGACGAGAGCGATACTATGCGTCTCGGCATATACTATTATGAAAGCGGCGCGTATCCAAGGCTTCCCGTTGTATCCTACGACAGGCGCTCGTCATCCTTTACCACGCTTACCAAGGAGGAGCTGCCCGCGGATATGTACGACAACGCGGCGGTGTTCCACACCAGCGGCATCACGCTTGCGCTTGACGAGGGCATCCGCGAGAACGTTATCGCGATGATGCACAGATTTCACGAGTGCGGCGCGCTCATTTCCTTTGACGTAAATTACAGGGCGGCGCTCTGGGACGAGGCAACCGCAAAGTCCTGCATCGAAAGCGTGCTTCCGATTATAGATATCCTCTTTGTTTCGGAGGAGACCTCAAGGCGTATGTTCGGTATGACGGGCACGCTTGAGGACATACACCGCGAGTTTTCCAAAAAGTATCCCAACCTTAAAATAATCGCCTCTACCAAGAGAAAGGTAATTTCCCCGCAAAAGCACACCTTCTCCTCGCTCGTCTTTGACGCGGCGGAGGGTCGCCACTTTGAGGAGGCGCCCTACGAGAATATAGACGTCGTCGACCGCATCGGCTCGGGCGATGCCTACGTGGCAGGCGCGCTCTACGGACTGCTTCGCTTCGGTGATATAGAGAGCGCGGCGAAATACGGAGACGCAATGTGCGCGCTCAAGAATACCGTCCTCGGCGATATGACGGTATGCGACCTTACCGATATCGAAAGGATAATCAAAAATCACTCCTCGGCAGGACCGAAGAGCGAGATGATAAGGTAAGGCACCCCACAAGCCTCAAATAATATTACATAAAGGAGAAAAGCTATGGCTAAGAATTCAAGCTCTCTTACCGCCGCGTACGAGTCGCTTCCCAGACTTCTTAAGATCATTATTCAGCTTATCCTCGGCGCTATCGTCGGCGGTATTTACAGAATAGTGAAGTTCTTTGAGACAGGAAGCGTCGTTACCCTCGTTGTAGGCCTTCTCGTTACCTTCACGGGTATCGGAAACCTCATCGCGTGGATATGCGACCTCGTAACCGAGATTCTTTACAACAGAATCAGCATCCTTGCGGACTAAAAAAGCACAAAAACCGCCACGGCGCGCGCCGTGGCGGTTTTCCTTTGTCCGACTCCTTCAGGGTAATTCTTTGCGAGCCTGTGGAGGATTTATTTAAAATACATACTTGACAAACTATATATTAATATGATAAAATATACGCGAGATAATTCTCGGCACACGCAACTGACGGATAAGTGGTTTACCACGGGGGAGCGTGCGCCTGCAATACAGCCGACCGTCTGGGCACACTTATTCATTTTTCTCTATATGGATAAGCTGTGCCCTTTTTTAAAATCGCGTCGGGCGCGCGGGCGATAAAGGTATAACAAAATCCAACGGATAAGGAGATATTATGAAAAAAATCGGTATAGTTATGGGAAGCGCCAGCGACCTTCCCACCGTGAAAAAGGCAATGGATATGCTTGATGCCTTTGGCGTGCCCTATGAGGCGCACGTCTATTCGGCGCACAGAACGCCCGTTGAGGCAAGAGACTTTGCGCTCGGCGCAAGAGAGAGAGGCTTCGGCGCGATAATTGCAGCCGCGGGTATGGCGGCGCACCTCGCGGGTGCTATCGCTGCAAATACTACTCTTCCCGTAATAGGAATTCCCGTAAGCGCAGCGAAGCTTGACGGTCTTGACGCGCTGCTTGCCACAGTGCAGATGCCGACGGGTATTCCCGTTGCGACGGTTGCCGTGGACGGCGCGGCAAACGCGGCGCTGCTCGCAATACAGATGCTCGCTATTGAGGATGCCGAGCTTGCGAAAAGGCTTGACGCCAAGCGTAAGAGCGATGCCGAGGCGGTGCTCGCGCGTGATGCCGAGCTTAACGCAGAGCTTAATAAAAAGAACTAAAAAAACAAACATATATTTTTAAAAAGGGGTAAAAAACAATGAACAAGACTCTCGTTTATTCAGGAAAGACCAAGGACGTATTCGCGCTTGAGGGAGGCAACTACCTTCTCAAATTCAAGGATGACTGCACGGGCAAGGACGGCGTGTTCGATCCAGGCGAAAACGCGGTAGGACTCACCATCGAGGGTGTGGGCGACGTAAACCTTCGTATGTCCATCTATTTCTTCGAGAAAATCAACGCGGCAGGCATCAAAACTCACTATGTGAGCGCAAACCTTGACGACACCACCATGGAGGTTCTTCCCGCGAAGCCCTTCGGAAAGGGACTTGAGGTTATCTGCCGTCACAAGGCAGTAGGAAGCTTCTACCGCCGCTACAGCGACTATATCGAGGAGGGTGCAGACCTTCCCGCATATGTTGAGACCACCTTCAAGAATGACGCGAAGGGCGACCCGCTGGTTACCAAGGACGGTCTTGTGGACCTCGGTGTTATGACCGCACAGCAGTATGACGATATCAAGCTTATGACTCAGAAGATCACTAAAATAGTTGCCGACGACCTTCTTGACAAGGGGCTCGTGCTTTACGATATCAAGTTTGAGTTCGGCTATGACAAGGACGGCTCGGTAATGCTTATCGACGAGATCGCATCGGGCAATATGAGAGTATACAAGGACGGCAAGTACGTCGATCCTATGACCCTCTCGAAGCTCTTCTTCGCGTAAGACACGGCATACAATCACTAATTTTTCAGAAACGGAAACAATATGGGCGGTTTTTTTGGAATTGCATCAAAGCGCGACTGCGTGCTTGACGTATTCTTCGGCACCGACTACCACTCTCACCTCGGAACGAGGCGCGCGGGAATGGCGGCATACTCTGAAGAGGTCGGTCTGCAGAGAATAATACATAATATTGAGAACTCTCCCTTCAGGACCAAGTTCGACCACGTGCTTGAGGAAATGCACGGAAACAGTGCCATAGGCAGCATAAGCGACAGCGAGCCTCAGCCGCTGCTTATACGCTCGCGCCTCGGCACCTACGCGATATCGACCGTCGGCAGGATAAACAACTCCGCCGAGCTTATTGATAAGTACTTCAAGGACTACTGCGGTCACTTTGACGCTATGACGGGCGGTGCGGTCAACTCAAACGAGCTTGTCGCGGCGCTTATCAATCAGAAGGATAGCTTTGCCGAGGGAATAAAATTCGCGCAGGACAGCATCGTAGGCACGGCGAATATTCTTATCCTCACCGAGGACGGAAGGCTCATCGCGGCAAGAGACAAGCTCGGCAGAATTCCCGTACAGCTGGGACGGGGGGAGGACGGCTACTGCGTCACCTTCGAGTCCTTTGCGGCAACCAAGCTCGATTACGAGATAATCAAGGAGCTTGGCCCTGGGGAGACGGTTGAGGTCACCTCTGACGGCTACACCGTGCTAAGGGAGGCGGGCAAGGAAATGAAGATCTGCGCCTTCCTCTGGGCATACTACGGCTACCCCACCTCTATATACGAGGGCATCAACGTAGAGACTATGAGATATCGCAACGGCGATATCATGGCGGCGGCAGACGAGGAACGCCACGCGGATGCCGAGATAGACTACGTAAGCGGTGTTCCCGACTCGGGCACGCCCCACGCGATAGGCTACGCAAACCGAAGCCGCGTGCCCTTCGCCCGCCCGTTTATCAAATACACACCCACCTGGCCGAGAAGCTTTACCTCGGCAAAGCAGACCGACAGATCCAGGGTTGCCAAGATGAAGCAGGTGCCTATACACGACCTTATCGAGGGCAAAAATCTTCTTTTCGTCGATGACTCGATAGTGCGCGGCACTCAGCTTAAGGAAACCGTCGATTTTCTTTATGACAACGGCGCGAAGTCGGTGCATATGCGCTCGGCCTGTCCGCCCATTATGTACGGCTGCAAGTACCTCAACTTCACTCGCTCACGCGATGAGATGGAGCTTATCGCAAGGCGGGTCATAATGGAGCTTGAGGGCTGCGAGGGCTTTTCCCATATTGAGGAATATTCCGACGGCGCAACCGAGCGCGGTAAGCGTCTGCGTGACAGAATATGCGATATGTTCTCGTTCGACTCGCTTGAATTCCAATCACTTGAGGGAATAGTAAAGGCAATAGGGCTTGACAGATGCAAGCTCTGCACCTATTGCTGGGACGGCAAGGAATAACCCCGCGTTTGCGGATCAATTACAGAAAAGGAAAAGGAATTTTTAATATGAGCACGAAATCGAAATCCGAAAGCTACGCAAAGGCGGGCGTTGATATTACCGCGGGCTACCGCGCGGTAGAGCTTATGAAAAAGCATATCGCAAGAACCAAGAACGAGGGCTGTGTAGACGATATCGGCGGCTTCGGCGGCTGCTTCGGGCTTAACCTTCTCGGTATGGAGGAGCCCGTTCTCGTGTCGGGTACCGACGGCTGCGGCACGAAGGTAAAGCTCGCTATTCTTGCGGACAAGCACGATACGATAGGCATTGATGCTGTCGCTATGTGCGTAAACGATATTATCTGTTGCGGTGCAAAGCCGCTCTTCTTCCTCGACTATATTGCCTGCGGAAAGAACGTACCCGAAAAGATTGCAGAGATAGTAGGCGGTGTTGCCGAGGGCTGTGTTCAGTCGGGCGCGGCGCTTATCGGCGGTGAGACTGCCGAGCATCCCGGTATGATGCCCAAGGAGGATTACGACCTCGCGGGCTTTGCCGTAGGTATCGTAGATAAAAAGAAGATTATCGACAACAAGAAAACCGTCGCGGGCGACGCTATAATCGCGCTTGCCTCAAGCGGCGTTCACTCGAACGGCTTCTCGCTCGTAAGAAAGGTTTTTGATATTGACAACAACCCCGCCTCGCTCTACGCACCCTGTGAGGCGCTTGGTGGCAGAACTATTGCCGAGACACTTCTTACCCCCACGAAAATATATGTAAAGAGCGTCCTTGAGCTTTTGAAATCGGTCAAGGTAAAGGGCATCAGCCATATCACGGGCGGCGGCTTCTACGAGAACCTGCCCCGCGCGATACCCGACGGACTTTCTGCTAAAATCACCAAGAGCGCCGTCAAGGTGCTTCCTATATTCGACCTCATACAAAAGACGGGCGATATCCCCGAGAGGGATATGTATAACACCTACAATATGGGTGTGGGTATGGCAATCACCGTCGCCAAGGAGGACGTCGGCACCGCCCTTGAAATTCTTACCCGTATGGGCGAGGATGCCTACGTAATAGGCGAGATCGTCGAGGGTGATGACGGAGTGGTATTCTGCTGATGGAAAAGACGAGAATTGCGGTTCTGGTTTCGGGTGGAGGCACAAACCTTCAGGCGCTTATAGACGCCGAGAGAGCTGGCATCATCAGGTCGGGCGAGATATCGCTCGTTATATCAAACGTCAAGGACGCCTACGCGCTCACGCGCGCAAAAAACGCGGGAATTGAGAGCGCTACGGTGCTTAAGCGCGAGTGTCGCGACCAGAGCGACTTTGAGGATAAGCTCGTCTCACTTCTTGACGCGCACAAAATCGAGCTTATAGTGCTTGCGGGCTTTATGTCGATACTGTCAGAGAGCTTTACCTCTCGCTATAAAAGAAGAATTATCAACGTCCACCCCTCGCTTATCCCCGCGTTTTGCGGAAAGGGCTTTTACGGACTTCGCGTACACGAGGCGGCGCTTTCCTACGGTGTCAAGGTTACGGGTGCTACAGTGCATTTCGTAAACGAAATTCCCGACGGCGGCGAGATCATTATGCAAAGGGCGGTTAAAATCAGAAAGAACGATACCCCCGAAACGCTTCAGGCGCGCGTTATGCGCGAGGCCGAGTGGAAAATCCTTCCCCTCTCCTGCGAGGCGGTATCAAAGGAAATAGCAAAGCAAAAGCGAGGCAAGCTTGCAATGAAGTCCGCTTTGTGATAAGCCTTCCCTTGTGATGGGAATAGGGATGCAGAGCATCCTGAAAGTTTGCGTTGCAAACTTGGGGGACCGCATAAGGTGTACCGTAGGGCGGGGAAAATGTCATCCTGAGCGGAGGGCAAAGCCCGCAGTCGAACCCGTAGGGCGACGCAGAGCGTCGGGATCTCTCCCGCCGTGTACGCTTCGCACTCTGTACGATAGTGTGCCCGTGGCGCTCCGCGATGAAGTCCGACCTTGTCGGGTTAGATATGCCTCGCATAGCGAGGCGCGATATATTTGCTTTGCAGGCAAAGCAAATTCGATATGTGCTTCGCACTCGATATATTGCTTCGCAATTCGATATGTTGACAC
>JAGBIF010000037.1 GCA_017935065.1 Clostridia bacterium
AACACCCCTCTCCTCTATTCCGTGCGCGCCCTTTTCCTTTCTGAAGCAGGGCGAGTAGGAGGTGAGCGTCTGAGGAAGATCAGCCTCGGGGATTATCTGGTCTATAAACTTACCTATCATAGAATGCTCGGAGGTACCGATGAGGTAAAGGTCCTCGCCCTCTATCTTATACATCATAGCATCCATCTCGGCAAAGGACATAACGCCCGTAACCACGCTTGAACGGATCATAAAGGGGGGCACGCAGTAGGTGAAGCCTCTGTCAATCATAAAATCACGCGCGTAGGATATAACCGCCGAGTGAAGTCTCGCGATATCGCCCATAAGGTAGTAGAAGCCATTACCCGCAACGCGCCTTGCGCTGTCAAGGTCGATGCCCGCGAAGGTCTCCATAATATCGGTATGATAAGGTATCTCGTACTCGGGAACGACAGGCTCGCCGTAACGCTTAACCTCTACATTCTCGCTATCGTCCTTACCGATAGGAACGCTGGGATCTATGATATTGGGGATGGTGAGCATTATTTTGCGAAGCTTCTCCTCAAGCTCGCCCTCCTCTGCCTCAAGCTCGGAAAGGCGCTTTGCGCCCTCGGCTACCTGGCACTTTACCTCCTCTGCCTCATCAAGCTTCTTTTGCGCCATAAGCGCACCTATGGACTTTGAAAGACGGTTGCGGTTAGCGCGAAGGTCATCAGCCTCCTTTTTAGCGCGGCGAAGCGCCTCGTCAAGCTCGATTGCCTCATCAACAAGAGGAAGCTTTTTATCCTGGAACTTCTTTTTTATATTCTCCCTGACAGCATCGGGATTTTCTCTTAAAAATCTGATATCAAGCATTTTGTCAACTCCCATAAAAAATTTTATACTATATTATATAATAAACCGAGAAGGATTTCAAGAGGTAAGAAAGATTTTATCCTCTGTCATAAGAAAGAATTTTATCTTTTGTCTTGATTAAAATACTCATTTGTGCTAAAATGAATAAAAAAGCTATCGGCAGATATTAGAATATCGACAGATATTAGAATATCGGCAGATATTAGAAGTCTGCCGAGGAATGGGGTAATTATGTTTTTTCCGTATAAGGATACCTCTCTTACCGAGCTTTCGGGCGGTGTAAGACGCCGTATTCTCGCAAACGATGAGAAAATGATGGCGGTTGAGGTCGATTTTGACGAGGGTGCGGTCGGTGCTATGCACACTCATCCGCACGAGCAGATAAGCTATGTTATCTCAGGTGAGTTTTTGGCTACGATTGACGGTGTGGAAAGAAAAATTACCGTCGGTGACACCTACTACACGAAGGAAAACGAGCCTCACGGCGTGGTATGCCTTAAGGCGGGCAAGCTTCTTGATATATTCACCCCAAGACGCGAGGATTTTCTTAAATGAGCGCCTTCGCTAATATTTCCTGCCCCACAGTCAGGAATATTTCAAAGAGGTATTGATTTTTGTGAAAATATAAGCTATAATATTATAGTAAATTTTATTTTAAGGAGATAACAAAATGTTAGTTTCTGCAAAGGAAATGCTGAAAAAGGCAAGAGCAGGCCACTATGCGGTAGGTCAGTTCAACATAAACAACCTTGAGTGGGCAAAGTCGATACTTCTCACCGCACAGGAAATGAACTCGCCCGTTATTCTCGGTGTATCCGAGGGCGCGGGTAAGTATATGTGTGGCTACACCACCGTAGTAGGTATGGTAAACGGTATGATAAACGAGCTTGGAATTACCGTTCCCGTTGCTCTTCACCTTGACCACGGTAGCTACGAGGGCGCAAAGAAGTGCATCGCGGCAGGCTTCTCGTCGGTAATGTTCGACGGCTCACACTACCCTATTGAGGAAAATATCGCAAAGACAACCGAGCTTGTCGGTATCTGCAACGAGCTTGGTCTCTCTCTTGAGGCAGAGGTCGGTGCTATCGGCGGCGAGGAGGACGGTGTCGTTGGCGGCGGTGAAGTTGCTGACCCCGACGAGTGCAAGATGATCGCAGACCTTGGCGTTACTATGCTTGCGGCAGGCATCGGTAATATTCACGGTAAGTACCCCGAAAACTGGGCAGGACTTCGCTTTGATGTCCTTGAGGCTATAAGCAAGAAGGTCGGTGAGGATATGCCTCTCGTTCTTCACGGCGGTACGGGCATCCCCGCTGATATGATCAAGACCGCTATCTCTCTTGGCGTATCGAAGATCAATGTAAACACCGAGTGCCAGCTTTCGTTTGCGGCTGCTACCCGCGAGTACATCGAGGCAGGCAAGGATCTTCAGGGTAAGGGCTTTGACCCGAGAAAGCTTCTCGCTCCCGGCTGTGAGGCTATCAAGGCTACGGTCAGAGAAAAGATCGAGCTTTTCGGATCTGCTAACAAGGCATAATATTTTTCAGCTCTCATACAGTATACCTACTGCCGTATGAGAGCTGTTTTTATTTAAAATATATGCAACGATTTCATTAAACCAACAAAAAGAGATAACATTTCGGCTAGGAAATACCGTCAATATATACCTCAAAAAGCAATGAAAACGGAATTTTTAATTTTTACTGAATATTTTGCTTTCCCGGCGTCAAGCATTAGAGTAAAAAAGGAAAGAGGCAAAATATGGAAGGAATTAAAAAAACAATTATACCTATTCTGGCGGTAATGCTGTCCGCATTACTGCTTGCTATAATGCCGACCGAGGCAGAGGCTATGATATACGAGGATACCGTAAGATTACATATCCGCGCGGCATCCGACAGCGCGGAGGATCAGGCGGTTAAGCTGTCTGTCCGCGATATGCTTCTTGAAAAGTACGGCAGTATAATGAATAATGTAAGCGATATGCCCCACGCTGAGGAATGTATACGAAAAAATCTTGGCTATATCGAGAGGGATATTGAGCTTCTGCTTTGCGAGCTTGGCTATTCCTACGGCGCTAGCTGTGATATTTGCACCGAGTGGTTTGACGCACGCACCTATGAGAGCTTTACTCTGCCTGAGGGCTACTATAAGGCGCTTATCATAAGGCTTGGCGAGGGTGAGGGGCGTAATTGGTGGTGCGTGATGTACCCACCGCTTTGCCTTGATATCGCAACGGGACAGGGCGCACTAAGCGACAGCGAGAGAGCTTTGATTTCCCACAGCGGGTACAGGGTAAAATTCAAAATTCTCGAGGGTGTATCGAGGCTTTTTAAATGATGCATCGCGACTTTTTAAATGAGCCTTGATTTTCACAAGAAAATATGTTATACTTTGTGAAGAATATCATCATCGGGGGCTATTATGGCACAGAGTGAAAGCACAAAGATAATTGCCGAAAACCGAAAGGCAAGACACGATTATTTTGTAATAGAGACATATGAGGCGGGGGTTGAGCTTCTCGGCACCGAGGTAAAGTCGCTTCGCGCGGGCGGTGTCAATATGAAGGACTCCTACTGCGAGATAGATGCAGGGCAGATGTACGCCCTCGGTATGCATATCTCACCCTACGAGCAGGGCAACCGAATAAACCACGAGCCTCTACGTCCAAAGCGCCTTCTTATGCACAAGCGCGAGATAATGAAGCTTACAGGTCTTATATCAAGAGAGGGCTACACCCTCGTTCCGCTGTCGCTTTATTTCAAGGGCTCAAGGGTGAAGATGGCTATCGGTCTTTGCAAGGGTAAGAAGCTCTACGACAAGCGAGACGATATGGCAAGGCGCGACGCGGCAAGGGTTATCGAGCGCGAGATGAAGAGCCGCTCACACAAGGATGATTAAACAAAGCCTCATATCCTTGGCTGATATTTTTTAAGAAATATAAATTCTAAAATAATCAAACACGGAATAAAAAACCGCAATGATGCACACAGTTCTTTGCATTATTGCGGTTTTTATTAATTTACAAGAGCCAAATCAGCTTCTTCCTTAGTAAGAGTGCGATATTCACCGTATGGAAGATTTCCGTCAAGTGCTAGGGCGCCTATGCTTACTCTTTCAAGTGCGGTTACGGTAAGACCCACAGCCTTTAGCATACGCCTTACCTGATGCCATCTGCCCTCACAGACGGTAATCTCGCCTATTGATATTATCCTATCGCAAAGCCTTGTAGCGAGTATTTTTTCTCTTGGTATATTCGGCAAAAGCTCAGGGCACTCACCTGCCCTCATAACCGCAAGCCGTACTGCCGACGAGGCACATGACGCAAAGCGCCTGCCTCCCTCACCCGCCACAACACCCGAGCAAAGATGCTCAATTACAGCGTCGGTAAGCTCCCCCATTGCCGTGAAGCGATAGGTCTTTTTTATGTTTGATTTTGGGTTAAGTATTTTGGCGTTATAGGCACCGTCATCGGTAAAAAGCAGAAGCCCCGAGGTGTCCTTATCAAGCCTGCCGACGTGGAAAAGCCCCGCTTTATCCGCATCCGACAAAAGGTCTGCAACGCAGGGACGTACATCATCCCTCATAGCGGTGATATATCCGACAGGCTTATTCATCATCAGATATCTCATTGTCCCCTCTTCCCTACCAGAAGCCGCATTGAATTCAGCACGCAAAGCACGCATACACCGACATCGGCAAATACCGAAAGCCACATATTGACAATGCCGAAGGCGGCGAGGGCGAGAACGAGAAGCTTTATAAATATCGCAAAGACGATATTTCCCTTGGCAATTCCAAGAGTTTTTTTCGCGAGCCTTATTGCCTCTGGTATTCTTTCAAGGTTATCGCTCATTATTATAAGGTCGGCGCTCTCCTTCGCGCTGTCGGTGCCGCGTATTCCAAGCGTCACACCAACGTCCGCGCGGGCAAGCGAGGGGGTATCGTTTATACCGTCACCGACGTACATTACACCGTTTGCGGTGCCGTTTGCGATAGCGTCAATATAGGAATATTTGTCCTCGGGCAAAAGTCCCGAATGAACCTCGTCAATTCCCAGCGCCTCGGCTACTCTCGCACAGGCCTCGGATTTATCGCCCGTGAGCATTACCGTCCTTCTGACACCGAGGCGCCGAAGCATATCAAGCGCCGAGCGCGCTTCGGCTCTTACGGTATCGTCGAGGGTGATATAGCCGAGTATTTTATTATCTCTGCCGACAAAGACTACGGTTTTATCGGTAGAAGCGTTTACGGTATCACCCGTGCTTTCTGTGACAAAGCCAAGACTTCCCGCATATAGCCTGTGTCCCTCGTAAAGGCACTCAACGCCAGCCCCTGGAATAACTCTTGCTTCGGTCGGCAGAGTGGCAGGCTTACATTTTGCAAGAATAGCCTCCGCGATGGGGTGGGTTGAGGAATATTCGCAGATTGCGGCAAGTGTCAATATCTCATCCTTATCGGCATCCCCGAGTGCGACAATATCGCTTACAGAGAATTTACCCATCGTAAGCGTACCCGTCTTATCAAAGATAGCGGTTTTTATACGGCTTACGGGCGAAAAGCAAGACGAGCCCTTGAAGAGTATACCTCTTGAGGCACAAAGCCCTATACCCGCAAAAAACGAAAGAGGCACCGATATAACAAGCGCGCAGGGACAGGATATAACCAGAAAGCTGAGCGCGCGGAATACCGAGGACTTCCACGGAAGAAGCCCGACGAGAGGCGGTATCAAAGCATAGAGCAACGCAAGCGCCACAACGCTCGGGGTATAAACCCTTGAAAATTTAGTGATAAAGCTCTCTTCCCTTGACTTTCGCTCGGTTGCTTCCTCTACAAGCTGAAGCACACGCATAGCCGAGGACTGCTCGGCAGGGCGCTCGCACCTGATTACGAGATATCCGTCAAGCACAACGAAGCCTGAGCATACCGAGTCTCCCGCAGAGAGCGAAAGCGGCTTTGTTTCTCCCGTCATTCCTGAGGTATCGACAAGAGAGGCTCCATCTGTAACCACTCCGTCAACAGGGACGCGCTCACCGCTTCTTACGATTACGCTGTCACCGACCGTAACCTCGTCGGCATCGATCAGCGCTTCCTCACCGTCTCTTATTACGGTAGCCTCGTCGGGCGCGATATCCATAAGTGCCTTTATTTTATTGCGCGAGCTTCGTACCGCACGTCCCTCGAAAAGCTCGCCGAGAAGAAAGAACAGCACTACCGCGCACCCCTCGGCGTACTCACCTATAATCATAGCTCCAAGCGAGGCTATGCTCATAAGGAATTTTTCGTCAAAGAAATCCCCGCGCAAAATGCCTCGTACAGCGCTGTAAAGCACCCCTCTAGCGACGAATATATAGGTGAGTGCGAAAAGGATGATGGGCGCGATACCGCCAAGAGTAATATCAAGGATAAGCGAGACGGCAAATAGCAGAGCGCCAAATGCGAGCGTGCCTATCTCTCCGAGTATAAATGAAAACAGTCGCCTCATTGCTTATTTTTCTATTTTAACGTTCTTATCAAAGCGCTTGGCACAGCCGTTCACCAAATCAAGAAGGCACCCCTCGGCAAGGTCTGCCTCAATAGTTATCTTCTCGGTAAGGAAATTTATCTTGCAGGAAGAAATCCCATCCTCTTTTTCATTGAGTGTGGCAAGCTTCTGCGCGCAGTTCGGGCAGTCAAGTCCTGTTATAGTATACTTGAATTTCATATTATTCACCTCAAGTTTTTATTTTATAGTTATATTTTTTTCGGGTTAAATTCAGGTTCATCATTAAAATTTACCATTTTTAGACAATATTTTTCTATTCCTCTATATGCTCAAGTCCTTTTTTCACGATATCTCTGACGTGATCATCCTTCAAGGAATAGATTACGTGTCTGCCCTCCCTTTTATGAGAGATGAGGCGCGCCTGACGAAGGGCACGCAGATGATGGCTCACAAGCGGCTCTGACATACCGAGCGTCTCGGCGATATCACGCACGCAAAGTGGCACAGGGTCAATGGCGAAGAGTATTTTAAGCCTGGTTGAGTCCGCGAATATCTTGAAGAAGTCGGATAGCTCATAGAGAGTGATTTCGTCGGGAATATTCGCATCAGGTGTCACGTTTTCCTTCAATTGCATACGCCCCCTTTGTTTTTTTGATTAAATGCTTGTTTAATCGTTTAATTCATTATAGCATTTAATAAAAAGATTGTCAATAGCAAATTCAAGCATTTCCCTGAAAAAACCGAGACGGTGTGTAAATATTCCGTCTCGGTGATATTATTTTGTTTTTATAGACCTTTATCTTCACTCGTCCTTATCTTGCGCTGAGAGCCTCGTTCAGAAATTCGGCTACGGTGTCCTTGGGGATGGTGAAGCCGAAGGCGAATTTTCCGTCCTTGCCCTGCGAGGTGGCAAAGGTGATACCCACGACCTTAAGCTCTATATCGAGAAGCGCTCCGCCCGATGAGCCGTGATCCACGTAGGCGCTGTGCCAGATTACGGGAAAGTCAACGTTCGTCGCGGCACTGCCCTCTTGCATATCGATCTCGCGTATACCCCTTACGGTACCGAAGGTGATGACGTTCGGCTTTCCCTGCGGTGAGCCTATCGCAACCACGGTATCGCCCTCGACAGCGGCATTTTCCGCAATCTCAAGCGCGGAAAGCTCACGCTCACCTCGCGCAAAGCGTATGCAAGCGAGGTCTCTTTCGGGTGAGTCAAGCACAAGCTCGCCTTCATATTCGTTGCCGTAGGCATCGCTTACGGTATATTCTCTTTCCACACAGCCCTCCTCAAGCTCTACTACATGGCTATTGGTGAGCAGATAGTAGTAGCCTGCCCTTTCCTTGAGGATAGCGCCGCTTCCTACCGAGCTTGCGCTTGGGGTGAGCATAAGTCCCACACGCTCAAGATGTATAACCTTTACCGTTACGCAGGCATCAAGCGCAAAGGCGCTCACCGCAGAGGAGAGCTTCTCATAATCGGGATACCAGCCCGCATAGAGAGTTATGGGAGATGTGACCGTGTCTCTGAAGGAATAGGGCTCGGTCAGCTCCTTATCGGTATACCAGCCCGAGAATATATAATTTTCACGCACAGGATCGTTCGGTCGCGAGGGCGAGGTGAAGGGTATCACACCCTGTACGGTATTATCCCGACCGTCACCGTAGACGTAGGTAACGGTAAATTCCCCTCCCGCACAAGAGACGAGAGTGACAAGCAGCAGTGACAGAAGCAAGGCCGCGCTTAAAAATTTTTTCATCGTTTCTCTTTTTCGTTAGCCGAAATCCTTTCGTATATGTACTGAACAGGACCCGTGTCCTTTATCAAAATATCCTTATTTTTATATTTGAACAAAAGCAAAATGAGCATATATCCGTCACCGACGCATCCGCCGAGATGATAGGCGAAAAGCAACGCCGTCGCAAAATAGAGCGCCTCGCTGACGAAAAACAGCGCTACGGCAAGCGGCGCCAGCAACACAGTAAAGAGCACCAAAGGCCCAACGAGCGCGATTATCGACGCTCTGCGATAAACGAATACGTCGGGCACGCCGCAAAAGGCGCAGGACCACTTAAAACCAAAGGTCAGACGTCTTTTCGTCAGTAGCTTATAGGCGGCACCGTGTGTCAGCTCGTGAAGAACTATATAGGCAAGCATACCGATGACAAACACCGCCATTGCCGTCACATCAAAGGAAAGCGAAAAGCCGAGCGGTATCAGCGAAAGCGTGACAAGCAGCGCGGTTACGGCAAGGCACGCGACCGTAAGCAGCATCCCCGTTTTTTTATCGGCGGCATCTATTTTAAGCACCTGTCGGTAGCCCTCGGGAAGCGTGCTTTCTATATTTCCCATATTTCCTCCGTACAAATAATAATCGCAAATAGAAATTTACTGCATTTTCAGTATATCAAATTACGCCCCCTATTTCAACAAGGAATGGGAAATTTATAAATTATTTACATAGTAAAGAGCAGTTTTTTATTAAATTTTGTATTTTTCGCTTGACAATATACATATTATATGATAAAATACTCTACGAAAATGCAAGGGTGGCACCTGCCTTAGCATAAAACTCGGAGGAAAGTCATGGACGACGGCGCGGATAGTTATCCCAATACCGTATCATTTTAATAAATCAGGCCTAGTCGGGCGGGAATACTCGCAGTATTGTCCGACTAAGCCTTTTTTTGCTTGAATTTTCTCAAAAAAGCGTGCAAATATTAATAGCCTTTGCGGCTATTTATTAAGAAAGGAACGAATAAAGCTTAAAAAATCATGGACAGTAACAGTATTATTCTACTCGCAGTAATTCTTTTTTGCGTAGTAATGAGTGCTTACTTTTCAGCAACCGAAACTGCCTTTTCCACACTCAACAGGATAAGGCTCAAAACTATGGCGGAGGACGGCAACAAGCGCGCGGCTAAGACGCTTAAGCTTGCGGAAAATTTTGATAGCCTGCTCTCGACGATACTTATCGGTAACAATATCGTGAACATCCTAGCATCGTCGCTCGCAACGATTTTCTTTATAGCGCTGCTTGGCGGAGATCAGAATCTCGCGACCACGCTTTCAACCGTAGTGCTTACGGTCGTTGTGCTTATCTTCGGTGAGATTTCACCCAAGAGCATCGCGAAGGAGTCGCCCGAGAAGTTCGCTATGTTCTCGACGCCTATAATCAGCTTCTTTATTATGATATTCACCCCCTTGAACTTCATTTTCAAGCAGTGGAAGAAGCTTCTCTCCCACATATTCAAGGCAGAGGAGGAGGTCGGTATTACCGAGGAAGAGCTGATTTCTATAATCGAGGAGGCCGAGGAGGACGGAAACTTTGAGAAGTCCGAGACCGACCTTATCAGAAGCGCCATTGAGTTCAACGAGCTTGAGGTCGGTGATATCTTCACCCCCAGAATTGATATTACGTATGTCAAAAAGGACTATGAGCTTGAAAGAATAAAGGAAATCTTTATTGAATCGGGCTTCTCAAGGCTCCCCGTGTGCGAGGATGATCTTGACAACGTGTCGGGTATTCTCTATTATAAGGACTTCTTTACCAAGAAGTTTAACTCTATAGACGAGATTACCAAGCCTGTCCTCTATGTAACCAAAAACCGCAAGGTCAACGAGCTTATGGCAGAGCTTCAGGAGAAGAAGCTTCACCTTGCTATCGTTGCCGACGAGTACGGCTCAACGGCAGGTATCGTAACGCTTGAGGATATCCTTGAGGAAATAGTCGGTGATATCTGGGATGAGCATGACGACGTCGAGTTTGACGTGCGCGAGGTTGGCGAGGGCGAGTACATAGCCTCGGGTAAGGCAAACGCATCCAAGGTATTTGACGAGATCGGTATTGATGATGAGATAGATGCCCTTACTATAAACGGCTGGGCGATGAACGCGCTTGGCAGAATTCCCGCGGCGGGCGATAAATTTGAGGCTAACAATCTCTCTGCTACCGTCATTAAGATGAACGGAAAGCGTATTGATAATATAAGACTTGTAAAGCTTGAGGTTCCCGAGGAAGAGGAAGAAGACTGATAGCGTAAAAAAGCACTGCGCGACGGCGACCTGCGATAAAGCAGGTCAGCCGAACGATGTTTGCCCTTTCGGGCAAGTGATGTCGGCTCCGCCTAATGATGTAGCCTTCGGCAATGATGTTACGCCTAACGGCGTAGTGGGCAAACATCACATCACTGCGACCAACGGGAGCAACATCATTATGAGCGAAGCGAATAACATTATTTTTGCGTAAGCAAAAACATCATTCATTTACCACCCGAAAGTGAATAGGGTATAACACAATATACCTTGCAGGCAAGATAGTGTGCAAAAAGGGCGAGAGATTTCTCGCCCTTTTCGAGTATTTTATAAAACTGCTTTACGGTAGGTACCCCAAGCAGTGCTTTTTTACATGAAGCGCGCCTCGGGCGCATGAAGCAAGCTTCGCCTATGAGGCGATGCTTCATTTACCTTATTCGGGTTTGGTATTACACTTAAAATCGGTTGAGGGAGCGGCGCCTGCTACTCTGCCGACATCGGTGTTGTCAGAGCGTCTGTCCCGAAGTGCGGGTATCGGGTTTGGCGCCGTCTCATAGCGGTAATCCTCACCGCGCCTCTCGATAAATTTCTCGATAACCTCGTGGCTTGGCGCTATTTTCACCGAGGGAATAAGGATGCCCTGGAAGCGGTAGAAGTCGGCATCCCCCGTCAGGTCCTCTACCCTTTTGTAATCCTCTCTGTCAGAGGTATACTGTACCGTGCTCGCGAGAATATCGCGCACGTAATCAATATTTGAATGAAGCGACAGAGGCTCAGGAAACTCGGGATTGGGTATGACCTCGCAGACGTCCTTCTTCTCGTATTTCTTGAGAAGCTCAGCCGCCTTGTGAAGGTGACCTATCTCAAAGGTGAGATACTCCTCCCACAGTGCCTTGATATAGCAGTCGGTTTCGGTCATATAGCAGGACCAGTAGAGATAGCACTCGCAGTATTCGTGCAGAAGAAGCATCTCAAGCCAGCTCGCGTTAGGGTCCATAAGCGACTCATACTGCGTAACGTGCTCCTCCTCGACAAGGGCAATTTCCTCGTAAAGGCGGCGCGAGATATCCGAGGTGGCGGCATTCGATACGTTCATGTAGAAGTTCATCGTCTGCTGCTCCGCGGCGGTAATTATCATCGTATGAAGCACCGTAGCTATATCCGCGCATTTTGAGTCGATATGCCTCTTAACGTTGTCCTTCGGGAAGCGATGGTGCGCTACCGTGGGGCGCGCGGGCATTATTTCGGTGTATTTTCCGACAAGCCTCTCGGCTCTGACACCCTCGGTCATCTCAAGTAGGTCGGCATAGCGGTACAGATGGTCAAAGTCCTCAAGAAGCGCGAAGTCAAGCGCTTTCTTTACGTTGCAGTCGCGCTCGCGCTTTGCAAGCTCGGCGGTGAGATCTACGGCAAGCTGCTCGTAGCCTATCGTATGCTCAAGCACGCTCTCGTCGCGCGGCTTTAGCAGGGCTATCTTCTGTTGCTGCTGCTTTTCAATATAGCGTGTCAAAGCCAGCTCTCGGAGAAGGTCTCTGTCATCGGTGTGTCTTGCCATCTGGTGCGAGAACCAATTTGCCTCAAACTCGGTGCCGCACATAAGGATCACTCGCGTTCTCGTGTAAGGATCAACCTCGCGCTTTTCGTAAGGTCTGGGATAAATTTCGTGAAAATTCTTTATCATTCGCATGGTGTCCATAGCGGTTTCTTTAAACGGATTCATACAGTTCCCCCTAAAATTATTTTTGATATTTTGTCACGGCCTGTGAAGTTTTATGTATGTGCTTTAAATTTCAAGCGCTCGGGCAAGGCCTTATCGAGCGCCTCAGGAATTATAATATGAGAAGAGAAAAAAAGCGCTACAGCGCAAATGCACTCTCGCGCCTTATCGGCTCATGCAGGGGACTGACACACTGACATCCCCCTGTCTTAACTCGCCCGCCTAGGCAGGACAGCCCCTTTTATCTTTGGCATTGCGGTAATTGTGACTACCGAGCATACACTGGGCGGAATATTTTATGGGCGAATTGACGGCGATATATGAACAAATTGTAAACTTCAAATGCGTATGATGTTTTTTTCACAAAGTTGTAGAAAAATTTTAAAAAGTATGTTATAATATCGTGAGTGTTGTGATGTCAAAAGCACACACGGCGCGGGGTTACTGCGCCAGAAAATGAAAAAATAAAAATATATTTATATTTTGGAGGAAAAAATTATGAGCAAGAAGTATGTCTACCTCTTTTCCGAGGGTAACAAGGACATGCGTAATCTTCTCGGCGGAAAGGGTGCAAACCTTGCCGAGATGACGCACATCGGTCTTCCCGTACCTCAGGGCTTCACCATTACCACCGAGGCCTGCACGCAGTACTACGAGGACGGAAGAATGATCAACGATGAGATCATGGCGCAGATCATGGAATACATCGTAAAGATGGAGGAAATCACCGGTAAGAAGTTCGGCGATCTCGAGAATCCCCTTCTCGTTTCGGTCCGTTCGGGTGCAAGAGCATCGATGCCCGGTATGATGGACACCATTCTTAACCTCGGTCTTAACGAGCAGGTCGTTGAGGTTATGGCACAGAAGTCGGGCAACGCAAGATGGGCTTACGACTGCTACAGAAGATTTATTCAGATGTACTCCGACGTCGTTATGGAGGTTGGAAAGAAGTACTTCGAGCAGCTTATCGATAAGATGAAGGAAGAAAAGGGCGTTAAGCTTGACGTTGAGCTTTCGGCTGACGATCTCAAGGAGCTTGCAAATCAGTTCAAGGCTGAGTACAAGGCAAAGATCGGCGCTGACTTCCCCTCTGATCCTAAGGAACAGCTTATCGGTGCGGTTAAGGCGGTATTCCGTTCATGGGACAACCCCAGAGCAAACGTATACAGACGTGACAACGATATCCCCTACTCCTGGGGTACCGCAGTAAACGTTCAGGCAATGGCATTCGGTAATATGGGTGACGATTGCGGAACGGGCGTTGCATTTACCCGTGACCCTGCTACAGGCGAGAAGAAGCTTATGGGTGAGTTCCTTACCAACGCGCAGGGCGAGGACGTTGTTGCAGGTGTTCGTACACCTATGCCTATCGCAGAGATGGCAGACAAGTTCCCCGAGGCATTTGAGCAGTTCAAGAATGTTTGCGCAATCCTTGAGGACCACTACAGAGATATGCAGGATATGGAATTTACCGTTGAGCACGGTAAGCTCTATATGCTTCAGACCAGAAACGGTAAGAGAACCGCGGCTGCAGCTCTTAAGATCGCTTGTGACCTCGTTGACGAGGGTATGATCGATGAGAAGCAGGCAGTGCTTATGATCGACCCCAGAAACCTTGACACTCTTCTCCACCCCCAGTTTGACGCAAAGGCTATCAAGACTGCTCAGGCAGTTGCAAAGGCTCTCGGCGCATCTCCCGGTGCTGCATGCGGTAAGGTAGTATTCACCGCTGAAGAGGCTAAGGAATGGAACGACAGAGGCGAGAAGGTAGTTCTTGTCCGTCTTGAGACCTCGCCCGAGGATATCGAGGGTATGAAGGCATCTCAGGGTATTCTTACCGCACGTGGCGGTATGACCTCTCACGCAGCGGTCGTTGCACGCGGAATGGGTACCTGCTGTGTATCGGGCTGCTCGGCAATCACCAGCTTCGACGAGGACAACAAGACCTTCGTGCTTGCAGGTAAGACCTACAAGGAAGGCGACGTTATCTCGCTTGACGGCTCTACAGGTAACATTTACGACGGTGCTATTCCTACCGTTGACGCAAGCATTTCGGGTGACTTCGGCAGAATTATGGCATGGGCAGACAAGTACAGAAAACTTGGCGTTCGTACCAACGCAGATACTCCTAAGGATGCTGCAAAGGCTCGCGAGCTTGGCGCTGAGGGTATCGGTCTTTGCCGTACTGAGCATATGTTCTTCGAGGAAGGCAGAATTGATGCATTCCGTGAGATGATCTGCGCTGACACCGTTGAGGCAAGAGAGGCTGCACTTGAGAAGATCCTTCCTATGCAGCAGAGCGACTTCGAGAAGCTCTACGTAGCTCTTGAGGGTAACCCCGTTACTATCAGATTCCTTGATCCCCCGCTTCACGAGTTCGTTCCCACCGAGGAGGCAGACATCGAGAAGCTTGCTAAGGCTATGAACAAGACCGTAGCACAGATCAAGGACATCATCAACGCACTTCACGAGTCCAACCCCATGATGGGTCACCGTGGATGCCGTCTTGCAGTTACCTATCCCGAGATTGCAAAGATGCAGACAAAGGCAGTTATCCGCGCGGCTCTTAACGTTCAGAAGGCTAATCCCAGCTGGAACGTTGTTCCCGAGATCATGATTCCCCTTGTTGGCGAAATCAAGGAGCTTAAGTACGTTAAGGACGTAGTAGTTGCTACTGCTGATGCAGAGATCGCGGCTGCAGGCGCTGACCTCAAGTACGAGGTTGGTACCATGATCGAGATTCCCAGAGCCTGCATCACTGCAGACGATATCGCTAAGGAGGCAGAGTTCTTCTGCTTCGGTACCAACGACCTTACTCAGATGACCTACGGCTTCAGCCGTGACGATGCTGGTAAGTTCCTTGACGCTTACTACGACAGAAAGATATTCGAGAACGATCCTTTCGCAAAGCTTGACCAGACAGGTGTCGGTAAGCTTATGGATATGGCTGTTACCCTTGGTAAGAGCGTTCGCCCCGAGCTTCACGTAGGTATCTGCGGTGAGCACGGCGGTGACCCCTCGAGCGTAGAGTTCTGCCACAGAATCGGCCTCACCTACGTTTCTTGCTCGCCCTTCAGAGTACCGATCGCAAGACTCGCTGCCGCCCAGGCTGCACTTAAGGACTAAAGCTTTAACGAGTTTTGGTGTTTCGGCACAAGGCAATTTAGCCTAAGTCGGACAAAAACAAGTATTCTAACTGAATAACAATAGACCCTTGTTCGAGGTGACTCGGATGAGGGTCTGTTTGTACGATTGCAACGCCATATTTCTAAATAAAAAAATTAAAACAACTCTTGACTTTTTTATATTTATTTTATATAATGTATATGCTCCCATATGGGTGTAACAACCCAGCGGCGCTTCTCGTAGTAGCGCCCTGTGCAGCACAGAAACTCCGGTGGGAGGAGTTGCGCGCACTTTTTGCGCTCACTGCACGCCGCCTTGCTTTTTGCAAAGCGGCCTCTTTTTTAGAATAAAACCATATCAATCTTAACAATTCGACTGAACAACTCACTACTTTTGCAAAACTATTGTGTACCACCGCTCATCTCACAATTAATCATTGTTAGTGTTGCCACTTTTGGTACTATCTGAAACGGTGGTTTCCGTGGTGGCAAACTTATGGGTGGTGAGAATAATTAATTTTGTATTTTTGAGGCTGATTGCCTTTGTATGGGGACATTCGCATAGCGTAAATATAGGCATTAGCTAAATAAAGATGCACCCAACGGGTTTTCCGTTGGGTGCGTTTTTATTATTCTTCCCCCATATCTGCTTCTATCCACGCGATAAGTAGGTTGACTATGCGGGATTGGTCGGTTTCGGTTAGGGGGGTGCCGCGCTTGACGCGGTACCATTTTTCGAGGCAGCCACGGCAGCAGCAGGCGCAGGCGTGTTGGGCTATAAAGACGGGGTGGCCGCGCATTGGGGTTTGTCTGCCGTCGGACTTGGGGGTAGCGGGGGCGAGGCGCGCTCTTATGAATTCCTCGGCGTGCTCGCGTATCTTCTCTATTCCCTTTTCCCTGACATAGTCGCGCTCGGATTTGCCGAGGTGGAATTTTCTTCGGAAGGGGGACTTTTTAAGCCTTGCAAGAGCTTCCTCTACTGTCATAATATCGCCTCCTTTTGTAAAGCTTTGTTTTCTTTTATATATTGTAGCATACTTTTACATAGCTTTTCAAGTCTTTAAAAGATTATTTTTTGATATAAAAAGCAAGAGCCAAGTCACTGCTCGGCTCTTGCTTATAGGGCTTGATGTTATTCATTAAATTTTGGGGTACTCAGGAAATTCATTTTTTAAAAGGGGATATCGGAAACGTCATCCTCCCTAACACATCTCAATCTTTTCTTCAAGCCAAAGATGAAGAATACGGGGGATACAACCCACATCACGGCTAAAATTACTATTTTAAAGGGAAGCAAAACGAGGCTACCTATAAATGAAAAAATACCGTCAAAGGATAAAAGTGTATTTAAAATCGGCATAACCACTTCGAAAATGAAGGTGGAATAGCAAAGCTGGAATACCAGAGCGTAGGTCATAAGTCCGACATATATGTCAATCAACACATCAAGGACGCTTGTGATGCCTAAAAGGAAGGTGAATATCATAAGCACGAGCGCGGGTATAGTGGCAATGATATTTGCCTTGATAAAGTATTTTTTCATAATACCCTTTGGCACCTCGGGCTTCTTCTCGGGATACAGCTCACGTCTTTCGTCGGTGTCGAGGCTCTCTCTGCACTCTACCATAATGCCCTCGTTATTAAGGCGTCTTGCAAGCTCGCTTGCCTCATCAGCGGTAAGCTTACCTGTGATAAACGAGCCTTTAGTCTCTGCCATATTCTTTGCCTCTGCAAGACCTATGCCGAGAAGCTCCCTTAAAATCTTTATCGCGTGTATCTTTCGGTTAGCGTCAACACCTTGTGTAAACAGTGAATAGAGAGTGGGCTCGCTTTTTGTGTTATCGGCGTCTTCATTATCAGCTTGCGTTTTGTTCTCTTGCTCGGGCGTATCCTTAGCATCGGCGGCTTCCTGTGCGGGCGGTGTCTCGTCTATAATCTCGGCAACGGTAGTATCATATATTTCAGCAAGGCGTCTGAGAGTTGTTATATCCGGCTCGGATGAGTTCTTCTCCCATTTTGATATTGCCTGCGCGGAAAGATTGAGCTTTGCGCCAAGCTCGCCCTGCGTAAGCCCAGCCTGCTTTCTTAAGGCACAGAGTTTTTCTCCTAAAGACATTTCAAGTCTCCTCTTTTCGGTTTTGTTCCCTTATATTCTACCATATGGCACAGCTTAAATCAAGCAACTAAAAGTTGAATTTGTAGAATAAAGGTTGAAACAGACGCCCTTCCTTGGAAAAAGACGGCTCCTATATTTATTTTCTCGTATTTTTCGCTTTATTTTGTCCCTACGCCATTAAGCTTATCTTATTTTACAAAAGATGAGTATTTTTTCAGATTTCTATTGAAAATATATAATAAAGGTGCTATAATTGTATATAAGTGACAAGCCTTTGTCATTTTATTAATCAATATGTGCTTAACAGAGTAGGAATATATGCGTTTCAGTGCCGTACGGACGGGGAGTTGCCGACGGACGAAAAGATTTATCTTACGGTATATATTCCGCATCCCACTGTTACCGCAGGGTGTAATATACCTCCACGGTACTAAGATGCAAAATCTGTACTATGGAGGTGTTTTTATGATAAAACAAAAGAGATCGGCTTTAACGCTGAAAATCCTGACGCTCTCGGCAATGCTTTCGGCACTGTCTATCGTAATGGGAAAATTTCTTGCCATCAATGCAGGCGAGGTGCTGAGGTTCAGCTTTGAAAATCTTCCTATTCTCTTTTCCGCATACGCCTTCGGGCCCCTCGTGGCAATCGCGGTCGGGGTGGTTGCCGATCTTGTCGGGTGCCTGATGGTTGGGTATGCGATAAATCCGCTTGTTACCCTGGGCGCCGCGCTTATCGGCGGCGGCAGCGGTGTTATGTTCTATATAGGAAGAAGGCTCAGGCTCTCTCCCACTCTTAACCTTGTCCTCGGTGTGTTTATCGGGCATATTCTCGGCTCGGTGCTGGTTAAGACGGTGGGGCTTGCCGCATTTTATCAGATGCCCTTCGGGGTACTGATGCTGTGGCGACTGCTTAATTACGCTATAATCGGCGCGCTTGAAGCCGTAATTCTCTATTTTCTGTTTAAAAACAGCTATCTTAACGGGCTCGTCCTATCCTTCGGTGTTAAAGACGGTAAGGGCGGTGAGCGCAAGGACTGTGACAAATCCGAATACATTAAGACAAAGGAATTTGACAAGGGGGATGAGGACAATGACCTATGATGAGGCTATAAGCTATATTCACGGTGTGAGCTGGACCTTCTGCAAGCCAGGGCTTGAGAGAATAAGCGCTCTTTGCGAGGCTCTTGGAAATCCGCAGAGCTCGCTTAAGTTCGTTCACGTTGCGGGGACTAACGGCAAGGGCTCGTTTTGCGCTATGCTTGATTCGGTGCTGCGAAAGGCGGGCTACCGTGTCGGTCTCTTTACCTCGCCCTATATCGTTGATTTCGGTGAAAGAATAAGGGTTGACGGCGAGGCTATCAGCGAGGATGAGCTTTCTGCTATATGCGATAGGCTCAAGCCTATTACGGATGCTATGGATGATAAGCCTACAGAGTTTGAGCTTATTTGCGCTATCGCATTTCTGCATTTCAAGGCCTGCGGATGTGACGTTGTTATTCTTGAGGCGGGGCTTGGCGGCAGGCTTGATTCAACGAATGTTATAAGAAATCCCCTGCTCTCGGTTATTACGGGAATATCTCTTGATCACACCGCGATACTCGGCGACACTCACGATAAAATAGCTAAGGAAAAGGCGGGAATAATCAAGGACCGCGCGCCCGTGCTTTACGGCGGTGACGACGAGGGCTTTGAGGTGATACTGAACACCGCGCTATCACTAGGCTCTACCCTTTTCAGAACGAGGATATGCGATATAAAGGTTAAGAGCGCGACCCTTGAGGGTACGGTGCTAGATTATCTGGCTTATAAGAATATTGAAATTAAGCTTCTCGGTCTTTATCAGCCGAGGAACTGCGCTACGGTGCTTCTTGCGGTGGATATTCTGCGCGCGAAGGGGCTGAAAATCTCGGACGAGGCGTTAAGAGAGGGTCTGCTGTCGGCAAGGTGGCAGGCGAGATTTGAGATAATATCAAGGGATCCTATGATTATCTTTGACGGCGCGCACAACCCCGAGGGAATTGAGAGCGCGGCAAGGTCGATAAGACATTATTTCGGAAATAAAAAGCTCGTCAGCGTGACGGGGCTTCTTCGCGATAAGGATTTCGTCAGCGAGGCCAACACCTTAAGGTCCTGCATTGACGAGGCTTACACTATTACACCTGATTCGCCGCGCGCTCTGCCAAATACGGAGTATGCCGAGGTCCTTCGTGCAGTCGGTATAGATGCCTATCCCTGCCCCAGCCCAGCGGCAGCGCTTGCCGCCGCTATTGAGAGTGCCATTGACAGGGACACCGCGGTAATTTGTCTTGGCTCACTGTACACATACGCAAGCATTAAAAAAGCATTAAATCTATTTAAAACAGGAGATATGTAAACAATGCCTTACATCAAGATTACTACAAGCAAAACTATTTCAAAGCAGAACGAGAGCACACTTACAGAAAAGCTCGGTCAGATTATAAGCATTATTCCAGGCAAAAGCGAGAGATGGCTTATGCTCTGCTACGAGGATAATATGAGAATGGCGCTTGGCGGCGACGATTTTCTTGGCACCGCAATGGTTGAGGTCAGCGCGTTCGGAAAAAGCGACCGCGAGGTTTACGACCGCTTTACCGCGGCGCTTACCGAGGTGCTTTCCGAGACTATTGATCTTGCGCCTGAGCGAATTTATATCAAGTATCAGGAGCATTCGATCTGGGGCTATAGCGGTATAAATCTGTGATGAAAAAAATCGCGACAGTAAGAAACGATTTCAAGGAAAAATTCGGCATACCGAGACAAAGCGGGCTTTGTGAGGATATTGTCAGCAAGGTGGTTTTTGAGCCTGAGTACAGATGTCCCGAGGCGCTCCGCGGTATTACCGATTTTTCGCATCTTTGGCTTATCTTTGAGTTTTCAAAAAGCATAAGAGATAGTTGGTCGCCGACGGTACGCCCGCCTAGGCTTGGCGGAAATAAGCGCGTCGGTGTATTCGCGACACGCTCACCCTTTCGCCCTAATCCCATAGGACTTTCCTCGGTAAGGCTTCTCGGGCTTGAGGAAACGCCAGAGGGTACTGTTCTTCTCGTTGGCGGTGCGGACCTGCTTGACGGAACGCCTATATACGATATCAAGCCCTATCTTCCCTACACCGACAGCCACCCCGATGCAAGCTTTGGGTATGCCAAGGATGCTATGGAATATGAGCTTGAGGTAGTTTTTCCCGATAAGCTTCTTTCAAAAATCCCATCGGACAAGCAAAATGCCCTGAAGATAATTCTTTCACAGGACCCGCGGCCATCCTATATAAATGACGCGGACAGAGTTTACACCTTCCGCTTTGCGGATTACGAGATATCCTTTACTGTCGCGGACGGAACTCTTACCGTTACCGATGTTCGTGATTTTATAGAATAATCAGCTTAAGATATAACGATAGCGCACCCCATTTGACAGCTTGTGTCGGGGTGCGCTTTATTTGTATTTTTCTGTAATTGGGCTATCATTTTAATTAAGCTTTATATTTTTTCCGTCAAAGACTATACTTGACGGATAAAACGCCTCCATCGCATCGAGCATAGCAATATAATCGCCCGTGCTTGCCGTCTCTATAAGGCTGTGCATAGCGAGCTGAGGAAGTCCTATATCAACGCTCGGTACTGATACTCTGGTATTTGAAATAGAGCCGAGCGTCGAGCCGCCTACGATGTCCGCGCGGTTGAAGTAATGCGCATAGGGGATATTATTTGCAGAAAGAAGCTCGGCAAACACCGCACAGCTTTCGGCATCGGTGGTGTAGCGCTGATTTGGGTTATGCTTGATTACAACTCCCGATGAGAGTGTCGGCGCGTTCTCTGCATCCGAAAGCTCGGGGCGGTTGGGATGGATGGCGTGCGCGTTGTCAGCGCTGAGCATAAAGCTCTCTGCCTGACGGCGAAGATAGCTTACCTCATCCCTCGATATGCGATAGAGGGTATCGCGCAGGAAGGTGGATGCCGCGCCCTGCTTCGTCTCTGAGCCTACCTCCTCGTTATTGAATACCGCAAGCACATTTATCTTTTCCTTATTCCTATCCTTCGTCTTGATAAACGCCTCAAGGCTGGCGCATACACAGGCGAGGTCGTCAAGCCTTGGCGAGAGTATGATATCCTTATTATCACCGATAAGCCTTGGCTCATCCGCGCTCACAAGATAAAGCTCGTGCGAGATAATATCCTCTTTATTTACTTTAAGCGACTTAGCGAGCGCATCCTCAAGCGAGCCCGTAAAGCCAAACAGCGCCTGAAGCTCCTCCTTAACATCAAGCTTAAGTCCGTCATTGGCGGCGCGGTTAAGGTGTATCGCGACGCTTGGAATTACGCAAGCATCGTGAAGCGTAACACCGCGCATTTCAATTCCGCCCGCTACCCTTACCGCAACTCTTCCCGATATATCGAGCGCGCGGTCAAGCCAGGTGTAATTTAACATTCCGCCGTATCTTTCGGTGCTAAGCCTGACGTATCCGCCACGCTCGGCACTTCCCTTTACGCGAAGCGCGGGCTGGTCACTGTGCGAGGCTATTATATTGAAGCCGCCCGCACACTCTCTGTACACAAAGGCGATAAGTGAGCTTAAGCTTCGGCGCACAAAATAGCCTCTGCCGTCACAAAGCTCCCACTTGTCCGCCTCGCTGAGCTCACAAAAGCCAAGCCCCGAAAGCTCGTCTGCGATATGCTCTACCGTATGAAAGGCGGTCCTTGAGGAATTAATAAATGAAAAAAGCTTTTCTATTCTCTTATCCATAATACGCTCCATAGAGTTTTTTCAAGACTGATTTTACAATATTTTGCCCAATGTGTCAATAGGGTGTTGAAATTCAGTCGCATTTGTTGTAAAATAAGTTTAATAAATATTTTTTGAGGTGCAAGATGCTTGATTTGAATTTACCAAGTGAGAAAATGCTTCCCTTTTCTTACTTTTTTGAAATTTCAAAAATCCCACACGGCTCGGGAAACTGCGGAAAAATTGCCGATTATCTTGTAAGCTTTGCAAAGAAGCACGGTCTTAATTATGAAAGAGACGAGCATAACAACGTGCTTATAAGAAAGCCTGCGACGGCGGGCTATGAGAACCGCCCGACGGTTATTTTACAGGGGCACACCGATATGGTTGCCGAAAAGGCACCTAGCTCTGATATCGATATGTCCTGCGAGGGACTTCGGCTTTTTGCCGACGGTGACCTTATCGGCGCTGTGGATACCACCCTTGGCGGTGATGACGGCATTGCGGTTGCCTATATGCTGGCTATTCTTTCCTCGAGCGATATACCGCATCCCGCGCTTGAGGCGCTGTTTACCTCGGACGAGGAAATAGGGCTTATCGGCGCGTCGTTAGTCGATGGCAGCTGGTTTTCGGGAAAGACGCTTATAAACATTGACTCTGAGGAAGAGGGTGTGTTTACCGTTGGGTGTGCAGGCGGTGTGCGCGTGGATATGAGCCTTGGCAAGAAGGCGTGCGAGAGACTGAGCGAGGGTGTCTATTCGGTTAAGGTCGACGGTCTTATCGGCGGACACAGCGGTGTTGAGATAGATAAGGGGCGCGCGAATGCGGCAAGGATAATTGCAGAGATACTTTCCTCGCTTGATAATGTGAGGATTTCCTCTATAAAGGGCGGTAATATGGACAACGCCATTATGAGAGAGTGTGAGGCTGTCTTTACTACCTCGCTTGACGATGGGGCAATATCCAAAAAAATTCTTTCGCTAGTCTCAAAAATCAGCGACGAGCATCCCGACGACGGCCCTATCCGCGTAAGGCTGAACGAGCTTTCCGAGAGTGTGTTCTTCACCTATGACGATAGCAGAAGCATCGTGTCTTGTCTTAATTCCCTACCCTTTGGCGTTCTCAAAATGAGCGAGGATATCGCGGGGCTTCCCGAGAGCAGCGCCAATATCGGTGTTGTAAGGATATCGGCAGAGGCGGACAGCTCTTACCTCACCTCCTCTCTTCGCTCATCAAGCAAGAGCGAGCTTGCGCGTATGAAGGGCGACTGTATGAAAATTGCCGAGGGGCACGGCTTCACAATCGACTTCAGGGGCGAATATCCCGCGTGGGAATACAGGAAGGACTCTCGCCTAAGAGACTGCGCCGTTGCACTTTACCGAAAAATGTATGGCAAGGAGCCTGTCGTTATGACTATTCACGCAGGTCTTGAGTGCGGTGCGCTCTCACAGAAGATAGATGGGCTTGACTGTATTTCGATAGGCCCCGATATGACGGGAATTCACACCACCGAGGAGAGGCTTTCGGTATCCTCGTCGGTGAGAGTATACGAATTTATTCTCGCGCTTATAAAGGCGCTTTAATGCGTTAAGCTATAATAAACCGATATAACTGAAAGGAAATGAACTTATTATGAATAAAACAAGACTTAAAAACTATGCAAAACTAATCGCAAAGGTCGGCGCGAACGTAAGGCGCGGTCAGGAGGTCATCATTGCGGCAGAGCTTGATCAGCCGAAATTCGTAGAGCTTCTCGTCAGAGAATGCTATAAGCTTGGCGCAAAGCGCGTATCTGTCGATTGGTCGCACCAGCCGCTTGAGGCGCTTAATGTAAAATACTGCAAGGACGAGGTGCTTGGGACGCTTGACGAGTGGCAGATCTCCAAGTGGGAAAGACAGGCAGAGGTGCTTCCCGTAAAGATTTACCTCACCTCCGAGGACCCCGACGGACTTGCGGGCGTTGATCAGAAAAAGTACGCAAAGGCAAGGGCAAAGCGAGCGCTTACCATAAAGCCTATAAGAGCGAGAATGGAAAACCGCTATCAGTGGTGTATCGCGGGCGTACCGGGTGAGGACTGGGCAAAAAAGGTGTTCCCAGGTGTGCGCACCTCAAAGGCAATAGATATGCTTTGGGATGCAATTCTCGATGCCTCCCGCGTGGGTGATGATCCTATTGCGGATTGGGAAAAGCACAACGCACAGTTTGTAAAGAGATGCGAGTATCTCAACTCGCTCTCGCTTCGCAAGCTTCACTACACCTCAAAATCAGGCACCGACCTTACCGTAGGTCTTATTCCCGACGGTATTTTCGCAGGCGGCGGTGAGGAAACGCTCGGCGGCGGTGTCTACTTCAATCCCAACATACCCACAGAGGAAATTTTTACCTCACCTATGCGCGGTGAGGCAGAGGGTATCGTGTATTCCTCTATGCCGCTTTCCTACGGCGGACAGCTTATTGATAAATTCTCGCTCAAATTTGAGGGCGGTAAGGTCACCGAGGCGAGAGCCGAGGTCGGTGAGGCTATGCTTCGCGAGATGATAGCTCTTGACGAGGGTGCATCATATCTTGGCGAGTGCGCGCTCGTTCCCTATTCCTCGCCTATAAGACAGTCGGGAATTCTTTTCTACAACACGCTTTACGATGAGAATGCCGCCTGCCATCTTGCGCTCGGCGCAGGCTTTACCAACCTTCTTCGCGATTACGATAGATATACCGAGGATGAGGCGCACGCTATGGGCATCAACGATTCTGTCAGCCACGTTGACTTTATGATAGGCACCGAGGACCTCCGTATCGTCGGCACGGATAAGGATGGGCGCGAGATAGTAATTTTTGACAAGGGCGAATGGGCATTTTGAGGTAATGGATATGAATGACGAAAATAAAAACAAATCGGGCAGCGATGAAGAAGCCGCGCTTTCGTGCGCGGAGGAAATTCTTGAGGAATACCTTGATGCCTTCCTGGAGCTTGCGAAATGAGAAAGATCAGCTTTGACGAGGCAGTAGCAATTCATACTATGCTCTGCGAAAAAACGGGAGGCGATGCGGGACTTCGCGACGAGGGTCTGCTCCGCTCGGCGCTTGATATGCCCTTTATGTGCTTTGGCGGAAATGAGCTTTATCCCGACGTATACTCAAAGGCGGCAAGGCTGTGCCATTCGCTTGTCTTAAATCACGCGTTTGTTGACGGAAATAAGCGAATAGGTATGCTCCTGTGTCTTACCTTCCTTAAGCTAAACGGCGCTGAGATACACCCCGATGTTGCCGACGTCGCGAATATGGGCCTCGCCATAGCTCGCGGTGACGTGACACAAGAGGAAATCCTTACCTGGCTCCTGAACAATTTGCGTTAGCAATATAATTTGCGAAGCAATAAAAAACAGCGTGATACTCAACCGTGAGCATCACGCTATATTTTTTATTTATCAAGCCTGGTATAAAGCACCCGTCTGCCCTCTCGTCTGCCCTCGCTGAGGAGCCCTACCGACTGAAGGATGGCTATTACCGAATAGCCGTCAGAAAATCCGTGTCCTACCGCGCGGTTAAAATCCGCCGCGCAGAATTCGTCGGGAAGCGTCTCGGGAAGGAAGATTTTATAGTCCGCTTCGGATTTAAGCGTTACTATATCAAGAAGCCTTATCGGTATGCACTCTGCCCTCTCGCAGCCTCGGTATCTTCTGCCTATCTTGTGCTTGATACCTCGAAGCTTGTATTCGTCACTCTCAAAAAACATAAGCGTAACGGTAAGACGCTCGTGCGAAAGATACTCGCGGATATTGTAAAGCTCGTAGGCGGATGAGTAAATGCTCTGGTGCTTCGGGCTTTTTTTAGGCGGGGTAATTTCACCCGTATCGGCATCAATATATCTTATATATTTGCTTTTATGAAGAGGATATATGACGTTTACGGACGCCTCCTTCAGGAATACGTCAAGCTTTCTTTTAAGCTTTGAAAACGCCCCCGTCTGTATCTCGGTAATCCTACCGTCCCGCATTATATCGCACACGAAGCCCGCGTGCTTTACCTCATGATATCGCATATCGGGCTCGGTGAAATACTTTACTATGCGGTGAAGCGAGCGCTCGGAAAGTCTGCCTATGCCCTGCGGGTCGGATATCTCACCGATAGCCTGAAGCCTTGCTGCGGCAAATCTCTCACCGAGCGATGCGGTATCTTTTGAAGCGGTAGCATCCATTATTACTTATCTTCAGCCGTTGCTCTTCCGTATCTTGACTGGCCGCCGTAGTAATGTCTCTTATAGCTCTTTCCCTGCTTGGGATTGTTATCGTTGATAACGAAGCCGAATATCTTTCCGCCGACACCCTCGATAAAGTCAACCGCGCGCCTTACCTCGCCTATATCCGAGTAGTCGCATCTTACCGCGATGGCATAGCCGTCTATGGTGTCCGCAACCGCGCTGGCGTCGATAACCTCCCCAACAGGCGGCATATCGAAAATAACGAAATCGTAAGCCTCACGCCAAGCCCCAACGAGCTCACGCATGGTGGGCGAGGACAGAAGCTCCGAGGGGTTGGGTGGAATTTTTCCTGAAAGAATTACGTCGTACGCGCCGTCCATAACTCTTACGGTTACGCTCTTATAGTCACTCTCTATTCCCGCAATAAGCTCCGAAAGGCCCGCCGTCGCATCGACCTTGAATACCTTGTTAAGAACGGGAAGCCTCATATCGGTCTCGACGAGAAGCACGCGCTTGCCGAGATTTGAAAGCGCGTAGGCGAGGTTTGCCGAAAGAAGGCTCTTCCCCTCACCCGACTGAGCCGAGGTTATGCCTACCGCACTGCCGCGATTGTCGCCTGCAGAGAATATAATATTCGTTCTTAGCTGATTAAATGCCTCGGTCAAGCCGAAGGGTGTAGACTTAGTAAGAAGCCTTCCCGTATAGTCTCTTACGAACGCGTTCTTTTTCTTACCCCTTCTGCCTCTTGCGGCCTTAGCGCCCGCACCGTCATCAAAGCTGGGAATATTGCCGAGGATGGGATGGTCGAAGTTTTCCTTTATGGTCGCCTCTCCGTATACCACAGTATCAAAGATACTGATAACGAAGTATACAAGATAGGTGAGCATCGCAACCACTACCGCAACAAGTGCGAACACCTTAATGGGCGAGGTCTTTACGGTAATGACGTCTGCCTCGTCAGGTGAGCTGATCGAGGTAAGGATAGAGGCATTGTTCTCGTTCTGCTTGAGCTTAAGAAGGTCGGTCATAACCTCGGGCATAACTGCCTTAAGAGACATTGCGATTTCGGCAACGTCCTCCTTCCTCTCACCGTTTACGGTGATGTAGAAGATAAACGAGCCTGTCTCCTTCTTGGTCGCGGTTACCATCTTACGAACCGCCCTTACACACTCGTTTTCATTCTCGTAGCCAAGCTTTTCGGTAAGCTTTCCGTACTGAACCGCACGGCGCACGGGAAGGTCCTCGCTTACAAGCTCAACACAGCTTGAGGCGATAGCGGTTGCCGCCGCGGTCATTGCCTGGGAGGCGTAATTGTAATCTTCGGACGAATTGCCTACCCAGAAAGTCGAGCTTGCGCGATAGGTGGGCTTTACGAAAACTGCCACGAATACGGCTGCCGCCGATGCAAGCAGAATAGAGGCTATTATCATAACGATATAGCACTTTTTAAGGACATCAAACAATGTCTTCAGGGTGATTTCCTTTTCTTTCGTGTTTTCCATAACTACTCCAATATATATTAATTATTTAAAAACATATTTCTCGCGACCTCAGCCGCATCCTCCTCCATATTCACGAAAAGCTCGTAAAGAGGAACGCTCGCAACGAGGCTGTTAAGCCCCTTCAGAGTAAGCCTTGCCGAGGTATTATCCTTCGGCATATATATCTGGCTCATAAGCTCAACACATCCGATGGCGGGTGAGAGCTTTTTATAGAAGTTTCTCTCACTTCGGCGCAGAAGCGCAATTCCCGAAAGCGGAAGAAGCTCGTTTACACCGTAGCCCTCCTTGCCGCGCCAGGGTGTTGCGCAGGCATACGGCACACCGTCGATAAATCGTATTACGGGTTTGTCTCCGTTTAGTATATGGCACTCCTCACCGAAGCGCGAGAGCCAGAGGCGAAGATGCGTGGTCTTACCCACCCCGCTTCTTGCGGTTACTGCGTACGCGCGTCCGCCGTATGCGATTACAGCGCCGTGAAATACGAAAGCTCCGTATTTCGGCAGTTGCTCGGCAATCTTGCGGAATATCACGGTGGATTCGAGCATAGCGCGCGGGTATTCGGTATCAAGCATAGCTCTTTCACACTCGATATCTGCGTCACTTGCACACACGCTTATAATCGGCTCGCGCTCGGTGCGGTAGTCCTCGCTGATGCGCTCGATGTGCGACATACGGTTGTCTATCTCAATCGGCAAACCTGCAAGCTCAATTCTAATCATAGGCGCACTCCTTCATCTCGGCACCTGTGAGGTCGGTGTTGATAAGACCTATCTTCACTCTCGCAAATTCGGCAAGCGTGCCCTCAAGCTCTACCCTCTCAAGCTTCGGGCAGGTGTTAAAGGCTCCGTCCTCAATTATGGCGAGAGATTTGGGAATACAAACACAAATGAGCGAAAGATTTCCCGCAAACGCCTCCTCACCGAGTATCATCAGCGATTTGGGAAGCTCTGCTCTCGCAAGCGAGGTACAGGCTACGAAGGCTCCGCGTGAAATTTCCGTCAGAGCGTCGTTGAATACTATCTCGCGAAGCGAGGAGCAATAGCCGAAGGCACATTCCTCAATGCTTTCTACCGAGTTGCCGAGACTTACGCGCATAAGCGCCTTGCACTCGTAAAAGGCATAGGATGCAACCGATTTTATTTTGTCGGGAATAGCTATCTCCTTAAGGCTCTCGCAGGCATAAAAGCTCTGGAAGGATATAAATTCAAGGCTGTCGGGAAGCGTGATTTTTTCAAGTGACTTGCAGGCGGCAAAGGTATCGGCATAGATACCGAGAATTCCCTCGGGAAGGGTGATCGACTTAATTCCCTCACAGGATGAGAAGGCACCGTCACAGAGATAATCTACCTTATCGCCAAGCTTAAGCTCGGTAAGAGCTATGCAGTTGGCGAAGGTGTAGGGCATAACCGAGCCCGAAAGCGAGGTGAGCTTTGCCGTACCCAGCGCCTTGCAGCCGAAGAACGCGTAGGCACCAATGCTCTCAAAGCGCGAAAGATTTATATCCTTAAGTGAATAGCAGTTGTAAAAGGCGTTTTCACCGATAATTTTAAGCGATGAGGGCGTCGGGAAGGACACAAGTGCGGTACAGCCGCGGAAGGCAGTGCTTCCTATCTCGCAAAGTCCGCCCGCGCGAACCTCTTTAAGCGAGGTGCAGCCTCTGAACGCCTCAGCCTCAATATTTTTAACCGAGCGCGCAAGCTCTACTCTCTCAAGCGAGGTGCAGCCAAGGCAAAGGCTCGCGGGGATATACTCTACACCGCCGCCTATCTTAAGCTCGGTTATCGAGGTAACGCCCGCAAGCGCACCCTCACCGATAAGCCTGACGCTTCGCGGTACGGTTAATTTTTCAAGTCTCGTCTCGCAGAAGGCGTACTCGCCAATCTCGGTAAGAGACGGCGGAAGGGTTATTTCCTTAAGCGAATAGCAGTAGGTAAAGGCGGACGGGCCGATTTTTTTAACACCGCCGTGGAATACTACGGTAGTGAGATTTTTACAGTTTTCAAGAGTTGATTTCGGAAGCTCGCTTATCCCCTTCGGTACTTCAAAGGAAACGAGAGCGTCACAGCCCGTGAAGCAATACTCGCCCATACTGACAACGCTGTCGGGAATTTTTATTTCGGTGAGCAGGTCGCACCCCTCAAAGACGTGAGAGCCGAGCGAGGTAATGCTGTCGGGAAGGGTTACACCCTCAAGCCTGCTTGCGCTGAAGAAGGCGTAGCTCTGCACCTCGGTCACGCTTTCGGGAAGTGTCACATACACGGTCGAGCCCTGTGAGGAAAATGCCGAGGATATCACCTTGACACCGTCGGGAACGGTTACCGAAAGACCGAGAATTCTCTCTACGTTAGCACCGCTTATCTGCATCGTGCGGCGGACTATTTTCGCATGCTCGGTCTCGATGTAATTGCCCGTACTGTCAAGCCTTGGCTTATAGTGAACCAAAATTCCGTCACCGAGGATAAGAAATTCATCGGTAACGCTCTTAAGATACTGCGTGCCGTAAAGCGCCTGCGGGCCTATTGACTCAAGCCCCGCGGGAAAATTTATCTCGGCAAGCTGCGTGCAGAGGAAGAAGGCACAGTCGCCAACCGTCTTTAGCCCCTCGGGAAGGATTATACTCTTAATGCTCTCGGAGTTTACGAAGGCATAGGGACCTATCGAGGTAACGAAATTTGGAACGGTATATTCGGAAAGCGCCATTTTCGGCGGAAGCCTCAGCACGGATCTATCCTTAAGCGAGACGAGCGCGCCCGTAGCGGTGGAATAGGATGTGTTCTCTGCCGCCACCGTGATGCCCTCAAGCGCATCGCAGTCGAAAAACGGAGTTGTGCCGACCTCGGCAAGCGAGGCACCGAAGCACACACTCTTAAGCGCCGAGCAGGCCTCAAAGGTATTATTGCCTAACGCGACGACCGCCTCCCCGCCGTCAAACGAGGTGAGCGACTCGCAGAGGTAGAAGGCCTTATCGCCGAGCGAGGTCTTACAACCCTCGGCAAAGCTCACGCTCTCAAGAGCCGCGCACTGTCCGAAGGCGTTGTTGCCTATTCGGGTAACACCTGCGGGAATTACCAGGGTCTTGAACCTTGATGAAGCGTAGAAGGCATAGTCGCCTATTTCGGTAAGATTTTTCGGAAGAGCGAGTGCGGATATTTCCGAGCAGTCGGAGAACGCCGCATAGCCTATTTTCTCAATAGAGCCCGTCATTGTGACGGTATGAAGCGAAGCGCAGGAGGCAAAGGCATAGCGCTCTATGCGCTTGGTGAAGGGGCCGAAGGAAACCGATACTATATCCGTTCCCATAAAGGCTCCCGCACCGACGGCGCTTACCGAGCGACCAGAGATCGCGGTAGGAAGCACTACCGCCTTGCTAGAGCCGAAATAGCCTACTATCTCAACCGTGCCGTCCTCTATTATTCTGTACTCAAAATCACCGTGTGTCAGGGTAGGCTCACTTTTTTCTGCGCATCCGCTAAGAAGGCTGAGTGCCAAAACGGCAAGCAGGATGCAGAAAAAAAGCGCAACGCCACCGCGACGGGTGCATTTGTCTTTAAATATCATAAAATATTCACCCACACGCTACGCGTAATAATTATCAAACATTATTATACTACAGAAAATTCGACTTGTCAACCTATCTTTCCTATTTGCCGAAAATCTGCCGAAAATCAAAAGCAATCTCTCTGTATAAATCAGGCAACGATGGGTAAAAATACGAGCAGTCTTATGAAAAGAAAGGAAATTTGCTATGAAAAAGGCACTCGTGGTTCTTTTAATGACGGCTCTTTTGATTTGCGGCTTCTCGGTTTTTGCATCGGCAGGCTTCGGCGTGGGTATCGAGGTAATGGTAGACGGCGTTGAGATGATCAAGACAGGACTTACAGGGCAGAAGCTTTGCTTCACCGACACCGATTTCAAGACGGCACTCGGTGTCAGGGATTTTAAAGAGGTGACAGTGACGAGGCTTCCCGCCTCTGAGGATGGCACTCTTATGCTTGGCGAAAGACGCCTTGCAGAGGGACAAAGCATACGCCGAAGAAACATCGGCAGTCTTACCTTTACCCCCGCATCCTCGGATATAACCGAGACCAGCTTTGAATTCAAGGTGGACGACCTTTGCGGCGGCGAGGCTATTCTCTGTACCTTAAAATTTATTGACCGTATTAACTACGCGCCGACGGTCGAGGGCATCACCGAGGATGCGCTGTCCTACACCACACAGCGCGATATCTCGCTTCACGGCAGACTGTCTGCCGAGGATAAGGAGGGGGATGAGCTTGAATTTATAATAGTCTCATACCCCAAGTCGGGTGAGCTTACCCTCGGGGATGACGGTGAGAGCTTCAGGTACACGCCAAAGGCGGATTTTTCGGGAAGCGATGAGTTCGTCTACGTGGCAAGAGACGAGTACGGTAATTTCTCAAGGCCCGCCAAGGTGAGCCTTAAGGTGACCGAGCGAATGAGCGAGGTGGTGTATGTAGATATGATTGATTCAAAGAGCTATAACGCATCGGTGGTGATGACGGGTATGGGTATTATGTCGGGCAAGCGTGTCGGTGACGATATGTACTTTATGCCAGAGGAATGCGTTACCCGTGCCGAGTTCGTGGCAATGGCAATGAAGGCGCTCGGTATGTCGGCGGATAAGAGCCTTACCGAAAGCTTCTTTGACGATAACGCGGATATACCGAAATCACTTGTGTCCTACGTTGCGACGGCACAGAGGGCGGGAGTAGTGAACGGCTCGTTTGAAAAGACGGGGCTTTATTTCAGACCTAACGATACGATTACGAGATATGAGGCGGCTATCGTTATGGCAAACCTTATTGACGCGAGCGACCTTGCCGCATCCGCGGGCGTCGTTGACATTACCTCGGTGCCCGTATTTGCAAGAGGTCAGTACGGCGCTATGTGCGCGCTCGGCATATTTGACGGCGAGGGCGGCGGTGTCAAGGACGAGGTGACAAGAGAGGATGCGTGCGAGTATCTTTACCGCCTTTCCTTAAGCTATTCTAAGTAGCCCTTTCACAAAAGTAAAAATTCAGGCGAACACACAGATTTTGTGTGTTCGCCTGTCATTTGTATATTATAGTTTGCATTACTTACTGTTTTAGCTTTTCAAGCCTTGATATTTCCATTGCTATTTGCACAGGAAGGTCGCTTGGTGTTACACCGTAGCTTGAATAGGTATCTGCAAGCGCGTCGCCTGCTGATGCGTGAAGGTATACCGCAATGGCACAAAGGGTTACGGTATCACATCCGCCCGAGGCAAGAAGTGACGCGAGCGCACCCGCAAGCACGTCACCGCTGCCCGCCTTGGCAAGGGCGGATGAGCCACAGGAATTGATAAAGGTTGCCCTGCCGTCTGTCGTAACCGTGCCCGCGCCCTTTAATACGAGCGTCACACTGTACTCCTCGGCAAAGCGCTCGGCTATGCGCATACGGTCGGTCTGTATTTTATCCACCTCAATACCCGACAGGCGAGAAAGCTCAAGCGGATGGGGTGTCAGCACCACCTCTCTTTGACTTCGCTTAAGCGCCTCCCTGCCCTCGCAATTCGCAAGCGAATTTATCGCATCGGCATCGAGGACAAGTATTCCGCCGTCGGTATTAAGAAGTCCTTTTACAAGCCTTGACAGTCCCTCGGTGTTGCCGCATCCGCACCCTATGAGGGTTACGGCGGCCCTTTTGCTCATCTCGCAAATTCCCGATATGTCGGTGTCGGTAAGCGAGCCTTGAGCAGGCACTGTCTTATATATCATCTCGGGGAATACCTGCATCAGTCTTTCATTTCTTTCGGCGGTGCCAAGGGCGGTGACATAGCCCGCGCCGCATCGAAGCGCCGCACCGTGGGCAAGAAGTGAAGCGCCGAGAAATTCATCGCCTCCAAGGTAGGTAAGAAGCCTGCCAAAGCTACCCTTGCTTGAGTTTTCCGCGCGTCTTGGCAAAAGCTCGGCGGCAAGGCGCTGTGTCATATAGTATCTCGGTCTTTGCTCTTTAAGAATATCCTCGGCAATATCCTGTATTCCAAGAGTATCAAGATAAACACTGCCTGCATATTCCTTTGCGGGATAGGATACTGTGCCGCACTTGATATAGGAAAGGCAGACGGTTCTGTCATAGTGAGGGGTGCTGTTATCAACCGCGCCCGTCAGCGCATTTATGCCAAGAGGTGTATCAACCGCAAGAAGCCTCGCTCCAGAGAGCTTCATAATATCCGCAATATTAGAAAACCACTCGGGAAGCGGATACCTCACTCCGCTGCCGAAAACCGCCTCAACGATAATATCCGCTGACAAAATGGCGGGATGGATGCTTTGTGAGTATTCATAAGAGCGAATACCAAGCGACCTAAGACGTTCCTCGTAAAAGAGAAGCCCCGCGCTCTTTTCCCTGCCAAATGACATATCCACAAGGGTAATATCGCACTCTCCAGAAAGCAGGCTCGCGGCGCACGCACCGTCAGCACCGTTGTTGCCGCTGCCGATAAGGAACACGACCGAGGCCCTTTTTGGTATATCATTCAGCATATCCATAATATGCTCTGCTACCGCCTTGCCTGCTCTGCCTATAAGCTCTATCTCACTTATGGATGTGTTATTTATAATATATCCGTCAATTTCCCTGACGGCGCTCGGCTCTATTAAACGCATCTGCCGCCCCCCTTTTTTCTTTTATTTTATCACTACTCTTTTATTTTTTCAAGTAATACTTTACAAAAGTTTCTGGCTGTGCTAAAATAATTAAAAAATACATTTTAGTGGGGGTAAATATGGCAAAGCGAATAGTTATAACGATAGCCAGGCAATACGGCAGCGGCGGCAGAGAGATAGGACAGAGGCTCTCCGAGCTTCTCGGCATCCCGCTTTACGATAAAGAGCTTATAACCGAGGCGGCAAGCCGAGGCAAGCTTGACGAGAGCGTGCTTACGCTCACCGACGAAACCAGCGCAAACAGTCTGCTCTACACGCTCGCGCTCGGCTCAAACGCGGTAGGCGCGGCTATGAGATTTGGCTACAAGATGCCTCTTAACGATAAGCTTTTTATCCTACAGTCAGAGGTAATCAAGGAATATGCCAAGGCGGGCAGCTGTATTATAATCGGAAGATGCGCCGACTACGTGCTTCGCGAGGATGAAAGCCTATTCAGAGTATTTATCTACGGCGACCTGCCTCACCGACAGGCTCGCGTTGCCGAGCGCCACCCCGAGATAAAGTCCTCCGCGATAGTTGATACAATAAACAAAACCGACAAGCGACGCGCCTCGTATTACAATTTCTATACGGGCGGAAAATGGGGCAGGTACGACAACTACGATATCGCGCTCAATTCCTCAACGCTCGGTATAGAGGGCACGGCAAGACTGCTCTTTTCCGCAATCAAGGGCATCACCGAGGATAAGGACAAATAAGCACCTGCTGCCTTGCGAGAAAGGACACATATGAAACGCATAGCTTATTTCGTCAGGACAAACGCGGTAATGCTTATCGCGCTTACTCTTGCCGCGGTGACTTCGTTCATCGTGCCGCCTGACGAAAAATACATTGATTATTTTGATTTCAAAACGCTCACCTGTCTCTTTACGGTGCTTCTGGTTGTCTGCGCCTTAAAGAACGTGAGGTTCTTCTATACGGTAGCAGAGAAAATTGTCAAGCATTTCAAGAACGCGAGGCTTGCCGTATGCGCTCTCGTTTACATAACCTTTATCGGCTCTATGCTGCTTGCAAACGATATGGCACTGCTTACCTTTTTACCGCTTGGATACTTCGTGCTGATTTCTGCAAAAATGGAAAAATATATGTGCGTGACATTTATACTTCAGAACATTGCGGCAAATCTCGGCGGTATGCTTACACCCTTCGGAAACCCTCAAAATTTATACATTTATTCACATTTTAACATACCTACGGGCGAATTTATGATGATAATGCTCTTCCCGTTTTTGCTCGCAATCGCAATGATAACGGCGTGCTGTATCATATTTATCAAGCCAGAGCCACTCGTCTTTTCGGGCATTGAAAGACGCATACCGAGGGTGCGCGTCTCTATATATCTTCTGCTCTTTGCCTTCGCGATCATTTGCGTATTCAAGATAATTCCCTATTGGTACGCTCTTATAGTGATAGTCCCTATAATGCTTATTATGGACAGAAACGCCTTTTTAAAGGTTGACTGGGGGCTTCTTCTTACCTTCGTATTTTTCTTCATCTTCGCGGGAAACACCTCAAGAATTGAGCCTGTCAGAGAGGTGATGTCAATACTTCTTGATAAATCGACGCTTCTGTTCTCTACCCTTTCCTGTCAGGTAATAAGCAACGTGCCCTCGGCAATACTGCTATCCCAGTTCACAGACAACTACCGCGAGCTTCTGCTCGGTGTAAACATCGGCGGCTGCGGCACGATAATCTCATCCCTCGCAAGCCTTATCACCTTCCGCGAGTATACCGAGCATAACCCAGGTCAAGGTCTTAAATACCTAGGCGTTTTCTCGGCGTTTAACTTCACATTCCTGCTAGTTATGCTGGGATTTTGTTTTCTTATAGTTTAAGGTTTTTATAAATAGTTTAAGCGCCAAGCGGCAAGCCGCTTGGCGCTCTTTTTTGTATTAGCAGACTATTTCTGCACAAGGCATTTACCCGCGTTTCCAATAGTGATTAGCGTACGACGAACTAAGATACTTGGCAGCGGTTGAGGTGCTCTCAAGGTCTGTAGCAGAAATACTAGTTCCGCTGGCGCTGATTGCGGTGTCTGAGTACGAACGCCACCAGCCGCTCTTGTTCTCAAAGGTTACGCTTATAAGCGAGGTGCAATTATAGAACGCCCTGTAGTCGATAGATGTAACTCCGCTTCCTATCGTTACGCTAGTAAGCGAGGTGCAATTAGAGAACGCATAATCGCCGATAGATTTAACGCTATTCGGTATCGTTACGCTAGTAAGCGAGCTACAACCCGAGAACGCCCCGTCGCCGATAGAGGTAACGCCGCTTCCTATCGTTACGCTTGTAAGCGAGTCGCAATTATAGAACGCATAATCGCCGATAGATTCAACGCTATTCGGTATCGTTATGCTAGTAAGCGAGGTGCAATTTTCGAACGCATAATTGCCGATATAGGTAACGCTATTCGGTATCGTTATGCTCTTAAGCGAAGTGCACTTTCTGAACGCATAATCGCCGATAGAGGTAACGCTATTCGGTATCGTTACGCTAGTAAGCGAGCTACAACCCGAGAACGCCCCGTCGCCAATAGAGGTTATGCTATTTGGAATTGTTATGCTTGTAAGCGAGGTGCAAATTCTAAACGCCCCATCGCCGATAGTGGTACCACCCGTAATTACTACGCTTTTTAAAGAAGTTGGCACGTAATCATCGTTGGAACTGGCGGAATAAGCTCTAAATATATAACCAAAATATGTGTTTACGCCGTCTTTCGTAGAGCCAACGAATGGAATTGTCATACTCTCAAGCGAGCGACACCCTTCAAACGCCCCATAACCGATAGAGGTAACGCTATTCGGTATCGTTATGCTTGTAAGCGATTCGCAACAAGCGAACGCGCTCTCGCGGATTGAGGTAACGCTATTCGGTATCGTTATGCTAGTGAGCGAGCTGCAATAATAGAACGCAGATTCGCCGATAGAGGTAACACCGCTTCCTATCATTACGCTTGTAAGCGATTTGCAATAATAGAACGCAGATTCGCCGATAGAGGTAACGCTGTTGGGAATCGTTACGCTTGTAAGCGAGGTGCAATAATGGAACGCATAATCGCCGATAGATTTAACGCCGCTTCCTATCGTTACGCTTGTAAGCGAGGTGCAATAATGGAACGCATAATCGCCGATAGAGGATACGCTATTCGGGATTGTTATGCTCGTAAGCGAGGTGCAATCTCGGAACGCATAATCGCTGATATAGGTAACACCCTCTGGTATTACAAGATTAGTAATAGGAGTATCGCTTCCTACCATATATAGCTTTTCTGCATAATTAGTGGGGTTTGAAGAGCTACTACTGAAGCTAATAGCACACCATTTTGCTATATCAGATATATATACCTTATCAAGCGAGCTGCAATCACAGAACGCATTCCAGCCGATAGAGGTAACGCTGTTGGGAATCGTTACGCTTGTAAGCGAGGTGCAATAATGGAACGCTTCTTTTCCAATAGAGGTAACTCCGCTTCCTATCGTTACGCTTGTAAGCGAGTCGCAATAATAGAACGCGCTCTCGCGGATTGAGGTAACGCTATTCGGTATCGTTATGCTTGTGAGCGAACGGCAATAACAGAACGCAGAAGCACCGATAGATGTAACTCCGCTTCCTATCGTTACGCTTGTAAGCGAAGTGCAATTATAGAACGCAGAAGCACCGATAGAGGTAACTCCGCTTCCTATCGTTACGTTTGTAAGCGAGTCGCAATTATAAAAAGCTCCATAGGGAATGTTTCCACCGGTTACAGTTACGGATTTAAGTGTTGAGGGAATATAATACGTGGAATAGCTCGAGGACGCATAGTATTGCTTTGTAGCTACACCGCCTTCATAGCTTGAAGTTCCGAATATATATCCAAACAGCGTTGAACTACTTGCAGAAGTTGCAGGCTTGCTGCCGCCAACGAAAGGTATTGTCATGCTCTCAAGCGAGCTACAACCCTCGAACGCAGAACTGCCGATAGAGATAACGCTATTTGGTATCGTTACGCTCGTTATGCTATCATCTTGATAAAAAGCGTATTTGTTAATTGCATAATTCTTATCATTATACTTATCGGGGAGAGTAAGCTCGGTATAGGTTCCTATATAACCTACAAGATATACGGTATCTCCGTCCTCAAAGAATATATATCCGTCGGTAGTAGTATGAAGCTTACTCGGAGTATCGAGAGAATTATATATACCAAGCGCGTAATATCCTATATAACCATAATCTTCGCTTCCCTTAGTTATATTAAGGCTTGATAAATTATATACCTCGACAAGCTTGTAGCAATAAATGAACGCGCTCTCGCGGATAGAGGTTACGCTATTCGGTATCGTTATGCTAGTAAGCGAGGTGCAATTTTCGAACGCATAATTGCCGATATAGGTAACGCTATTCGGTATCGTTACGCTTGTAAGCGAAGTGCAACCTTCGAACGTATAACCGCCGATAGAGGTAACGCTATTCGGTATCGTTATGCTTGTGAGCGAACGGCAATATTGGAACGCATAATTGCCGATATAGGTAACGCTATTCGGTATCGTTATGCTTGTGAGCGAACGGCAATATTGGAACGCATTCCAGCCGATAGAGGTAACGCTATTCGGGATCGTTATACTTGTAAGCGAGTCGCAATATGCGAACGCCCCTTTTCTGATAAAGGTAACGCCATTTGGTATAGTTACAATTGTAAGCGAGTCGCAATTTATGAACGCATAATCGCTGATATAGGTAACACCCTCTGGTATTACAAGATTAGTAATAGGAGTATCGCTTCCTACCATATATAGCTTTTTTGCATAATAAGTGGGGTTTGAAGAGCTATTACCGAAGCTAATATCGCACCACTTTGCTATATCCGATATATAGACCTTGTCAAGCGAAGTGCAATCTTCGAACGCACTATAGCCGATATAAGTAACTCCGCTTCCTATCGTTACGCTTATAAGCGAGGTGCAATCATAGAACGCCATCTCGCCGATATATTTAACGCTATTCGGGATTGTTACGTTTAAAAGTGAGGTGCAATACTCGAACGCATAATTTCCGATAGAGGTAACTCCGCTTCCTATAGTTACGCTAGTAAGCGAGGTGCAACGATAGAACGCACCGTAAAGTATATTGCCACCGGTAACAGTAACGCTCTTTAGCTTAGACGGTATGTAATACGTAGTGTATGTGATGCTGGAAGTACTAGAACCGTAATAAGATTGCTCCGTAGCAGTACCTCCCGTATAGCTATCAGTACCGAATATATATCCAAAAGGATATTGATAAGTGTCGGTTGATTCTTTTTTGCTGCCGCCTACGAAAGGTATCGTCATACTTTCAAGCGAGCTGCAACCCGAGAACGCAGAACTGCCGATAGATGTAACGCTATTTGGGATAGTTACACTTGTAAGCGAAGTGCAACCTTCGAACGTATAACCGCCGATAGAGGTAACGCTATTCGGTATCGTTATGCTTGTGAGCGAACGGCAATATCGGAACGCATTCCAGCCGATAGAGGTAACGCTATTCGGGATAGTTACGCTAGTGATTGCATCGCTGCTGAATGCATAAGTAGGAATAGAAGTTACTCCCTCGGGTATTACAAGATTAGTAATAGGAGTTTCGCTTCCTACCATATATAGCTTCTTTGCATAATACAGAGGATTAGAATCATCATCAAAATCTATAGCGCACCATTTTGCTATATCCGATATATATACCTTATCAAGCGAGGTGCAATTATGGAATGCAGACCTACCGATAGAGGTAACTCCGCTTCCTATAGTTACGCTTGTAAGCGAAGTGCAATTATAGAACGCACCGTAAAGTATATTACCACCGGTAACAGTAACGCTCTTTAGCTT
>JAGBIF010000006.1 GCA_017935065.1 Clostridia bacterium
AAATGCTCGGGCTTCGCCGAGCTTGAAATGCCTGCGGGCGTGGGAGGCGAGGCAAGCTCGCAATGAAATCCGCTTTGCGGATGAAGAGGCAAAGCAAAGCTTTGCTACTGAAGTCGCTCCGCGATGAAGTCCGACTTCGTCGGGTTGATTGTAGGGCGGGGGAAATGTCATCCTGAGCGGAGGGCAAAGCCCGCAGTCGAACCCGTAGGGCGACGCATAGCGTCGGGATCTCTCCCGCCGTGTACGCTTCGCACTCTGTCCGCATCTGCACCCGTAGGGCGGGGGTTTACTCCCGCCGTGTAGGCTACGCACACGGTTGGTGGTTGCACCGTCGCTTGCTTCGCCTTATCTTACAAATTTCAGCATTTCTCTGTGCATCGCTTCCTCGGTGCGGATTATCTCGTTTGCTACGGTGATTGCCTCTGCCGTAGCGGCGGGATTTTTATTTTTTGCGCTTGCTACGCTCTTCATTCCCATATTACAGCCGTTGAGCATAAGGTCGGCCACCCTCGGCGAGTCGTTTCTCAAGGAAAGCGATATGCCCGTATGCACCTTAGTCATCAGAAGCGGCATAGCAGTGCCTTTTGGATAGCTATGTCCGAGAAGCGTCCTCGCGCGCTCATACAGCGACCTGTGCTCGGTCAGGTATTTTGAAAGAGTGTCGCGCATTTTCTTGTCCCTCGCGTATTTTTTCGCGATAGCTATGCTCTCGCAGGCGCATCTTAATCCCATAGCGCTTTCGCGAAGCAATCTTTGGTTATCATTCATATATTGTATTGACCTCATTTTTAATATTTTTTGATTTTATTGTTAGCTTTAATTTTGATTTAATACATTATTCACAAATTATTTATTTATTTTAGTGCAAAATTGACAAAAGGGTGGTAATATTGTTGGTAAAATGGTAGAAGTTACTTTCGGGTTGTTGAATTTCCTAAATATTTGTGTTATTATATTAACGGTAAAGTGGAGTGAAATCGGACTTCGGCGTATTGTCGGCGTCCATCCTGCCTAGCACTGCTAACGGGAGTAGTGTCGGCAAGCCACGGGGTTACCGAACGAAGAAGGGGAGACGCCGCGCCTCGCTCTTCGAAAATAACAGCGGCTAATAAAAAAAGGAGAAAAGATGAAAAACAAGATTATTTGCTTACTTCTTGCCATCGTTATGGTTTTCGGAATGTTTGCACTTACTGCTTGTGGCGACAAAGAGGATCCTGATAAGGACGACAATAAGAAGCCCAGCGGTGGCGGCAACAACGACGATACCACAGGTGGCGATGAAGAGGCTTGGTGGGATGACATCACCTACCAGGAGACCAATCTTCGTTTCAAGATGACAAAGAACTCCAACTCGCAGGAGCTTCCCTCCGGCTGTGAGAGATTCCTTGCAGGTGAGACCGACGACGTCAGCAAGATTGACGAGATGGTAGACACCAGAAACGATGCTGCTCTCAAGAACGCGAACGTAACTCTTACGTATTCGTACTTCGAGGAGGGCAATGAGTTTGGCTGGTCCAAGTGTATCGATAAGATCAACCAGGAGGTTATGTCGGGATCTTCCTCGATTCCCGATATGTACTGTAACTTCCTTACAGACGTTCTTTCGACCTCACTTCTCGGTTCCTTCGCAAACCTTTATTCCAGACAGCACGGCGACAACTTCATGACCAAGAATCAGGGATATCAGAGCCCCGGATACATGTCCGAGCTTATGACCTCTCTTACTCTTAACCTTGATAAGATGTACGTCGTTGCATCCGACTACTTCATCGACCTTATTCGTGCATTCTTTATCGTTCCCGTTAACGTAAAGCTGTACAACCAGGTTGCAGGTACCATTGCAGGCCTTGAGGACTATACCGGTGACGGCACTAAGGACATTAACGACCTCTTCGGTGAGGTTGAGGCAGGTAAGTGGACCTACGAGAGAGTTGCTCAGTACTCTGCGGCAATCTACAAGAACGATTCGGGTGAGACCGTTGCTAACCTCGGTGATACCGTAGGCTTCGCGCTTTCCTCCTCCTCGGGTCTTTCCTCGGCAGGAATGGTTTACACCTCCTCCGTCGTTGTTATCCACAAGGAGCTTGACACCGCTACGGGTAAGTACAACTACTACTATCCTCAGGACGGTAGCGAGCTTGTAAGCCTTACCAACGCTCTTACCGACCTCTTCAAGTCTACCGGCGTTATTTCGGTTTCCGACCAGACCGGTAACCGTTGGGGAACCACCTCTCTTCAGGCTATCCGTAACCAGTTCGCAAGAGGTAAGGTTCTCTTCGGAGGCGTTATCCTTCTTGGTTCTCTTGAGTACCCCGAGTACCAGAACATGAAGACTCCCGACATCGGAGGCTTCGGTGTTATCCCCGCACCTCTGTTCAGAGCTAACAAGCCTGACGGCACCCCCGAGAATTACCAGACTCAGATCCACGTTGTTGGACGTGCAGGCGGTATCTCGTGGTGCACCAAGAAGTTCACCCAGTGCACAGCATTCATTCATTATCAGTCTACTCACTCCACAGAGATACTTGAGGAATACTGGAACACTAACCTTTGCTATGATATAGCAGACGGTGTTGAGGGTAACTTCGAGATGCTTAAGTACATCCGTGCTAATGTTCGTACCTGCTTCGACAAGCTGTTCGAGGACTCTATCGGCTTCTTCTTCAACACTATTGACGAGGAGTCGGTTGCTAACAGATGGCACAACCTTATCTCTACTTCCGAGTACACCATGACCAACATGGCAGAGAAGTACTCCGCTCTCTACGGAGAGAAGGAAGCGAGACTTAAGGAGCTTGTGCTTGAGTACAACGACCTTCCGGAATAAGCATTTTGCTTGACCGACAGAGGAAAGCGGCTCGTCCGCTTTCCTCCTTTTTTGTATCGCACGGGTGATATTATTATAATAAAGGAAGCTTAGGCGAGGGTATCTTGCCCGAAAAAGGGTTATTTATGAGAGTAATACTTGCATCAAAGTCACCGAGGCGGCGGGAGCTGCTTTCGGAGCTATTTTCTGAATTTGATATAATAGTAAGGGATTGCGACGAGTCGCTCGGACGGATGTCCGCAAGAGACGGAGTGCGTGAGCTTGCGAGGAAGAAGGGGCGCGCGACCTATGATTATCTTCTTTCGGACAGCTCGGCTATCGCTGGGGAAAAACCAGACTTAGCGCTTATAATATCCTCGGATACTCTGGTCGAGTGCGACGGTCTGCCGCTTGGAAAGCCGAGGGGGCGCGAGGATGCCGAGTGGATGCTGAATATGCTCTCGGGCAGAGGGCACAGGGTGCATACGGGAGTTGCCGTGCACTATGGCGGAAGATGCGTCTCGGGTGTTGCTACGACCGAGGTGTTTTTTAAGGAGCTGTCGCGCGAGGAAATTGACGAATATATCAAAACGGGTGAGCCGTTTGACAAGGCAGGCTCCTACGGAATACAGGGCGAGGCGGGGAAATTCGTCACGCATATAAACGGGGATATGGATACGGTTATAGGCCTGTCCCTTTCGCTCGTCAGCGAGCTTTGTGATAAAATTCTTGAGGGTGACACAGGTGAATAGGACAAAAAGAAAAAGACTTTTAGCTATTGTAAGAGAGCGCCTCAGCGCTCATTATCCCGAGGCAAAATGCGCGCTGAATTACGAGGGAGACCCTTGGCGCCTTTTGATAATGACAAGACTTTCCGCGCAATGCACAGATGCGCGAGTTAACGAAATATGCAAAGAACTATTTGCAAAATACCCTGATTGTGAGGCTCTCGCCAATGCGGATGTTGAGGATGTGGCGAGAATTATTCGCCCGATAGGTCTTTTCAGAATGAAGGCCGCGAATATCGTTGATGCCTCACGCGAGGTGCTTTTGCGATTTGGTGGCAGAGTGCCGTCCTCTATGGATGAGCTTCTGTCGCTGCCCGGTGTTGGAAGAAAGACGGCAAATCTTATAATCGGTGATATATACGAAGGACCCGCGGTGGTCTGCGACACGCATTTTATGACGGTGTTTGCAAGGCTTGGAATGTATCCCGAAAAATTAAGGGATGCTGATAAAATAGAAAAAATAATGAGGGATACCGATGAATTTCTTGACGGTGCAGAGCTTTGTCACAGGGTGGTGACCTTCGGCCGCGAGGTATGCACCGCGCGCTCACCTCTGTGCGGGAGCTGTCCTCTTTCGGATATATGTCGGCACAGGCTTGGGAAGGAGGCAGAGCTTGATGAGTGAAAATAATTCCGCCCCGAAAAGACCGCGCCTGAGGCTTCCGCTTATAGTCGAGGGAAGATACGATAAGTCGGCGGTGCTTGGTATGGTTGATGGTACGGTTATCACCACCGACGGCTTCGGCATCTTTAATTCCGAGGAAAAGCGCGCTCTCATCAAAAGACTGTCGGGGGATGGGATACTTCTGCTCACCGACTCCGACGGCGGGGGCAGACAGATACGCGCCTTCGTGTCGGGGCTTGTCCCGAGGGACAGGCTTATCCATCTCTACATACCCGAGCTTTCGGGAAAGGAAAGGCGAAAGCGACACGCGGGAGCCGCGGGGCTTCTCGGTGTCGAGGGCGTCGGCGGTGAGGTGCTTCGTCGGGTGCTGTCCCCTTATCTCGATACCGAGGGCGCGACTGCCTCTGTCGGGGATATTACCCCCACCGAGCTTTATTCGCTCGGTCTTACGGGCACTGACGGCTCACAGACTTTGCGCGACAGAATAGCGGGCGAGCTCTCGCTTCCTATGGGAATGAGTGCCAAGGCGTTCCTCGCGGCGCTCAATCTACTTATAACAAGGGATGAGCTGTTAGCCTTTTTCACCTGACGGCAGGTATAGGGCGCGAAAGCGGCAGTATCCAATGGAACAACTCTTACCGACAGGAAAAGGACGGAGAATTGTTAAGATTCTTCGTCCTTTTTTCTTGACAAGCACTGACATAATTAAAGACAACAATGTTTTGTCAAATTCTCAAGTTTTATTGACAAAACGGCAGAAATGTGGTACAATATATACGCTACACAAATTGCATATTTTTAACCGTTGAAGGGGAAATACTTTGGTAAAAAGTGTTTTCTCTCTTTCCTCATACCTTCAACGGTCGAGCATTTGTGTAGCAACAATGAGAGGGATGCATTTTTTCGGTGCGTTCCTTTTGGGGCGCACTTTTTTATGTGCTGATGAGGTGAATGTATGAGTAAAAACATTTCCAAAAAGGTGATAGATATTAACGGCGTAGAAATCACGCCCGAAGAGCCTGCCGTTTGTCTTGGCAACGGAGAACAAGTCTTTGAATGTTGTTGCGACGAATGCGACTATTTTTTGCTTTGTTTCCCCGAATTTGATCCAAAAAGTAAAGACGATTAACTTACTGTGCTACCGCACTATATTAAGCATTCAAATAAATGCTTTTGCTGGTTGTTTTAGCACCTCTCGGTAGGTAGTAAAAGGCACTTATGGCGATTTTGCCATAAGTGCCTTTGCGTCGCTTTTGTCAATTGATTTGTAGTCTTTAATTAAGCCACAAGAAGCACTGCTTTTGTAGGCACAAAAGCATATAGTGAAATGTTTTGCTTTTGCAAAACGTGAAATAATGTGCTAACGCACATTGTGAAATATCTCGCCCTGCTCGATGTGAAATGAAATTTGCCCACGTCCGCGTAAGCGGACATTTCACATTTGCGAAGCAAATTTCCTTGCGTACCTGCTCTACGGCAGGTACACATGCGGGTGCATTTTCGGTATATGTGAAAAAAATGTCAAATTCCCAGGATATTTAATTAAAATATACTTTACATTTTTTAAAATATATGCTACAATATTATAGGTATGGCTTGCAGCCTGCCATTTCTTAAGGTTTATAAATTTTATTAAAATACGGAGGATTTACCATGGTAGAAAGAAAGAAAATTTCTATGGACGGTAACACAGCGGCCGCACACGTATCGTATGCGTTCACCGAGGTTGCCGGCATCTACCCCATCACGCCCTCTAGCCCTATGGCTGAGGTGACCGACACTTGGAGTGCGTCAAACAAGAACATCTTTGGCGAGCCCGCAAAGAACATCTTTGGCGAGAACGTTAAGGTTGTTGAGATGCAGTCCGAGGCAGGAGCAGCAGGAGCAGTTCACGGCTCGCTTGCAGCAGGTGCGCTTACCACCACCTATACTGCATCGCAGGGACTTCTTCTTATGATTCCCAATATGTATAAGATTGCAGGTGAGCTTCTTCCCTGCGTAATCCACGTTTCCGCAAGATGCGTTGCGTCTCACGCGCTCAACATCTTCGGCGACCACTCTGACGTATATGCTTGCCGTCAGACGGGCTTTGCAATGCTTGCAGAGACCAACCCCCAGGAGATTATGGACCTTGGCGCGGTTGCGCACCTTGCTACTATCAAGTCAAGAGTTCCCTTCCTTAACTTCTTCGACGGCTTCCGTACCTCTCACGAGATTCAGAAGGTAGCCGCTTGGGACTACAAGGACCTCGCGGAGATGGTTGATATGGATGCGGTTGCCGCATTCCGTAACCGCTCGCTCAACCCTGAAACACCCGCGCTTCGCGGCTCGGCAGAGAACGGCGATATCTTCTTCCAGCACAGAGAGGCGTGCAACCCCTACTATGATGCTCTTCCCGCGGTCGTAGAGGAGTATATGGACAAGGTTAACGCTAAGCTCGGCACCGATTACAAGCTCTTCAACTACTACGGCGCACCCGATGCAGACCGCGTTATCATCGCTATGGGCTCGGTATGTGACGTTGCTGAGGAGGTTATCGACTACCTCACCGCTAAGGGCGAAAAGGTTGGTCTTGTTAAGGTAAGACTTTACCGTCCCTTCGTTGCAGAAAAGCTTTCCGAGGCTATTCCCGCTACCGCAAAGCGCGTTGCTGTTCTTGACAGAACCAAGGAGCCCGGCTCTCTCGGCGAGCCCCTTTACCTCGACGTTGTTACCGCTCTTAACGAGTGCGGAAGATGCGACGTTAAGGTTGTCGGCGGAAGATACGGTCTTGGCTCTAAGGACACCACTCCCGCATCTATCTTCGCGGTTTACGAGAACCTTGCGAAGGACGCTCCCAAGAATCACTTTACCGTTGGTATCGTAGACGACCTTACTAACCTCTCTCTTGAGGAAAAGGCAGCTCCCGACACCTCGCCCTCTGATATGATCCAGTGCAAGTTCTGGGGTCTCGGCGGAGACGGTACCGTTGGTGCTAACAAGAACTCCATCAAGATTATCGGTGACCACACCGACAAGTTTATTCAGGCATACTTCCAGTATGACTCGAAGAAGACGGGCGGTATCACTATTTCTCACTTAAGATTCGGTGATTCACCCATCAAATCCTCCTATTATATCAATAAGGCAGATTTCGTTGCCTGCCACAACAGCGCATATCTTACCAAGTACGATATGATTTCGGACGTTAAGCCCGGCGGTACCTTCCTTCTTGACTGCCAGTGGACCGATGCCGAGCTTGACGCTCACCTTCCCGCATCGGTTAAGAGCTATATCGCTAACAACGGTATCAAGTTCTACACCATCAACGCAACCCAGCTCGCAATCGGTCTCGGTAACGCAAAGGTTAAGAACACCGTTCTTCAGTCGGCATTCTTCACCCTCGCTAAGATCCTTCCCATCGACGAGGCTATCGAGTATATGAAGAAGGCCGCATACAAGTCCTACATTAAGAAGGGACAGGCTATCGTTGACCTCAACTATGCGGCAATCGACGCAGGTAAGGACGCAATCCACGAGGTTGCAGTTCCCGACGCTTGGAAGAACGCAGGCACTACCGCACCCGCAGCACCTGTTACGGGTAAGAGAGCAGACCTCGTTGACTTCGTAAACGATATCGTTAACCCCGTTGGCGCAATGAAGGGTGACGCGCTTACCGTTTCGGCATTCGCAAAGTATGCGGACGGTACCTTCCCCCAGGGCTCCGCGGCATTTGAGAAGCGCGGCGTTGCCGTAACCGTTCCTCAGTGGAATCCCGAGGCATGTATCCAGTGTAACACCTGCGCATTCGTATGTCCTCACGCTTGTATCCGTCCCTTTGCTATGGATGCTGACGAGGCTGCTAACGCACCTGCCGTTTCCAAGCTTGCAGACGGTAAGGCTAACCTCAAGGCATACAAGTTTATGATGTCTGTATCGCCCCTTGACTGTATGGGATGTACTCTTTGCGTTAAGGCATGTCCCGTTAACAAGAATCCTAAGCTCGGCACCGCTCTCGAGATGAAGCCTATCGCTACTCAGCTTGACCAGCAGGCGGCTTATGACTACGCGGTAGCAAACGTTAAGGAAAAGAGCGAGCTTATCAACGTTACCATTAAGGGCAGCCAGTTCAAGCAGCCCCTCCTTGAGTACTCGGGCTCTTGCGCAGGCTGTGCAGAGACCTCCTACGCAAGACTTATCACCCAGCTCTTCGGTGAGAGAATGTTCATCTCCAACGCAACGGGATGCTCGTCCATCTGGGGCGGCTCGGCACCTGCAACTCCCTACACCGTAAACAACGAGTCGGGCAGAGGTCCTGCTTGGGCTAACTCACTCTTCGAGGATAACGCTGAGCACGGTCTCGGTATGTATATCGGTCAGAAGACCATCCGCGAGAAGCTTATCGGCTACGTTAAGACGCTTCGTGAGAGCATCACCGACAGCGCTAAGGCAGAGGTTGTTGACAACTATCTTAACACCCTTAACGACGGTAAGGCTAACGAGACTGCTACCAAGGCACTCGTTGCAATGCTTGAGGCTTGCGACTGCGACTGCGAGCTTCGCGCTAAGATACTTGCAGAGAAGCAGTACCTTTCCAAGAAGGCAGTATGGATCTTCGGTGGAGACGGTTGGGCATACGATATCGGCTTCGGCGGTCTTGACCACGTAATCGCATCGGGCGAGGATGTAAACATTATGGTATTCGATACCGAGGTTTACTCCAACACTGGCGGACAGGCATCCAAGGCATCCAACATCGGTCAGGTTGCACAGTTCGCGGCAGCAGGTAAGGCAATCGGCAAGAAGAACCTTGCAGAGATCGCAATGTCCTACGGCTACGTATACGTTGCTCAGATCGCTATGGGCGCTGATATGAGCCAGACTCTCAAGGCACTTGCAGAGGCAGAGGCTTATCCCGGACCTTCTATCGTAATCGGCTACGCTCCCTGTGAGATGCACTCGATCAAGGGCGGTATGACTAACTGCCAGGAGGAAATGAAGAAGGCAGTTGAGGCAGGCTACTGGCAGATGTTCAGATACAATCCTGCACTCAAGGCAGAGGGCAAGAATCCCTTCTCGCTTGACTCTAAGGAGCCTACTGCATCCTATCAGGACTTCATCGGCGGAGAGGCGCGTTACACCCGTCTTGCTCAGGCATTCCCTGAGAGAGCAAAGGAGCTCTTTGCAAAGGCAGAGGCAACCGCTAAGGCTAAGTACGAGAGACTTAAGAAGCTCGTTGACTTCTACAACGTTGACTAATTAAGCTCTGACATAATAAAAAGGCTCTCTGTGAGGATTTTCCTCACAGAGAGCCTTTCCTATAATTGACTGCTCTAAAAAATATTCCCTCAAATTCACCCTAAATTCACTTGATATTCACCCCCATACCTATGATATAATTACAATATCATAAGCTGCTCACATATGATGAGGCATATTCAGCGACATTTCATTGTTGTTGCACCTACTTTCTAGTATTGACAAATTATATGGTAGGTGATAAAATGAAAGAGTGGAAAGAGGAAAAGCACGCGCGGAACGGTATTATGAAGAGATTCGCCGCCGCGTGGATGATGTTCCTGCGATTGCAAAAAACACAGGTATTCCCGCCAGTGTTATTCAAGATATTAAAATTATATTTTTGTCGATGAACATGACTTGGCAACGGGGAAAAGTAGGTTTGTGCCCGATTGTGATATGGCTCGCTCATGGCAAAGTCTTATAAATGGTAACATGCTGCCCGAGGATATTGTGTTGCTAAAACACGAGATTAGAGAAATGGAATATGTTCAAAAAGGGATTTCACAGGACAAAGCGCATGCAATGGCAAGCGAAGAATTCAATTATTCTGAAATGATAAGATCAAAGAAAACAAAGAGGTAATTCATGGTTATACTTAAATCTATAAAATTGAATAATGACATTATTTCATGCGATTATTTCCCCGAGGGCGGAGAAAAAGGTGGATATATAGCAGTTGACATAAATACGCACCAAATTGTAGAACATCGCCCATCGTGTTTTGAGGGAAGGCTGTTCTTTAAAGAAGAAACATACGCATCTCACGCAATTGATCGTTTGATTGAATTGTCGAAAGAATCCGTAATAAAAGAAGCATCAGCAGTTATGTGGTATTAATAACCCCTCGGCACACCGTCCTCGCGGTGTGCTTTCTATATACTCAAATAACTTACGGCACTTTGCTTTCGGGCAAGGTGCTTTTTCATTACAAAAAGCGAAGTGAGAACAGTGGCAAATGAGAAAAACTTAAAGAAACCAACCGCGAACAAAGCCGAGAAAA
>JAGBIF010000038.1 GCA_017935065.1 Clostridia bacterium
ACGCCTTGCTTGCAAGGCATATCGACACACCGCAAGGTGTGCATATCGAGCGCGAAGCGCATATCGAATTTGCTTTGTCCACAAAGCAAATATATCGACGCGAAGCCTCGCTTCGCCTCCGTCCTATGGTACACCGCCAAAGCCCGACCGAATTTTCGGTATCGCCATAGGCGACAAAACGCGCGCTTGTTTGCGTTTTGCGAAAATTCACAGTAGGGCGGGGGTTTACTCCCGCCGTGTAAGGCAAGCACTTTGTACAGTATTGTGCTTAGTATGACTACTCATCCACCGCAAGCGGTCCCCCTTCCCTCACAAGGGAAGGCAGAGGCACCGCGACGCTCAGCGTCGCTCATACCCCACAAGCACGCCGCCGTCCTCGGCGTAGAATGAGCATAGACCGCGCATGGGGTGGATTTCTATATCGACAGAGTTAAATCTTTCGCGAAGCATACCCGCGAGGGTGTTTGCGCCCGCCTCGTTGTTGCAATGACCGATGCTTATTCTTCCTGAGGTTACACCGCGCGAGGCAAGCTCGTCACAGATGGCGATAAGGGCGCGTCTTTCACCGCGACACTTCTGCATAGGCTCAAGCGTTCCCTCGTCACTTGCGCGACCTACGATGCATATTCCCGCAATGCCTACTATCTTTGCGACGATGGGGGATATTCTGCCGTTATTGGCAAAGTTCTTTAACGACTTGAGCATAAAGACAAGGCCCGTGGTCTTGGCGTATTCCCTCGTCCTGTCACAAATCTCATCAAAGGAAAGCCCCTCTTGTATAAGCTCGGCTACCCTTCTCGTTATAAGCGTGATTTCAGGGCCTGCCGAAAGCGAGTCAAGCACGAACACCCTTCCCCGCCCCTCGCTCTCATACTGTCTGGCGGCGGCAGATGCCGAGTTGAAGCTTCCCGACATTCCGCTTGTAATCGTGATGCAGATGATCCTCTCGGCTCCCTCAAAGGCGTTCAGCCACTCGGTGACGTTCGGGCAAGAGCTTTGCGAGCGTCCCTTATATTTAAGAAGAAAGCTAACCATTTCAGAGACGTCGAGCGAGGTATCGTCACAAAACTCGCGCTCCTTGGTGATAACCTTCATCGGCGCAAAGGCAAAATCTATCATATCAAGCGCGGTTATATCCGACGAGGAATCGGTAACTATGCGTATTTTTTCCATAATAATCTCCATTCCGTCGCCATAGGCGACCGCACAAATTGTTGATGAATTTTCGGTATCACGCTTGGCGTGACGATTTGGACTAAGGCTCCAAATCGCGAAAATTCGGGCGTGAAACCAACTATCCGAAAGAATAGATGTTACATAACTTTCACGCTAAGTATTTCCTTTTCTTAAGCTTCCGCCTAGGGGTGGCGTGTTAAGATTATAGCACAAATTGGTAAAAGTGTCAATTAGTTTTGCGTATTTACTGTTTTTAATAGCTGACACCCAAAGAAAATTTTACTTTAACAAAACAAAAACATTTTGCCAAAAATTCAAAAACAACCGAGGGATAAAATATGCCTGTAATTCGCAAAAGGCGAAAATAATTTAATAAAGGGGATAGGTTATGGGACTTATCAGTTTTTTCAAAAAGGCATTTGGAGATATGAAAAGAAGTGCTAAGGCACAGCACGAGGTAGACAAGGCAGAGTTTGCCGCACGCAAGGCTGAAGCAAGGGCGAGCTTTGAGGAAAACCGCGCACACAACACCTTCGCACGCGCTAAAGCAGATGCAAAGGCACACTGGGACGATGCGCATATGACACCCGCCGAAAGAGAGGCTCGGGCGCAGGAAGAGCGCGACGAAAAAATCGCGGCAGCCGAGAAGAGGCGCGCCGAGGCCGAAGCGCGCCTCGAGGCAGCAAGAAAGAAATAAAGACCAAGTGAGGTAGGTGTTTTTCGCTTACCTCATTTGTTATAAGAGGTAAAAATGAAGAAAACAATCAAGTATAAAGTAAATAAAAATGTACATACAAGGGAAATTAACTACATTCCCGTAAGATATATCATTGCAGGCTTTATCACACTTTTTGAGGTGCTTGCTATTATTGCTATTACTACGGCTATGTGTTATTTTGTGCCATACTTTTACCTTGCCGCCTTCGCGACAGAGATATTCTGCGTGATAAAGATAATAGCCTCTGACGACAACCCTGACTATAAGGTGCCGTGGCTGCTATTCGTGCTTATTATTCCTATCGGCGGATTTATGCTCTACTTTCTCTTTTATTCAAGGACGCTTGAGAAAAAGTTCAGAAAGAGGCTTCGCGACCTGAAGGACAACGCATACAGCTACAACAGTGAGGAAAATCTTGAAGCGCTTGAAGCAGAGGATGCGGCCGCCGCGTCGCAGGCGAGGATGCTGATGAATATTGCCGAAACAGGTGTCTTTAGCAATACGAAAACCAAATTCTTCCCCCTTGGTGAGGATATGCACAAGGCGCTGCTTGAGGACCTTAATGGGGCAGAAAAATTCATCTATATGGAATACTTCATTATTGAGGACGGAAAATTCTGGGGCTCAATACTTGATATACTGAAGAAAAAGGCGAAAGATGGTGTAGATGTAAAGCTGCTGTATGATGATATCGGCTGTATGTCAACTCTGCCAGGGGATTACTGTAAGACCTTAAAATCTTACGGAATTGAAGCCACCCCCTTTTCAAGGCTTAAGGGTAACGCGGACAGTGAATTCAACAATCGCTCACACCGCAAGATAACCGTAATTGACGGACATATCGGCTATACGGGCGGGGTGAATATCGCAGACGAATATATAAACGAGGTTGTGAGGTTTGGTCATTGGAAGGACACTGCTATCCGCCTTGAGGGGGATGCGGTATATGAGCTGACGCATCTTTTCCTCATTGACTACGGAATTAATGTAAAGAAAATGCCCACCTACATAGAGGGGCTTTATCCGAAAAATCCAAAGCACGGGGTAACAGGCTATGTAATTCCCTTTGGTGACGGTCCGCGCCCGATATATGAAAGGCAGGTCGGGAAGTGCGTTATACAGAATATGCTTGCATACGCGACGAGGTATATGTGGATGACCTCACCTTATCTTATTATTGACAATGAGCTTTGCTCGGCGATTGAAAATGCCGCGCTTCGCGGGGTGGACGTAAGAATTGTACTGCCGCATATTCCCGACAAAAGATTGGTGTTCAGTATGACAAGAAGCTTTTATCAGCGCCTTATCTCGGCGGGGGTCAAAATATACGAATACACCCCAGGCTTTATACACTCAAAGTGCTATGTTGCCGACGGCAGAATGGCTATGATAGGTACTATAAATCTTGACTACCGCAGTCTTGTGCATCATTTTGAAAACGGGGTGCTCCTTTACGGCACCGAAACGGTAGGGGCAATTGATGAGGATATTCGCGACATATTTGAAAGATCCATGCCCGTCACGAGGGATATGTTGAGGACCAACCTTCCTACCCGCTTTCTTCGCGCGGTGGTACGCATATTCGCGCCGATGCTTTAAGCACTCACTTTAACAAAACAGCAACATTTCTTAAAAATTACAAAAACATCACTTGATTATAATTATACCGTAAAATGCGAAATTGGGGGTAGAAAATGAACGCAATTGAAATAAGAGGGCTTACAAAGAGCTTTCGCGGTATGTACGCTCTTGACGGTCTCAATATGACGGTGCCAGAGGGGGCTATTTACGGCTTTATCGGCGAGAACGGCTCGGGCAAGTCGACTACCGAAAAGCTTATCTGCGGTCACCTTGTGGCAGACGCGGGCGAGATAAAGCTCTTCGGCAGGGATTATAACGATGCGGGCGTACGCATAAGAGTTGGGGCGCTTATTGAGAACGCGGGATGCTTTCCAGGCTCGTCGGTGTATCAAAACCTTCGTATGCAGTGCATAAATCTCGGGCTTGACGATATTGACGGTGAAATTATGCGCGTGCTTAAAATAGTGAGAATGGAAGATAACGCGTCACTCAAATTCAAGAGCTGCTCACTCGGTATGAAGCAGAGAGTAGGCATCGCAATGGCGCTTCTCGGCAAACCCGCGCTTCTTATTCTCGACGAGCCTATAAACGGTCTTGATACAGACGGTATGCGTATTATGCGCGAGATACTCGTTGATATCACAAGGACACACGGCTGTACGGTGCTTATCTCATCACATATTCTTTCAGAGCTTGAGAAGATAGCCACACACTACGGTGTAATCTGCCGAGGCCGTATGGTAGCCGAGCTTTCGGCAAGCGAGCTTGAGGGTAGGTCACGCTCTTACCTCTCGCTTAAGTGTCAGGATATGGACAGGGCATACAAAATACTTAAAGATACCTACGGTAACATAAGAGCTGTGGACGGATATATCCGCGTTTATGACGAGGACGACAGCGCCTCGGTGGTGAAGCTTCTTTGCGAGGGCGGATGTATCCCCTGCGAGCTATCCAAAAACAAGATTGGACTTCTTGAATACTACACAGAGCTTATGTCGGGATGGGGGGAATAAGAATGAAAACAGAATTTAAAGAGCCAACCCTTAAAGAGCGAATTCTCGGTATGCTGGGCGTTGATTTTTACCGCCTCTTGAATACCCCGCTTTTCTATATCTTCCTTGCGATATCCGCAATTATCCCCGCGATGGTCTCGGCTATGACGGTGATGCCTGGGCCTGACGGTGCCGCGAGTACGCCTCTGTACTCTAATGTATGGCAGATAATTGCCGCGGGCGAGCCGCTTTATGTAGTAAAGAGCATTGCCGATTACGCCAATATGAATATGGTATATATCTTTGGCGGTATAATGGTTTCAATATTCATAGGGCACGATTATAACTCGGGATATGTTAAACAATTGTTTACATCTCACCCCAAAAAGCAGGATTATATGATATCAAAGTCTCTCACCTGTGCCTTTGCTATGGTGTGCATGTGTGTATCCTATTTTATAGGCGGAACCGTGGCGGGGCTTCTCGTCGGCTACGATACGGCGGTAAACGTGCCCTCGCTTATTTTAGCCATACTCGGCAAGTGCGTAATGTCGCTCGGCTGGGCTAGCCTTTATACCTTTTTAAATATAATCTTCAGAAGATACTTCGGACTTGGCGTTGCCTCATCCTTCTTCTTCGGTACGGGTATTCTGATTATCGGTGCCGCGGCAATAGCAGATGGGCTGTCGCTTGATCCCTCGTTTCTAAATATCTTCCTTTACGGCTCGTCGGTAAACGCCTGTCTTTCGTCGGGGCTAGGAACTCTTATTATCTGTCTTTTGGTGTCCCTATCGTGGGCTGTAATCTACAATCTTCTCGGCACGCTGGTGCTTGACAGATGCGACGTATATTAAGGAGGCTCGGTATGAATGCGGTTGAAATAAGAGGCGCAGTAAAGCGCTTTGGTGAAAAGACGGCGGTCGCGGGGCTGGATATGACCGTGCCCGCGGGTGCAATATACGGCTTTATCGGTGAGAACGGCTCGGGCAAGTCGACCACCGAAAAGATGATATGCGGACTAATAAAAAAGGACGCGGGCGAAATCAGGCTTTTCGGCAGAGATTACACCGATGAGGCTGTGAGAGAGCGGGTAGGCGTGCTTATCGAGGCACCAGGGTGCTTTCCCTCGCTTTCGGTATTTGACAATATGATGCTTGCGGCAGATAACCTGGGGCTTGAGGATGCCGAGGCGAAGGTCATAGAGATGCTTAAGCTTGTCCGTATGGAGGGCGCGGCAGGAAACAAATACAAGAACTGCTCGCTCGGTATGAAGCAGAGGGTGGGCATCGCAATGGCGCTTCTCGGTGAGCCTTATCTTCTGGTGCTTGACGAGCCGCTGAACGGACTTGACGCGGACGGCATGCGTATTATGCGCGAGGTATTTCTTGATATCGTGAAGGACGGTACCCGCACGGTAATCGTATCCTCTCACCTTCTGTCCGAGCTTCAGAAGGTTGCTACCCACTACGGAATTATCCGTCACGGAAAAATGCTTGACGAGATGACCGCGGATGAGCTTGATGCCGATTGCCCCACCTATATCGGTATCAGGTGTGAAGAGCGTGGCCGCGCGAGGGCGCTTCTCGGCATTAAGTATTCGCGCACAGAAGAGGACGAGGCGGGCTTTTTGCGTGTATATGACAATGTACCTACCGAGGATGTAGTAAAGTATCTTTTTGAGGCTGGGATCTACGCGACCGAGATAAAGCGCGACAGAATCAGCCTTGAGGAATACTATATCGACCTTATGAATGGGGGCAGATAAATGGAAAATATAAATTTTAAGAAAAGAACTCGCTCGTCATCTTTAAAAAGCATGCTTTCTGTGGACATAAGGCGCGCGCTGAAGTCGAGGCTTGTATATATTATATTGCTTATCGCTCTTGTCACGCCTGTACTTATGACGGTTATGATGAGTATGATGGACGGTACGGTATCAACAGATCCGCAGACGGGTGTGCAGACGGTTATTCACGGTCCTGAAAACACCTGGCAACAGATAGGCACGCTTCCTACCGAGGGCGGTGCAGATGCTAGCGGTATGGATGTTATGGCTATGTGCAATATCAATATGGCATTTATGGGAATTGCGGTGTTCGTGTGCCTTTTCATATCGGATGATTTCAGGTCGGGCTTTTCAAAAAATCTCTTTACCGCAAGAGCAAGAAGGGGCGACTATGTAATCTCAAAAACCCTGATGGGTATATCCGTCGGCGCGCTTATGCTTATCCTTTATTTCATAGGCGCGATCCTCGGCGGTGCTATCGCGGGACTGTCCTTTGAGACGGTAGGCTTTTCTTTCGCAAATCTTGTGCTGTGTATGCTGGCAAAAATATGTCTTATGGCGGTATTCGTGCCTATTTTCGTGCTTATCAGCGTAGCGGCAAAAAGAACCGCCTGGCTCTCTATCGTAGGCTCACTCGGCGGCGGGATGCTTCTTTTTATGACCGTATCTCTGATAACGCCTCTGACGGCAACTCTGCTTCATACGCTTTTGTGCCTTGCGGGCGGTGTGCTTTTTTCCGTAGGTCTCGGCTTCGCAAGCAAAAGTGTGCTTGAAAACACGGCGGTGGTGTAAGCTTTATTTTATTCTTTTTGAGTGGGGCGGTAGGCAATACCGCTATATAAAAAAGCACGGCATACCTCAAAGGGGTATGCCGTGTTGTTTTAGGCTCTAAAGTTTTAAGGTTTAATTACGCGGGTAAGCCGCAAGCCCTGTCGGCACGGCTTTAATCGCGGAAGATATTGAATATATCCTTATAGTTTGCGTCCTTGATAAGAAGGTAGGCGTAGAGGAATACGCAAAGAGCTATGGCAATTACCGTGGCTATTTTAATAACCTCGGGGCTTGCCATTTCTATCTCACCGTCTTTACCGTTATCGGGCGCGGGCTTGGCATCGCCCGCGGGGGTCTTATCGGTGTCGGGGGTCTTATCGGTGTCGGGCGCGGTGCTTCCCTCACCGCCCGTGGCGGGGGGTGTAGGTGTAGGCTCGGGGGTGGTAGCTCCCTCACCGCCGCCTGTGCCACCGTCGGGTGCGGGGATAGGCGTGCCGCCCTCCTGCTCAGGGTCATCGCCACCGCCGCCCTCGGGGGGAGGTGTAGGCTCGGGGGTAGAGCCGCCCTCGCCACCCTCGCTACCCTCGGGAACGAGGTCCTCGTAGGGGTCGCTTGCGGCAAGCTCAAACTCATATACCTTGTTTGCCTCAACATCGTACCATTTCGACCAGGTGGGGCCTGTCGGGATAAGGTGAGAGGGCATACCTACCATATAGTTCTGTACGAAGAAGTCGAGCGCCTGCTCGGGAATGAGATACTGATGAAGCTCATCACCCTCTACGTCGACGGTGTCGCTCGCCGCATTATAGTAGTGAGAGGCATGCTCACTCTCGCGGTATATTGCCCTTGCGGCAACCGACCAGGTCTCGGTATTCGGTGCTCTGAAGTAGACTATCGCGCCGCGCACGTACTCGACGGATATCTCGATATCCGAGGGAGGCATATAGAAGTAATAGGTGTCGGGAAGTATTACGCTGTTCTTTTCGGCATTTGCGTAATGGTAGTAGGAGAACGCGAAAAGGTCGATCTTGCTTTCGCCGTCAATAATATATATCCTTGACATAACGTAGCCTGCCTCGGGGGACAGCGTAACGGCAATTATCTCGCCCTCTGCCGCCTCGGTCCTGTCAACCTCAAAATCACCGCCCGCCTCGGGTGTCACCTTGGTGACTGTGTAGGTGGTGCCGACAGGCTCTGCCGTAAGCTCGACCGTATCCTCGGGCATAGTGAAGGTCACCTCAATTACCTCGGTGCCCTCATAGTCAACGACCGTACGGGTAAACGCGAGGTCATCGCCAACCGAGTTCTTAAGGGTTATAACGATATCCTCGACTGTGTTCTCGGTATAGGGTACAACCTTGATCTTAACCGCGACACCGCTCTTCTCGGTGTAGTGAAGCGGAGTGCTCTCGTCGGGCATAACGCGCTCCACGGTATCAACACCCCAGTTGGTAGCATAGATGTAGTAATAATCCTCGAGTCGGTCGATGAAGTACTCCTCCCCTGCGGTAACCGACAGGATATCGTCACTGTCAAAGCTGACACGGGTGGTACCGTCCTTCGTTACGTAATATCCGTACGGAAGCGAGGAGCCCGAGAATGCTGTGTCGGATTTTGCGATATAGCGAACGCAGGAGTAGCCACTCTCGTTTTCAAGCACGGTAGGCGCGCCGTCGAGCCTTACGGTGATATCGCTTGCAGGATCTTCGTTAATAATAAAGGGTGCGTTTACATCAACCTCAGCCACGCCGTCGGGCGATATAAGCTCACAGCTCCTGATATTGAGGGTGGGCAGATCCTCTTGTGCCTCGTTATCACTTACGATAGCCGAGGTGACGGTGGACTTAACGATAGCACCGTCGGCAATATCGATACACGCGCCGCCATAGGATTCGGTTTTCTTCAGCTCTATCGCGGTAGCTCCCGAGACCTCAACACCGCCGACGTAGACGCCTGGGCTTCCGTAGGAGCCGCCAAACTCACCGCCTACAGAAATTGCGGTAAGCGCGCCCGCATCAATTCCGCCCGTCTCGGAGCTCCAGGAATCGTAAAGACCGTTAAGATATACGTACGCATCTCCGACGAAGGACATAACCGCCCCCTCGGTCATAGAGGGTGACGGGGTTATAGTGTGACCGTCAAAGTAGATTTCAAAGGTGCCCGTCGGTATAACTATCGTCTCGGTGACGGTAATATCCGAGAGAAGCTTTACATAGTAACTATCCTCCCCCGCATACTCCCCCTCGCTTACAGCATAGAGGAAATCGTCAAGAGTGGCAAAGTCCACCCAGCTCTCACCGTAGTCGAGTGACATCGACACCTCATTCCCCTCCGCAAGCGCGGGAAGCGAGATAAGCGTCACAAGCGACGAGAAAATTGCAATAATCAGTAGGACGGATATAAGCTTTCTTTTCTTCATAAGGCATCTCCTGTCAGGGGAAGCTCTCCCCGATGTTATCAAGCGCATATCGGCTGTGCCGATATGCCTCTTTAGCTTTAGTATATCATATCGGAATATATTTTTCAACCGTCCCGCCCTATTTTTTCATTTTCACGCAACCTATTTTCAATCGTACAAAGTGCGAAGCGTATACGGCGGGCAAATATCACGCCTTGCTTGCAAGGCATATCGACACACCGCAAGGTGTGCATATCGAGCGCGAAGCGCATATCGAATTTGCTTTGTCCACAAAGCAAATATATCGACGCGATGCCTCGCATCGCCTCCCCCGCCCTACAATCGTGCGGTCGCGCACCGTGGTACAAAACCTTTCACGCCCTTCATGCTCGGCAAAGCCCGCGCCTTGATACCCAAGCTCGTTCGGAGCTAATTTTCGGCACCGCCTGTGGCGGCGAAATGATTACTTTATTCATTTCGCGAAAATTAGAAGCACGCTCTGCGTGCCTTATCACGCCTTGCTTGCAAGGCATATCGACACACCGCAAGGTGTGCATATCGAGTGCAAAGCACATATCGAATTTGCTTTGTCCACAAAGCAAATATATCGACGCGATGCCTCGCATCGCCTCGCCCTGTTCTTTGATAACGAGGATTTTGGGTAAAAAAAGAGGCATTACGCATATCGCATAATACCTCTTATAAATGAAGCGTTTTTATCTCTTTACGGCGATTTTAATTCCGTCGACGTCGATTACGGTGTCGGGGGTGTCGATTTCGCATATTCTGCTTAAGGTCTCTCCCGTGATGTAGTCGGCAAAGCCCTCGGGTGCGGTACCCTCGATGAAGGCTATCTTTATCTCGTCAACGATCTCACAGCCGAGCTGCTTTCTTGCGTCCTGGATGGAACGGATTATCTCACGCGCGCATCCCTCGCGAAGAAGCTCGTCGGTTATGGTGAGGTCAAGCGATACTACTATCTCCTGCGCGCTCGCCACCGCGAGGCCGTCCTTTGCCTCGTAAAGCACGAGAATGATATCCTTGTCGCACCTTACCGTCTCGCCGCCGAGATCAAGCTCAACCGCATCGTCGGTAAGCCTGTACTCGCCCGTCTTGATCGCACGGATTATAAGTCCCTTTTTGTCGGGGTACTTCTGTCCGATTGCGGCGAAGTTGGGGTTGTACTTAACCGTCGCGATGTCCTCTACGCTCTGCATAATTTCGATATTCTTGACGTTAAGCTCCTCAAGAATTACCGTCTCAAAGCGTCTTACCGTGTCGATTACGGCAGGGCTTGAGGATGCAATGCGAAGAAGGGAGAGGGGCTGTCTGTTCTTCACTCTGTTGGTGTTTCGGATATTTCTCGCAAGCTCAATTACGCTCTGTGCGACGTCTATATCGCGAATGAGTGCGGAATTCTCATACTCCGCGGGAATTTCGGGCCAAAGCGCAAGATGTACCGAGTCCTCGTCGGTGAGTGTCTTGTATATTTCCTCGGCGATAATGGGCGCTACGGGGGCAAAGAGCTTGGTTATGTTAACAAGCACGTAGTAGAGCGTCTCGTAGGCGCATCTCTTGTCCTCGCTCATCTCGCTTGCCCAGAATCTTCTGCGCGAGTTTCTGATATACCAATTGGTAAGACCGTCCATAAGAGGTATGAGCGCCTTTACGTACTGGTCAACCTCGTATCTGTCCATGCTCTCTCGGATGGTGCGCTCGGTCTCAAAGAGCTTTGCGAGAATCCACTTGTCGAGAAGATTATCGCTCTTGGGTGCTGTGAGAGTGTCGGGCTTGAAGCCGTCGATGTTGGCGTAAGAGATGAAGAACTTGCAGGCGTTCCAATAGGGTGCGAGAAGCTCACGGTAGGAATCGTCGATATCCTCGTCCTTGAACTTAAGGTCGCCGATAAGCATAGCGTTTGACTGGAAGAGGTAGAGACGGAAGCTGTCGGTGCCCTTGTTCTTCATAATCTCCATAGGGTCGGTGTAGTTTGCAGAGGACTTCGAGAACTTCTTGCCCGTATCGTCAAGAATAGTACCGTGTACCACGCAGTTCTTGAAGGCAGGTCTGTCAAAGAGAGCTACGGCAAGGACGTGCAGGTAGTAGAACCAGCAACGTATCTGTCCTGTGTACTCTACGATGAAGTCGCAGGGGAAGTGGCTCTCAAACCACTCCTTGTTCTCAAAGGGATAGTGCTTCTGAGCGAAGGGAACGCTTCCCGACTCAAACCAGCAGTCAAGCACCTCGGGAACTCTCGTCATCCTACCGCCGCACTTACAGGGGAAGGTGACCTCGTCCATATACTGACGGTGAAGGTTGGTAAGCCTTATACCGCTCTTCTGATAAATTTCCTCTACCGAGCCGAGGACTACCTTCTCGCCACAGTCGGGGCACTCCCAGATAGGAATGGGTGTCGACCAATAGCGGTTACGCGAGATGTTCCAGTCTCTTGCGCCCTCAAGCCAATTTCCGAAGCGACCGTGCTTGACGGTCTCGGGAATCCAATTTACCTCCTCGTTCTTGGCGATGAGCTTGTCCTTTATCATTCCTATATTGAAATAGTAGGCATCCATAGCCTTGTAGATAAGAGGCTCCTTACAGCGCCAGCAGTGAGGATAGTTATGCACGAGCGTTCCGTCATCAAGCGCGATGCCCTTGTCGCGAAGAAATCTTATAATGGTGGGGTTCATCTTGATAACGTTGTTAAGCTCGTCGCTCTGAAGCTCGTAAAAATCGGTGATTTCCTTGGTAAATCTACCCTTTGCGTCAACGGGGTCGACGAGAGGCACGTTGTTGTTCTTGCACGCCCAATAGTCATCTTCACCGAAGGCGGGCGCGGTATGAACGATACCTACACCGTCCTCAGCGCCGACATAGTCTGCCGAGATAACGCGGAAGGCACCCTCGTTCTTCTTATCCGCGAAGTAGGGGAAGATAGGCTCGTAGGTGGTGCCGACAAGCTCGGAGCCCTTGCACTCGTAGACGATATTCGGCTCCTTGCCGAACACCTTGGGGAAGGACTTAAGCGTATTACGGCAGGCAACGAGAAGTCTGTCGCCTACGTCGACGAAGGAATAGGTAAGGTCAGCACCTACCGCAAGGCACATATTCGAGGGAAGCGTCCAAGGGGTGGTCGTCCAGGCAAGAAGATATACGTCCTTGCCCTCGCGCGTCAGGGGTGTCTTGAACTGAACAACTATCCATCTGTCCTGACGGGGGCGGGTGGAATCCGACTCTCTGGTGTCAGAAATGGAAAGCGAGGTCTCGCAGTGCGTGCAGTAGGGTGTAACGCGGTAGTCGCGGTAGATATAGCCCTTATCGTAGCAGGTCTTGAACGCCCACATAACCGACTCCATAAACGAGGGGTTCATAGTCTTATAGGCATTCTCATAATCTACCCATCTTGCCATATAGCGCACGTACTCGCGCCAGGACTCGTTGTTCTCGGACACGATACCGTAGCAGGCATCGTTGAACTTATCTATTCCGATATTTCTCTCAATCTCATTTTTATTAGTGATGCCGAGCTTCTTCTCCGCCTTGTTCTCGATAGGCAGACCGTGGCAGTCCCAGCCCCATACTCTGGGTACGCGGTATCCGCGCATAGTCCAGTAGCGCGCAAGCATATCCTTGATAAACGAAACGAGAACGGTGCCGTGGTGAGGCTTTCCCGTCGGGAATGGGGGGCCGTCATAGAATACGGTCTCCTTATCGCTTCGCTCATTTACCGAGCGCTCAAATATCCTGTTTTTATCCCAGAAGCCAAGCACGCTCTCCTGAATTTTAGGAAAGTCGGGGTTTGCGGGAAGCTCTCTGTACTTTTTACAGTCTCTGCACATAAAAAATCCTCCAAAAGCGATCCTTGTGTCTAAAATTATTCATACGCAAAAAATTATAGCACAAAGAAATGGTAAAGTCAATAAAAAATATTATTTTATATAATATTCGCGCATGTTATCAAGGCATATACAGCCAAGTCCAAGCCCAAACACGGCACCGCAGTCAACCGCAATATGTCCCTCGGATTTAAAAATCCTGCCGCGCGAGGCGGGATCTATAAGTGCTGTCGGGGTGTGTCCTGTGACGAGCGTCTTACCCGAAATAAGCGGTCTTGAATAGTCGGTGCGACAGGAAATGAAATCCGTCCTGTCATACGAGGAAAGAGCGCGCTCTGGACTGTAATCCTTGATCCCCGCGTGGCAGAGCAAAAAATCCCTGCCGCCGACCGTTATCTCGCGGTATGCGGGCATTTTGTCAACGAAAGCGAAGATCCTCTCGCGCCTCTCTTTAGAAAGCCCTCGGAAAGCCTCGAGCGTCACGTCCCCGCCGTCGCCAAGCCAAGTCTCGAGTATCGGTCGGATAGATGCCATATCCTCTGCCGCAATACCTCTGTTTAGCAAAGAGAGAAGATATACAGCAGTATAATCGTGATTGCCTAAAAGCGGTACTATATTCTCTCTTTCCATAAGGTCGAGAAGTATCAAATCTCCCCTCTGCCCCCTGTCAACATAGTCGCCGAGAAGATAGAGCGTATCATCCGCACCGAGCTTGATCTTGTCAAGAAGCGCCATATAAAGCTCATATTCACCGTGCAGGTCAGATGCAATGTATATCATTTTTAATCCTGCCTTTCATAATTATTTCTCATCCACCGCCAAAGTAGGGCGGGGGTTTACTCCCGCCGTGTACGCTTCGCACTCTGTCCGCATCTGCACCCGTACGCATCGCACCTTGTACGCATCTGCACCCGTAGGGCGGGGGTTCTACTCCCGCCGTGTACGCCTCGCACTCTGTCCGCATCTGCACCCGTACGCCTCGCACCTTGTACGCATCTGCACCCGTAGGGCGGGGGTTCTACTCCCGCCGTGTACGCCTCGCACTCTGTCCGCATCTGCACCC
>JAGBIF010000039.1 GCA_017935065.1 Clostridia bacterium
GGGGTGCTTTGGCTCCAAAGCATCCCGCATAAAAACCCACTCGCCCCCGCAAAATCCCAAGCCCCCACAGTGCACTATGATAACCTACACCCCTACCACGCTTTCGGGGCGTGGGGTGCTTTGGCTCCAAAGCATCCCGCAAAAAAAACCACTCTCCTTATAGCACGCAAAAACGGCAGAGCATGCTAACGCAAGTCTGCCGTTTTTGGTATTTGTGGTTTTTACTTTGTAATGTTGGAATTCTTTACGGTTGAGGTTTGTACGTAAAGGCCGTTTTCATATGCGGTGCCTGTATTCTTTATCGTATTATTCTCATAGGTAATATTCTGTGCGTTACAAATATAGGCGTTACCCCAGCCCTTAAGTCTGTCCTTGACGGTAGGCAGGGTATTAGAATTCAAGAAGCTGTTGTTTCTGACGATTATATCCTGTGCGGAGAACAGAGCGAATGCCGCGCCCGTTGAGCCGTCAACGGTATTCTTTTCCACAAGCACGTTCTTGATTACATATGCATCTATGGGAGTGAAGTTTGAGGGCGCGGTGTCGACGCCTGCTGCTATTGCAAAGCTGGCGGGATCGCGCTGTGCGGTATTGCACTTTGTCATCGTATTGTTTCTGATAACAACGTTTTCGACGTTAATACCGATAAACCAACGGTCCCAGCGATTTACCGAGGTAAGAACGAGCGAGGGGTAGGCGAAATTATGGAAGGTATTGTTCTCGATAGTTCCGTTTCCGAGACCTATGTAAAGCGCGTGGCAAAGACCGCCCTTAAAGGTATTCTTGCGGATTACGTAGGATGCGTTATCGAATTCCTCGCTGATAAAGATACTGTTCGTGGCGACTGTCGCGGGCAGGGCATCCTTGAACTTAACGGTATAGGTAGCCATTTCGTGCTGTCCCTCACCGACCTTGCTTACCGATTCTATGGTAGAGGACCAGTTGAGGTAATTGAAATTCCTGTCATAGAGCTTGATTTTAGCCCCCTCAACAAGATAGAACTTGAAGGTCCAGGTCTGAAGATGCTTCATTTCAACCGTGTGGGAGTCGATCTTAACGTTCTCACCGCCCATAAAGTGGTTGGAAAGATGCATATTATCGTCACAGATACCCTCAAGGTGACAGCCCTCGAGAATTACGAGACCCTTTACAGCGTGAGTTTCAAATCCGCTGTAGGTGGTAAAGCGTCTGCCCTCGGCGGGAATTACCTTACAGTCGATGATATGATATCCGTCACACTGTGTGGAATGAGCCGCCTCGTAGGGTGCGGAGTGTATAGTGATATTGTTTAAGGTGAGGTTCTTGGTGTTGTTGGAGCGAAAGCCCGTTGCGTTGAAGTTCGGCTTGAAATAGAACTGGAAGCACTGTCCCGCCTTCGCGTTTTTAGCGCTGTTTACTGAGGAGTAGGTCACACGAAGAGTATGCGCGTCAATCACCTCTGTGCCCGTAACCGAGCCCGAGGGGATAAAGCCTACCTTCTCGGAGCGGTTGTCAAGCGCGGGGTCCCAGGTTCTTCCGCCCGCGAGGTTGACCTTTGAGGGAAGATTGTGCGAAGTGATTTTAAAGGTAACGCTCTTATCAGTGGTATTCGACGATACGACCTCGCCTATTACGAAGAGGGGATATATCGACCAGTCAAAATCTACCGTGAGGTTACGGATCTCAACGGTGTCCGCGTCATCAATACCAAAATAAGCGCCGTTTGTGATTTCACTGTCGGAATCCTCAAAGATAAAGGTTGAGCCGTTTGCTTCGATCGCAAGGTTCTTTACACCGCTGAGATTAATTGCGTACTGAAGTGACGACTTGAAGCGGTAGGTTCCCTTTGGGATATCAAGAAGCGTAATGGGATTTTCGGTGTTGTAGCTTTCCTTGACAACGCCAATAAGCTTTTTGAAGGAGGCTATGTTTTGAGTACCCGAGCTTTTAGGTGAAAGATATCTTTCGGAGCTCATTACTCTTCCGCTGTGATCGGGGCGGGGAACTTCATCGCGCGTCGCACCCGTAATCTTTCCGCTTGAGGTGGTTACGGACATTGCTCCGACCGCGCTTCCGTTGCCGTAGTTGGTAAGCGGAGGCACCGCGGGCTTTTCAGGAGCTGTGGGCTCTTCCGGAGTAGAGGGAGTGCTGGGAGTGGTAGGCGCATCGGTGTCATCGGGTCCATCGGTATCATCGGGTTCCTCGGTGTCATCGGGATTTTCGGTGTCATCGGGATTTTCGGTGTCATCCTTGTCATCGGGGTCCTCGTCCTTGTCCCAGGGGAAGCTGGAGCATCCCGTGAGGAAAAGCATAGTCAGACACATCAAAAAAGCAAGTAATCTCTTTTTCATTTTTACCTCACTTACAGTTTATATTTTTCTACTCTAGATTATAGCATACCCTTGCGGTAAAATCAAGCAGTCTAATATTTTTCTTTAAATATTTACAATTATTTAAGGATTTGCCCATCCCAGCGCGCGGTCTCTTGCACGGCACCAGGCAGAAAGCAGGCGCTCTCTTTCATCCTGTGACATACAGGGGGTGAAGGCTGTCGTGTCCTTACGAAGGGCGGAAATTTCATCAAGTGAGGAATAAAGACCTACCGTAAGCCCCGCGAGCATAGCACAGCCGAGCGCGGTGCTTTCCGCAAAGGCGGGACGCTCAATCACAGTATCCGAGAGGTCTGCCTGTATCTGTAAGAGCAGGGAATTCTGTGAGGCACCGCCGTCAACGCGAAGCGTGCTGACCTCAAGCCCCGATGCCTCTCGCATAAGAGTAATAACGTCGTTTGTCTGGTAGGCGAGCGACTCAAGGGTGGCTCTTATAATATGATTTTTGGTTGTTCCGCGGTTAATTCCTATAATAAGTCCTCTCGCGTAGGGGTCCCAGCAGGGCGCGCCAAGTCCCGTGAAGGCGGGCACGACTATAACCCCGCCCGAGTCCTTCACCTTTCTTGCGTAATATTCCGAGTCGGGGGCAGATTCTATAAGCTTCATACCGTCGCGAAGCCATTGAATAGCCGCACCGCAGGTAAATACCGAGCCCTCAAGCGCATAGGTCACCTCATCACCTATCTGCCAGCCGACCGTCGTAAGCAGACCGTCCCTTGTGACGCGGGGCGTTTTACCGACGTTCATAAGAAGAAAGGCGCCCGTGCCGTAGGTGTTCTTCACGTCGCCCGAGGCAAAACAGCACTGACCGAAAAGCGCCGCCTGCTGATCGCCAAGCACCGCCGCGATAGGCACCTCGGCGCCAAAGAGCGAGGGGTCGGTGTAGCCGAATACGCTTGATGAGGGAAGCACCTCGGGAAGCGTGTCCTTCGGTATTCCGAAAAGCGAGAGAAGCTCGCTATCATACTGCATAGTGTGAAGATTAAAGAGCATAGTACGGCTTGCGTTGCTCACGTCGGTGACGTGTCGCTTACCGCCCGTAAGCTTGTATATAAGCCAGCTGTCAACCGTACCGAAGGCAAGCTCACCGCGCTCGGCAAGCTCTCTTAAGCCCTCTACATTGTCAAGCATCCACTTTAATTTCGTAGCCGAGAAGTAGGGGTCGATAAGCAGTCCTGTCTTTTCCTTGATAAAGGAGGCGTAGCCCTCGCTTCGCAGTTGCTCGCAATATTCCGCCGTGCGCCTGCATTGCCAGACGATAGCGTTATATACAGGCTCGCCCGTCTTTTTATTCCAGGCAATACAGGTCTCGCGCTGGTTGGTGATGCCCACCGCGTACACTTCTGAAAACGAGCTTCCCGCCATCATAAGCGCCTCGGTAGCCACCGCCGCCTGTGTCGACCATATTGTGAGAGGATCGTGCTCAACCCAGCCGTCAATTTTGAATATTTGAGGGAATTCGCGCTGCGCGGTGTATCTTGCGACGCCATCCTTGTCAAAGAGAATACAGCGCGAGCTTGTCGTACCCTGATCGAGTGCCATTATATATTTTTTCATATAAATTTCCCCTGGTGTTTTTTTAGAAAAAGGACTGTTTCTGACATAAGCCACAAACAGTCCCTTGGCATTACATAATTTCTACGGTTACACGCTTGCCACAGGTGTTAGCCGCCGCCTTCATAACCTGGCGGATCGCCTTTGCTATTCTGCCGTGACGGCCGATAACCATACCCGTATCGTCCTCAGCAACCGTAAGAATAAGCTCAACGTTATCACCGTCTACGTTTTCCGTAACGGTAACGGCGTCGGGCGAATCCACGATAGCACGCGCAATGTTTGTAAGCACGAGTTTAAGATCCATTTTTCTTACCGTTTCCATTTAAGGAAAGCTTCCTTTGTTAGTGATAATTTGAATTCTCAGAGTGTATGCTCTGAAAATCAGATGATCTCGCTCTTCTTAAGAAGCGATCTGACGGTGTCGGTAGGCTGTGCGCCCTTTCCGAGCCAAGCGGTAGCCTTCTCTGCATCAATCTTGATGTCAGCAGGATCGGTGAGAGGGTTGTAGTAACCGATCTCCTCGATGAACTTACCGTCGCGGGGCGATCTCTCGTCAGCAACTACCACACGGTAGAAGGGAGACTTCTTCGCACCAATTCTCTTAAGTCTGATTTTAACTGCCATTTCTTTTTCCTCCGTAAAGTTGTTTATTTTTATTTTTTTAAAATAACCTATTGAAATTTGTCTAGAAGGGGAGCTTCATACCTGGGAACATACGGCGCTTGCCCATTCCCGTCATCTGCTTCATCATCTTCTTCATCTGCTCGAACTGCTTAAGAAGCTTGTTTACTTCCTCGACCGAGGTTCCCGAGCCGAGCGCAATACGACGCCTTCTCGAGCCGTTTATCGTGTCGGGGTAGGTACGCTCTTTTTTTGTCATAGAGAGGATTATTGCCTCGGTCCTCACCATCTGCTTTTCATCAACGGTGGCATCCTTGAGCGCGCCCGTCTTAAGACCCGGTATCATACCGAGTAGCTGATCGAGGTTGCCCATCTTCTTGAGCTGGCGCATCTGCATAAGGAAGTCCTCAAGAGTGAAGGTCTGCTCGCGCATCTTCTTCTCGAGCTCCTTTGCGTTCTTCTCATCAAACGCCGCCTCTGCCTTTTCTATAAGCGTAAGGACGTCGCCCATTCCGAGAATACGCGATGCCATTCTGTCGGGGTGGAAAAGCTCTATTGCGTCAAGCTTCTCGCCCGTACCCAAAAACTTGATAGGCTTGCCCGTGATATACTTAACCGAAAGCGCCGCACCGCCTCTTGTATCACCGTCGATCTTGGTAAGCACGACACCCGTAATATCAAGAAGCTCGTTAAAGCTCTTTGCCACGTTTACGGCATCCTGACCCGTCATAGCGTCAACTACGAGAAGAATTTCCGAGGGCGCGGTAACGTCCTTTATCCTGACAAGCTCTGCCATAAGCTCCTCGTCAATGTGAAGTCGGCCCGCGGTATCGATAAATACCATATCGTTGCCGTTCTTCCTCGCATGCTCGACACCCGCACGGGCAATCTCTACGGGCGATATTTTAGAGCCCATTGAGAAAACGGGGATATCCGCGCTCTGTCCGACAACGTGAAGCTGGTCTATTGCCGCGGGACGGTACACGTCGCAGGCGACGAGCAGGGGATTTTTGCCCTTCTGCTTATACATTCTCGCGATTTTACCCGCGTGAGTAGTCTTACCCGCGCCCTGGAGACCTACCATCATAACCACGGTCGGGGGCTTGGGGCTGATATTGATCTTAGGCGTCTCACCGCCCATAAGAGCTATAAGCTCTTCATTTACGATTTTTACTATCTGCTGGTGGGGAAGCAGGCTTTCAAGCACCTGCGCGCCAACCGCACGCTCGGTAACCTTGCTGACGAATTCCTTGACCACCTTAAAGTTTACGTCGGCCTCAAGAAGCGCAAGCTTTACCTCACGCATACCTTCCTTGACGTCGGCGGCGGTGAGCTTACCCTTGCTTCTGAACCTTTTGAAGGCGTTAGCCAGCTTTTCAGTAAGTCCCTCTAACATATTTCCCCCTCTTAATTTTTGTAAATGTCAATAAGACCTTGAAGAATTGCATCAAGCCTCTCTGTCAGCGGGGCAAGCGCCTTATCCTCTCGGCACTTATCCGCAAGTGACTTGATCTCGTCTGCAATTCTGCCTTGCGCCTCAAATTTTCTCGCGAAATGAAGCCTATCCTCATAAAAGAGAAGGTCCTCCTCGGCGCGCTTGATAATATGTCTGACACCCTGGCGCGAAATTCCGACACCGTCAGCAATCTCGGCAAGCGACAGATCGTCCTCATAGTAGGAGCTCATTATCTCTTGTGTACGCTCATCAAGCAGCTCGCGGTAAAAGGTGAGAAGATATCCGAGCTTCATATCCTTTGAGAACATTTTGAGCCTCCGCAAAGTAGGGTGTAAAGTAAATTGCTTTACAAGTATATCACAGAAACACGCATCTGTCAATAGGATTTGTGAAAAACCTCTAAAAAAATAAAATTATTTTTGAAAAGTACTTGATTTTACCAAATCTTTGTGTTATTATTATTGAGTAAAAAACTGTAACTTGGCAAAATACTGAGAAAGTGGACCCTCTCAGCCTCTTTTTTGCAGTGTAACTGAGTTGCTTTAAAATAATAAGGAGATAAAAATGGCAAATATCAAGTCTGCAAAAAAGCGTATTCTTGTTAACCGTGCAAAGGCACTTCGCAATCAGATGGCAAAGAGTCAGCTCAAGACCCTCATCAAGAAGTTCAATGCCGCTGTAACCGCGGGTGACAAGGCCGCTGCTGCTGAGCTTTATCCCGTTGTTATTAAGAAGGTTGACCAGGCAGTTGCTCGCGGCATCCTTCATAAGAACAATGCTGCTCATAAGAAGAGCGAGTTCACTCTCAAGCTTAACAATATGTAAGAAATACAGACCTGCACTAACCCAGCAGGTCTTTATTTTTGCTCACCGTGCGGTGAGCAAATGAGGTTGCACTTCGTGCAAATGAGGTTGCACTTTGTGCAAATGAGGTTGTGCTTCGCACAAATGAGGTTGCACTTCGTGCAAATGAGGTTGTGCTTCGTGCAAATGATGTTGACACGGGCGGGAATTTTTGGTATACTAGAGAAAAAAAGAGGGGGGAAGTGCCTTGCCTAATTATAAGAAGCTATCACCTGAGCTTACCGAGAGGATAAGACAGGATATAAATGACGGTACGAGACCGAGCTTTGCCGCAAGGGGTGAGTGCGCGGTAAGACGAAATCCCGCGCTTGACAAAGAATCGATCTGGCGTCCCGCATACGTCAGGGACGTTGATAAAATACTGCACAGCCCCTATTATAACCGCTATACCGACAAGACGCAGGTCTTTTCATTCTATAAGAATGACGATATCACAAGACGCGCCCTTCACGTCCAGCTCGTCTCAAGAATAGCCCGCTCGATAGGCTCGGTGCTTAACCTCAATCTTGACCTGATAGAGGCGATAGCGCTCGGTCACGATATAGGACACGCACCCTTCGGTCACGCGGGAGAGCGCTACATAAGCGAGGTCTATCACGCGCAGACGGGCAGATATTTCAATCACAATGTCCATTCGGTGCGCGTGCTTGACGGTATTTTTCCGCTGAATATCACGCTTGACACGCTTGACGGTATCATTACGCACAACGGCGAGTTTGAAATGAACGAGTACCGCCCGTCGGTTATGCCCGACTTCTCGGCATTTGACAAAATGGTAGAGAGCTGTTATGTTGACGAGGCGAATATCACCAAGATAGTACCCTCTACGCTCGAGGGCTGTGTCGTGCGTGTGTCGGACATTATAGCCTACCTCGGAAAGGACAGACAGGACGCGATACGGGCAAAGCTTATCAGTCCCGACGAGGACCTCGGACAGACGGGCATCGGCTCAATAAACGCCGAGATTATCAACAATCTTGAGGTAAATATCATCGAGCATAGCTACGGAAAGCCCTATATTATGCTTGACAGCGAGCATTACGAGGGGCTTAAGCTTGCCAAGCGCGCAAATTACGAGCGTATATATAAGCAGGAAAAGGTCGCCTCGGTTGTAGACAATACCGTAAAGCCGATGATGCAAAGGCTCTACTATAAGCTTCTTTCCGACCTTCGCTCGGGAATTAAGTCCTCACCGATATATAAGCATCACATAGAATTCGTGCAGGAGAATCACTACGCATCCGAAATCCCGTACCTTGAAACCGAGGAAAACCAGATAGTAGTAGACTATATGGCATCAATGACCGACGATTACTGCACCGAGCTATATAAATACCTCTTCCCGAATGTCGGGCTAGATATTAAATATAAGGGATATTTCGTGTAAGTGCTATGCACTTACACGAAACTAATTTTGTCCCAAGGGCAAAATTATCATAACGATGCTAAGCATCTCATAACTTTTGCCTCGGCAAAATCATAACTCTAAACATTGCGAGCTATGCAATGTGCGTGGCATACACGGCGGGAGAGATCCCGACGCTTTGCGTCGCCCTGCGGGTTCGACTGCGGGCTATGCCCTCCGCTCAGGATGACATTTCCCCCGCCCTACGGTGCAGATGCCGTACAATGTGCGATACATAATAATTATCAATTTTCAGGCTTCATCTCACTCGTCCTCATCATCAAAGAAACCGCTATTCCGTATTGCATTCTGAAGGGCTTCCTCGGGGTCGAAATCGGCGTATTTCAAGCTTTCCCTTGCGGTGGATGAGTAGTCCTGCAATGTTTTGGATTGATACGGGGGCGGGGAGTTTTTTGCATACCTCATCCTTGCAAAGCTTAAGAGTGTCGCATAGTGGCTTTTGTATTCCTTTCCGCTTTGCGCAAGATAGATTGATAGCTCGTCAATGCGTTGCTCGTAGTCCCACTCGTACATTCTCTGAAATCTTTCGTACTCATCCTCGGAGAGCATTACATTGTCAAACACCCCGAAGCTTTTGCGCACA
>JAGBIF010000040.1 GCA_017935065.1 Clostridia bacterium
ATGAGTAAGGTCACTTCTAGACTAGGAGTTTGATAGGTCGCAGATGTAAGTGCAGTAATGTATTCAGTTGAGCGATACTAATAGACCGAGGGCTTGAACTGCTGTTTAGCAATCCATAAAGGATAAGAACAGAGTTCAGCACAAAACGTGGGAGCTTCGTTCTTCTTATTCGGTTCTCAGTGAACATATACGAAAACTACGGCATTTGCCATTTATATACCATCTTAAAGATGGAGTTTAAAATCAGCAGTCTCGCTAGTCGCGAGGCTTTTTTGTTTTAAGAATAATAAGCTTGAGCTTTGAGGCTTGCATGTGCAAGCATGTTTGCTTTTGAAAAATGATAGAGCTTAAATTGTCAGGCATTTATATAAAGCATAAATGTAAATAATTGTTTTTAAAATCACTTTTTATTAACTTTCTTCTATAAAAACAGCTTTGCGGTGGAGAGATTTTAAACTTCAACTTGAAAAGTTAATTGAATTGGTGTAGAATAAATATATAAAGAATTCACTATAGGGGATCCGTTATGAAAAGTGAGATGAAGCTAAAGTATTCTACCGAGGCCGGGATATTCAACGAGGGAACGCGCTTTGCGACGGCAAACTCGTGGGAGTCGCTTTCCTTACCGCTTGGCAACGGATATTTTGGAGCAAACGTTTTCGGCCGTACTCAAACCGAGCGTATTCAGATAAGCGAGCCTACGCTTGCTAATCCTTGGTACAGACCTAAAATAAAACCGAAGGGCCCTGCGGCTGCTGCAGCGGGTGTGAACAGCTTTGCCGAGATATATCTTGATTTTAATCACAGTGAGGTATCAGAATACGAAAGAGGGCTCACTCTTGACGATGCTATTACCTACGTCAGGTACAGACACTCTGGAATTCTTTATGAAAGAGAGATATTTACCTCGCACCCCGACAGGCTTATGGCTATGCGTATCACCGCGGATAAGAGGGCGTCGCTTTCGTTTTCCTTGCGTGCCGAGATCCCCTTCCTTGGCGAGTATACTGTTGAGGAGGGTGACGGCCTGTCAAAAACGGGTGAGGTGAAAGCTAATGGGGATACACTTACGGTATCGGGTGAGATGGGGTATTACAAAATAGAATACTTCGGCGCGATAAAGGTTGTTAATGTTGGCGGAGAGCTGTCGTGCGATGGCAGAAGCATTACGGTTCGTTCGGCTGACGAGGCGATTATCTATTTCAGCTGTGACACGAATTACGAGCTTTCAGAGAAGGTATTCACAGAGAAGATACCCTCGAAAAAGCTTGCAGGCAGACGCGTTGATAAGGATAAAATTATATCCATAATTAATAGAGCCGCCAAAGCCACCTACGCAAGCATAAAGGTACGGCATCTTAACGATTATCACGACCTATTTTGCCGAGCCGAGCTTTCTGTCGATGCGCCTGAGGCTTCTCTTGACTGTCTAGAATACACCGACGTGCTTCTTCGTAAATACCGTGAGGGGCGAATTTCGACCTATCTTGAAATTCTTCTTTTTCAGTACGGAAGATATCTTCTCATAGCCTCGTCGAGAAACAGGCTTCCCGCCCATCTTCAGGGAATATGGAACGCCTATTGTGATTCGCCTTGGTCGTGCGGTTATTGGCATAATATAAATGTGCAGATGAATTATTGGCTCTCAGGGCCTGCAAATCTTGCCGAGCTTTTTCTTCCTTATATTAATTATGCAAAGGCGTATATGAAATATGCCGAGGAAAATGCCGATGAATTCATAAGGACGAATTACCCTGAAAATTTTGAGGGTGAGGGCAAAAACGGTTGGATAATATGGACGGCGGCAAGAGGCTACGATATTGAAAGACTTACAGCCCCCGTTCATTCAGGCCCAGGTACAGGGGCGTTCACCTCGCTTCTTTTTTGGGACTACTACGACTTCACTCGCGACCTCGACTTTCTGCGTGAGTTTGGATATCCCGCGCTTTTGGGAATGTCAAGATTTTTCACCAAAGCGTTGGCGTATCGCGAGGGCAAATATCTCATTCGCAATTCAGCCTCACCCGAGGTACGCCACGGCGGTGAATATTATCTTACCGAGGGGTGTGCGTTTGATCAGCAGATGGTGTATGAAAACTTCAAAAGGACTACCGAGGCGGCGAAAATTCTAGTCGTCGAGGACGACTTCACAAGGAGCCTTGCACAGATGCTACCGCACCTTGATCCTGTGCTTATAGGAGACGACGGACAGGTCAAGGAGTTCAGGGAGGAGAGCACCTACTGCTCAATAGGAGACGAGCGTCAGCACCGCCATATTTCGCATCTCGTCGGTCTTTATCCTCTGGCGATAATCAATGATAATACGCCCGAGTGGCTTGAGGGTGCAAAGATAACTTTACAAAATCGCGGAGACATATCGGGAGGCTGGGCTATTGCACACCGAATTCTTCTGTGGTCAAGGGCGAAGAACGGAGATAAATGCAAGCATCTTATGGAGTCGCTTATTAAGAATAAGATATACGATAATCTGTGGGATATGTATCCTCCGTTTCAGATAGACGGAAACTTCGGCTTTACGGCGGGCGTATGCGAGATGCTGCTTCAAAGCCATTCGGGGTATATAGAGCTTCTTCCCGCGCTTCCTAAGAGCTGGCACAGCGGAGAATTTTCAGGCTTGGTGGCAAGAGGAAATTACGAGGTGTCGTGTAAGTGGCAGGCTGGCAAAATAGAGAGCGTTCGCGTACTGTCGCGTAGCGGTGGCAGGCTCAAAATCAAGCTCCCAGAATATCTTCTTACAGACGCTCCAGCAGGTGGCTATACGGTGTACGAAAGAGAAATGTCGGAAAATGAATGCGTGCAGTTTTCGCGATAAAACCGTCGTTTTTCAAAAAGTCTCGGTTTTTTGCTGATTATTGTTGCTAATTATTGTAAAAAAAGTATTGAAAAAACTTTAAAGTGGTGATATAATAACCTTATATTGTTTGTAAGAACGGACTTTTCCGTTAAAAAGGAGTATGAAGATGAAAAGAGATTACGTAAGGGCGATATACGAAAGCCCCGAGGCATTTGGCGGTAAGACGGTTACGGTCGGCGGTTGGGTTAGAAACCTTCGCGATTCCAAGGCATTCGGCTTTATCGATCTTAACGACGGCTCCTGCTTCAAGAGCATTCAGGTCGTGTTTGAGCGCGAGAAGATAAATAACTATGATGAGAGAGCATCGCAGAACGTCGGTGCGGCGCTCGTCGTTACAGGTGTCGTTGAGCTTACACCCGCGGCAAAGCAGCCCTTTGAGCTTAAGGCTACCGAGATATACGTAGAGGGCGCGAGCACCCCCGAGTACCCGCTTCAGCCTAAAAGACACACCGTAGAGTTCCTTCGCGAGCAGGCGTACCTGCGTCCCAGAACCAATCTCTTCTCGGCGGTATTCAGAGTAAGAAGCGAGATTGCCTTTGCGATCCATTCCTTCTTCCACAGCCGCGGCTTTGTTTACGTTCATACACCTATCATCACCTGCTCCGACTGTGAGGGTGCGGGCGAGATGTTCAAGGTTACTACGCTTGATATTGACAATCCCCCGAGAGACGAGGCGGGCAGAGTAGACTACACCAAGGACTTCTTCGGTAAGAGCGCCAGCCTCACCGTATCGGGACAGCTTGAGGGCGAGACCTACGCTATGGCATTCGGTAACATCTACACCTTCGGTCCCACCTTCCGCGCGGAGAATTCAAACACCGCGCGCCACGCGGCAGAGTTCTGGATGATCGAGCCCGAAATAGCCTTTGCCGACCTTGACGACGATATGCAGCTCGCGTGGGATATGATAAAGCACATCGTCTCGCACGTGATGAACACCTGCCAGCAGGAGCTTACCTTCTTCAACAGCTTCGTTGACAAGGGACTTATGGAAAGACTTACCGCGCTTGTCAGCTCGGATTACAGAAAGGTAACCTACACAGAGGCGATTGAGGTTCTTCTTAAGTCAAAGGAGGAGTTCAAGTACCCCGTTTATTGGGGCGTTGACCTTCAGACCGAGCACGAGAGATACCTCACCGAAAAGGTTTACAAGCAGCCCATCTTCCTCGTTGACTACCCCAAGGACATCAAGGCGTTCTATATGCGCCTTAACGATGACGGTAAGACTGTCGCGGCAATGGACCTTCTCGTTCCAGGCGTCGGTGAGATAATCGGCGGCTCACAGAGAGAGGAGAGACTTGACGTGCTCTCGGCGCGAATGAAGGAGCTGTCGCTTGACGAGAGCGACTATTGGTGGTATATGAACCTTCGCAGATGGGGCGGCACCAAGCACGCGGGCTTCGGTCTCGGCTTTGAGCGCATCATTATGTATATCACGGGTGTCTCAAATATAAGAGACGTTCTTCCTTATCCCAGAACAGTGGGTAACGCGGAGTTCTAAAATCAATAAATCAGCGCATCACATGCGGCACCGTCGGTTTTTCCCGAGGGCGGATGTGATGCGCTTTTTTATGCTTTTTGTTACATAAGTAAACTATACTTTACAAAAAATCGAGGGAGTTTTAGCGTGTGCGCTTCACAAATTGGGCGAAAATGGATAGTTTTAAGCTGCATTTTGCCGAAAACGGGCGCTCAAATTGTAGAAAATGCATAATTTTCGCAAAATTCTTTATAAAATCTGCTAAAATTTTAAAAAACAACTATATTATTTTATAAAATGTATTGACTATCGGTACAAAAATTTGATATAATTAAAGAAAAATGCCGTAAGGCAGAAAAGGGGCAAATATGAACAGTTTATATGTACCTGGCTCTGCGACCGCAGGTCTTGAGCCTAACGACCAGATCAAGAGAAGAATTGAGGAGTCTAAGACCGCAATTAAGAATGATCTTCCCAAGTACGAGGCGCTCGTTGCCGAGATGAAGAAGGTTGCAAAGGATCTTGAGGAGAAGCAGAGGAGATACAATAAAAATCCTGGCCCCAAGACCACGCCCGATCTTCAGATCGCAAAGGCAAGATACGCAAAGAAGAACAAGGAGTGCGCAGACGTTCTCTCTCGTCTTGAGACCAGAATTGCCGATGTAAAGGCAGACTGGGAAAAGCTTGTTGACCAGCTCAACGTTACCGAGCCTAAGCGCGGTAAGAAGGAGGGCGACGAGTACGCAAAGTACATAAAGGATATTGAGGCTAAGAAGGCTAAGCTTGATAAGGTGCTTGAGGATGCAGGCATCATTATCGAGAGACCTGAGGCAGTTAAGTACGAGGCACCCGCAGCCGAGGCAGAGCCCGCTGTGGCACCCGAGGCTATCGACGAGACCGTTGCGCTTGACGAGGTTGAGCCCGAGGCAGAGGAGCCTGAGGTTGAGGAGCCCGCTTACGAGGAGACCGTTGAGATCGAAGAGGTTGAGGAGCCTGAGCTTGACGAGGAAGAGCCCGAGGTTGAAGAGGCTGAGCCTGAGGTTGAGGCAGAGCCTGAGGTTGAGGAGCCCGCTTACGAGGAGATCTACTCTGAGGGCAGAGCAGGCGTTAACCTTGCACCCGTTAACCTTGACATCACAGGTGAGGTTGAGGCTGCCGTTTCTAAGGCAATGGATAAGTTCTCTACCACTCTTGATGCAAGAATTGAGGAGTACTTCGCAAATTATACACCCGCTGTTGCAGTCGGAGCTGCAGGTATTGCGGGCGGAACCGAGGCTGCAGAGCTTCAGTCCAAGATTGCAGACGATGAGAAGTTCCTCGCTGATAAGCTTGCAGGCATCGTAGAGGTTCTTAAGGGACTTAATACCGCTATGGCAACCGTTACCGCGGCATACGCAGACCTTGACGCTAAGTTCAAGCGTGCGGTTGACCTTCAGAAGCAGACCAACGATATGATGCGTCACACGCTTCGTGAGCAGCAGGGCGTTCAGGTAACTCAGAGAGTTATCAACCAGGATCAGCTTGAGATAGTTGAGGCTCAGGAGGCTATGGCAGAGGCTCAGAAGGCAGCTGTTGAGGAGCAGGCAGCTCTCACCGAGGCACAGGCGGCTCTTGCCGAGAAGCAGAGCGCTGTTCTCGAAACTCAGATGTCTCTCGACGCGGCTATGAAGACCGTTATGAAGGAGCAGAAGAAGGTTATCAACCAGCAGGCTGCTATCACCGCGGAGAGCGCAAAGCAGCTTGAGGCACAGGCAGCTATTAAGGAACAGCAGGTTGCAATCGCAGAGGAGCAGAAGGGTATGCTCACCGCGCTTAAGCAGACACTTAAGGATCAGAAGGCTGCTGCAGCCCGTCTTGCCGAGACTGCAGAGCTTCAGCGCACCGCGCTTGACGATGTTAAGGAGATCCTTAAGGGTAGCAAGTCTACCACCGCTAAAACCTCAAGACGCCGTCCCGCAGCTGAAGAGGAATAATCAGAATATTTTATCAAGTGTACGCTCTATCTCACCGCAAAGTGAGTTAAGCACACTAAAGAGGTCGGATCCCTGTGGTCCGACTTCTTTTTTTAGCCCTTGAATAGGAAAGAGAAATTCCTCGCCTGCCTTGCATCTTTCGCCTATTTCCTTAAGCAGATCAAGATGCTTCTCGCTATCCTCGCTGATTACGGCAGGCACGCACAGAGCGAGAGAGAGAATTGCGCCGTGCAGGCGCTCGCTTACCGCAAGCCGAGCGCCACCGATAAGGTTGAGAAGCTTATCTGGTGTATCTTGAGGAAGATAGCTAAGCCCCAGTCGCTCGCACTCATCGCGAATAAGCTCGGCGTCGGATCTGTCTGAGGTGGTGACGAAAACGGCAGAGCCGCCCGAGGTCAGCTTTCTTATATATTCAAGTGTTGGCGCCCCGAGGCATTTTGCTATAACGAGAGTATATCCACCCCCCACCTGCGTTGGTGCGTAGATAGGACTTTTCTTAAAGCAGAGAAAGCACAGGTCGGGCATAAGGTGAATATTCTCACCGCCATATGAGCGAAAGCGCAGGGCGTCCGAGCTAGTTCTCGCCCCTATGAAATCGGCCTGTTTTACAGCGCGTCTCGCAAGCATTTTCGCGACACCGCCCGTCAGCGCACCGATGCCTGATGAGAGAAAATACACCCGACAGCCGAGCGCGCCTGCAAGCATAATAAACAGAGTGTAGTAGAGCAGGGATAAAAGACTGCTCTCGTTTTGTATAAGGTTGCCGCCGCCAAGAACAAGAGTGTCGGTCCTCTTTAATGTGCTTATGATTTTAAAGAGGCTCCCTCGCGGTACTGCCCTGACAGAGGATAGGTGTGGCAGAGGGGCGGCGGTGAATACGGATATTTCCTTGACACCGCGCTCTGTTATAGCGGAAATGCAGTGCCTGAGCGTAAGCTCGTCGCCTATATTGCCAAAGCCGAAATAGCCCAACACCGCCACGCGAGGCGGCTTATATATTGAAGCGTAGGCTGACAGGGCATCCTCTGCCATTCTCTCGCTTGTATACAGCCGACATACCAGCTTGTACTGCTCATCCGACAGTGAAAGACGGCGCCTCTTATCCTCAAGAAGCCAAACGATATCACGAAGAAGATTTTGCTCGGTGAGCTTTTCAAAGCCTCTTGCACAAAGGTTGGTTTTTACAAGATTTGTAAGCGTTTCTTTACATAATATGCCACCGTAGCCGTCGTTTCCCGCAATTACCGTTGGCACACCTAGTGCCATTGCTTCAAGAGCCGCGCGGCTTACACCGACAAATACCGTACTTCCGCCGACGATGCCCTCGATGTCAGCTCTGCCACCCGTGAGAGCTATGGCGGGACAGCCTATTTTTGCGTTTGCTTCCTCTGCCAGCACCCTCAGCTCATCAAAGCATTCCCCCTCGCCCACGATTTTTATTTTGAGTGTCGGGAACCTTAGCAAAAGCATCGGCGCTATTTTTACAAGCATAAACGCGGCATCGGCTCGGTCGCTGTCAAGCCTTGATACATGGGTAAGCATCACATCCCCGCCCTCGGGCATTCTTCTGAAGCGGTTGAGGTCTATTCCGTTTCTGGTTATTCTTATTTTTTCCTTGGGAAGCTTAAATTCCCTAGAAAGATGCTCTCGTATGTCCTCGCTTACGGCAAGGGTGAGGTCACCGAAATAGGAAAATCTTCCCACACCGCATCTCTTAAAATCAAGATGTGCCGTTACCAGAATTTTTGGATATCCGCCCCTGCGCGCAAGCCTGGCAAGCACGGCGGTAAGCCTTGTATGCGCGTGGACTATATCGTGCGTACGCATATACTTCTTTATTATCCTGAAGCTTTTCAGTATGCTCAAGGGGTCTCTTTTATCAAGCGGTGCTCTTATACAGGTGACCCCAAGTGTAGTAAGGCTATCCTCATAAGCCCCGCCCGCGCTGATTACAGTGATGTCGGCGCCCGTTTTCTTAAGCTCGGTGATAAGGGTGACTATATGAGTTTCGGCACCGCCGTAGGAAAGTGCGTCGCAAAGGGTTAGTATTCGCATGTTTTTTGCCTCAAAAAAGCACCCGCCCCTGCAATTTTGCTTGACAAAGGCGAGTGCTTTATAGTATAATTTTTTTATAAATATTAAATAATAACGGGGTCCCCGTCACCGTCACATTCGGCGGCGATGAGCTGTGCGTGGTAGGCGTCGATTACCGCGCGCTCAAGCTCGGTGCGGAAGCCCGAATTGATGGGGTGCACGATGTCGCGGTAGCTGCCGTCGGGATTTTTTCTTGAGGGCATTACGATGAAAAATCTCTCACGTGCATAGATGACCTTGATATCGTGGATTGCAAGGCAATCGTCAAGCGTTACCGATGCTACCGCCTTCATGGGTCCGTCCTCAAAGAACTTTCTGATTTTGATGTCTGTGATCTGCATAATTAAAATCCTTTCATTAGAAAAATTAGCAATATTTTGAATTTACGAATATATTATACTATAATTTTGTGACGAATATTCATACAATTAGCGTTAATTTTTTAACTTTTTGTGTACTTATTTAAAATTTTTAAGGGTACAAAAAGGCTCTTTTGGGGGTAAGCTTATAATATACGGTAAAACGGATGCCAAGACTGTCAAATCGGTAAGAGAAATTATAAAGAGCAGGGAAGCTAAAATATATCTTATCGGCATCGGCGGTGTGTCGATGTCGGCGATTGCGAAAATGCTGCTTTCTCGGGGAATTTCGGTCGGAGGCTCGGATATTTCAGAGAGTGATGTCACCGATGAGCTGAGGTCGCTTGGAGCTAGGGTTTTCTTAGGGCACAGCGAGGAAAATATCCGTGATTTTGGCGCCGACGCGTGTGCTTACTCGCTGTCGGTGGGCGAGGATAACCCCGAGTATCGCTATGCTAAGGGCGCAGGGATACCGACACTCTCAAGGGCAAGCCTTATCAAGGTGCTGTGCGAGGGCTACGGCACCAGAATAGGCATCAGTGGAACTCACGGAAAAAGCACCGTATCGGCTATGCTCTACTCGGCGTTGCTTGGCGCGGGCGGCTCTGCCGACCTTCTTTTCGGTGCCGATTATTTCGGCAGAGGAGCCTTTGTCAGAGGCGGCGGTGAATTGGCGGTGCTTGAGGCGTGCGAGTACGGAAATTCCTTTCTTGAGCTTGAGTGTGATATCGCGGTGCTTCTGAACGTTGAGCTTGACCACACCGATTTCTTTTCGTGTATTGACGATATTTTAGGCTCGTTTTTTAAATTCGCCTCGTCAGCCACTCGCCTTGCGGTGCTGTGCTATGATGACGGGCGCCTTATGAGAATTAAGGAGCGCCTCACAGTCAGGTGTATAACCTTCGGTAAGGGCGAGGGGGCGGACGTCCGCTATATTAAAAGGCAGGGCACACCTCGCGCGTATTCCTTCTATATAAATAATGAGTGGCTTTGCGACCTGACGCTCTTGGTTATGGGAGAGCATAACGCGAGTAATATCGCGGCGGTGATTGCCGTGCTTTTCGGTATCGGTAGACTGAACACGGGGTCGCTTACGGCTCTGGAGCGCTTTTCGGGCATCGGCAGAAGAATAGAGTGCATAGGGCATATAGGAAGTACGGGCATTTTCTACGATTACGCGCATCACCCGACGGAAATACGCGCCACGCTCTCGGCGCTCAGGTCCGAGGGCTTCGGTAAGATCGGGGTGGTGTTCAGTCCGCATACCTATTCAAGGACAAGGAGTCTGCTTTCGGATTTTGCGGAGGCACTCGCCCTGGCGGATGAGATATTTATAACCGATATATATGCCGCGCGTGAGGAAAAAGCTGAGGATATAGCTGCCGAGACGCTTGCCTTGGCAATACGGAAAATATCGGGAAATGCAAAATATCTGCCCGCTGATCGCTACTGTGAAATTGAGCCCGCACGGTACGGTGCGCTTGTGCTTATGGGCGCGGGAGATTTGTGGGAGATACGGCAGATGCTTTGTCATAGGGCTGACTTTTTGAATGAATAATACGGTTGGTGGTAAAAATGAAGCAAAGACTATTGGTAAGCGCCTGCCTGCTCGGCAAGCCGACACGCTATGACGGAAGATCGGTATTGGCAATAGACGCTGAGTTACTTGCGCGCTTGACGGAAAAATATGAGCTTATACCCGTCTGCCCCGAGGTCGCGGGCGGACTTTCGACACCCAGAGTGCCCTCGGAAAGACAGGGCGAGCGAGTGGTGATGAAGGACGGGCGTGACGTCACAGAGGAATTTTATCTCGGCGCTATGCGCTCGCTTAATGTTTTGTATGAAGAGGGCGCGCGCCTTGCGCTGCTTAAGGAAAGAAGCCCCTCCTGCGGTAAAAGCGAAATCTATGACGGTAGCTTTGAGGGCAGAAAAATCAAGGGACAGGGCGTGTTTGCGCAAATGCTTACACAAAACGGAATTTCAGTTTATTCCGAGGATGATATACTTGACCTTTTGAAATAGACCCACAAAAATACTGGAAAATGTAAATGAAGATGTACAAAGGAGGTGCTGAAATGTATTTAATAGACCCCGAATCACAGAGCGAATTTTTTTATGATCTCGAGTCGCTTGCCGAGCGTGTTGAAGAGCTTGTCTCGGGTAAGGGCTACCAGAAGCTCTCGCTTCTTCTGAAGGACCTGCCCGCGGTTGACCTGGCAGAGCTGTGCGAGCAGCTTTCGCGAGAGGCGCGAGGCGTCGCGTACAGGCTTCTGCCTAAGGAGCTTGCCGCGGAGGTGTTCGTTGAGATGTCGGCGGAGCTTTGCCGTGAGCTTATCGAGTCGCTCACCGATGCCGAGCTTCGCGAGACGCTTTCCGAGCTCTATCTTGACGATACGGTAGACATTATCGAGGAAATGCCAGCGGGTGTCGTCAAGCGAATACTGAAGCAATCCTCACCAGATAACCGCGCGCAGATAAACGAGCTTCTTCGCTATCCCAAGGGCAGCTGCGGCAGTATAATGACCACCGAGTATGTAAGGCTCACCCCCGATATGACGGTCGATGCCGCCCTAAGACATATCAAGCGAGTTGCCATTGATAAGGAAACCGTCTACACCTGTTACGTCACCGACAAGGAGAGAAGGCTTATAGGTCTTGTTACCGCAAAATCGCTTCTGCTTTCCGAGCTTGACAGCGAGCTTTCTGGCATAATTGAGGAAAACGTTATCTACGCTACCACCGCAGAGGACAGGGAGGAGGTTGCGCTTAAGTTCAAAAAGTACGGCTTTATCGCCCTTCCCGTTGTTGACAATGAGGGCAGGCTCGTAGGTATCGTCACCGTCGACGATGCTATCGACGTGCTTTCGGAGGAGGCGGAGGAGGACTTCGCGAAGATGGCGGCTATTACACCGACGGACGATGAGTATCTCAAGACGTCCGCCCTCAGCCTCTTTATGGCGAGAATTCCCTGGCTTCTTCTGCTTATGATATCGGCAACCCTTTCAAGCACTATGCTCGGCTTTTTTGAGGCGGCGCTCATTCCTGTGCTTGTGCTTTTCGTGCCTATGCTTATGGACTCGGGCGGAAACTCGGGCTCGCAGGCATCGGTTACCGCGATCCGCGCCCTCTCTGTCGGCGAGATAAGACCGAGGGATTGGTATCGCGTTATATCAAAGGAGCTTCTCGTCGGTGTGCTTGCGGGTGCTTCGATGGCAGTCGTTGCCTTTGCGAAGGTAATGCTCGTTGACAGGCTTATTATGAACAACCCCGAGGTTACCGTGGCGGTAGCGGTTGCGGTATCGCTCACCCTCTTTGCTACCGTTTGCGTGGCAAAGCTTATCGGTGCCAGCCTGCCTCTTTTGGCAAAGGCAATAGGACTTGACCCCGCGGTTATGGCATCCCCCTTTATCACAACTCTTGTTGATGCAGTAAGCCTTGCGGTATATTTCGTGATTGCGGGCTTTGGCTTCGGTCTTAAGCTTCAGTAGAATGATTTCCTGAAAGGAAAAGGATATGGCAAAAAGAGAAAATCAAAAGCAAAAGCTTCTTCGTCTGCTTGAAATTTTCATAACACGCACGGACGAGGAGCGCGGCATAACTATGTCGGGAATACTTTCGGCTCTCTCGGATTACGGTATAGACGCCGAGCGAAAAAGCATCTACGATGATTTCAAAAATCTTGAGGCGGTAGGCTTTTCGGTTGTAAATCTCGGCGGTAACCCGCCCGAGTACACGCTTGCCGAGCGCATATTTGAGCTTCCCGAGCTTAAGCTTCTCGTTGACGCGGTGCAGTCCTCAAGGTTTATCACCGCTGAAAAGAGCAAGGAGCTTATAGACAAGCTCAAGGGCTTTGCGGGTGGCGGAAGCGCAAGAGAGCTTGACCGTCAGGTTGTGGTTGAGGACAGGGTAAAGACCGAGAATATCGCGACGCTTTACATAGTAGACGCGATCCACCGCGCGATAAACCAGAAGTGCCAGCTTGCCTTCAAGTATTTTGACTACGATATAAATAAGAAGAAGGTATACCGCCACGGCGGTGAAAAATATACCGTATCCCCAAAGGCGCTTATGTGGAGCGACGAAAATTATTATCTTGTCGCCTATGACGAGCGCGACGGGGTAGTGAAGAATTTCAGAGTGGATAAAATGGAGCGAGCCACCGTTTGTGACACGCCCCATTCGCTCAGCGCGGACAGGTACAGGCTTGACCCTGCCGATTACAGCCGAAAGATATTCGGTATGTACGGCGGTAAGGAGGAGCTTGTCACGATTGAGGCAAGAGAGCGCCTTGCGGGCGTTATAATAGACCGCTTCGGCAAGGGCGGAAGCTTCTTCAGGACACCCTTTGGCTTCCGTACCTCAGTCAAGGTTATGGTAAGCCCGACCTTCTTTGCGTGGGTAATGAGCTTCGGTGCCGATATGCGAATACTCGGCCCCGATAAGGTAAGAGAGGATTTTATCGCATCGCTTGAGAAAATACGCGATATTTACTGCGAGGGACAGACGGATGGGGAATAATAGACTTCACACTGTCGCCTTTGACCTTGACGGCACGCTGTCCGACCCTATGAGGGGGCTGACCTCGGGCTTTCGCTACGCCTTTCGCAAAATGAAAATAGACTACGGCGACGAGGGTGTGCTTAAGAGCTTTATCGGTCCGCCGCTTCGTGACGAGTGGATGAAGAGATATTCTCTCACTCGTGAGCGCGCCGAGGAGGCGGTTGCATATTTCAGAGAGTATTACAGCATCTACGGTTGGTGGGACAATGACCTCTACGAGGGCATCCCCGAGCTGCTTTCGGCGCTTAAGGCGGCAGGTAAGAGAATAGTCCTCGCTACAAGCAAGCCCGACGTTCACTCAAGAAAAATACTCGCCCGCTTCAACCTTACACCCTACTTTGACTTTTCGGAGGGGGCATCCTTCGATACCTCGCGCGAGAAAAAAAGCGATGTGTTAAGCTACGCGCTCAGCAGAGTAGGCGTGAGTGAGCGCGAGCTCGACGGAGTAATAATGGTAGGCGACACGAAATACGATATTGACGGTGCGCGCGAGGTCGGAGTGAAATCGGTAGGTGTCCTCTGGGGCTACGGCACAAGGGATGACCTGCTTTCCCACGGCGCCGACTTTTTGGCAAGGAATGTCGATGAGCTTTATAAAATTCTGCTGTAATCCAAAAAGACCGACAGAGGCTTAAGTCCTGTCGGTCGGTTTTATATTTATTCTGTTCACTGGCGTATACCACTCGCCAAGGCGAATAGAAATGGCGTACTCGCTTTACAGCGGGTACGCCATTTGGTAGTCCTTCTTAAGCTATTAAGGAAAGATTACTTGTTCTCTGCCTTGGTAGCGATAACCTGCTCGCCCTTGTACTGACCGCAAGCCTTGCATACTCTGAATGCAAGATTGTACTCACCGCAGCTGGGGCACTTTACAAGGTTGGTAGGCTCTGCGAGCTTCCAAACGCTGGAGCGTCTCTTCATCTTTCTTGAGTGAGAGGTCTTTCTCTTTGGAACTGCCATTTTCTTTTCCTCCTGTTACCGAGTATGCTTATCACAGCATTCTCTTTATGTCTTAATTTATTAATCTTGATTATCCCCGTCAGAGTCCATCTTATCAAGAAGCGCCTTAAAGGGAAGAAGTCTTGGGTCTATATCATCCTTACCGCAGTCACAGGAGGCGTGGTTTAAGCTCCTGCCGCAACGCGGACAAAGACCGAGACAGTCATCCTTACAGAGTATCTTTGAGGGAAACTCCATCTCAAGCTGTTCTATAAGCTGCTCGTCAAGGTTGAGTGAGCCGTCCTCGATTATAACGTAATCGTCAAGACGTTCCTCGGGAATGTCCTCAGCCATATCCTTAGAGGCGACGGTTTTCTCAAGGTCAAGGGCGAAACTGCCTTCTATAGGCTCAAGACATCTTGCGCAGACGGTAGAGTAGTCGACCGAGAGGGAAAGAGTAAGCAACATATAGCCCGCAGTGTTGGTGATTCGTCCCGAAACCTTCATGGGAGAAGGAAAACTTACACCGTTAAGATATGCGGAGGTATCTTCCGAGAACCTATCGAGCGAAAGGTCAAAGTCGAACGTCAGGAGCTTATCCCCCGACAGAAGCGGTCTTAAATCAAGCCTCATGCCCGAAAACCTCCGTTTTTATATTCCGATTGTGAGTCAGAACACAATTTTGGCGCAGTTTAGGCTGCTTACCCAAAATCGTACACTCTATTATAAGACTTTAAATTCTGTTTGTCAAGTGCTTTTTCAAAATTTTATTCTTCCGAAAAATATTTGTTTTTCCGCACCCAAGAGCCGTGTTTGGCTTGACTTTTTGGGACTTGTGCGGTATAATCGTTTTGTAAAATAAAAGCCGCGAGGAATTTGTATGAAATTAATAATTGCATCAAATAACGCACACAAAATCAAAGAGATAAAAGAAATACTCAAGGGAGAGTTCGACGAGATAGTCTCACTTCGTGAGGCGGGTATCTCTCACGAGACGGTAGAGGATGGAAAGACCTTCCTTGAAAATGCGATGAAAAAGGCGCGCGAGATTGCCGAAATATCTGGTTGTGCCGCGCTCAGCGACGATAGCGGGATATGCGTTCACGCGCTTGGAGGCGCTCCAGGGGTATTCAGCGCAAGATACGCGGGCGAGCATGGCGACGATGAGGCAAACAACGACCTCGTTCTTAAAAATCTCGAGGGCAGTGCCGATAGGTCGGCTCACTACACCTGCGCTGTGGTGGTAGCCTATCCCGACGGCAGCGAGGTTCACGCCGAGGGCTATATGTACGGTAAAATTATCTGCGAGAGACGGGGTACCCACGGCTTTGGCTACGATCCGCTTTTCGTTCCTGACGGGCAGGTGCGTACGGTTGCCGAGATGACTGATGAAGAAAAGAATAAAATCAGCCACAGGGCAAGGGCGCTTCACGCACTGCTTGATGTGTTGAGGTAGGCTATGGAGATGTTCTTTACAGTCCTTCAGTACGCGGGCATTATAGCCTTTGCGGTAGCGGGGGCTATGATTGCGGTCGATAAGGAGACCGACCTCGTCGGTGTTGTGGTGCTTGCGGTGGTAACCGCCTTTGGCGGCGGAATTATGCGCGACCTCTTTCTCGGTCACACACCGCCGAGATTTTTCACCGACTATGCGATAGAGCTTTCGGTTACGGTGCTGTGCGCTCTCGCCGTCTTTGTTTTCGCGAGAATATTCAGCAGCTTTTTTATTAACAATGAGCGTAAGATAAACTCGATAGTAAATATCTTTGACGCCATAGGCATCGGCATCTTCTCGGTTTACAGCGTAAATCTATCCTTTGAGGCGGGCTATAGCGCGCCTATCGTCGCGATATCTATGGGTGTGGTTGCCAGCGTCGGCGGCGGTCTTATCCGCGATATTATCATAGGCGATGTGCCGTTCATTCTGAGAAAGCATATCTACATTCTTGCGGCCCTTGCGGGCGCGTTCACCTACTACGCGCTCATCATCTGGGCGGGGAGCAGCGTCTACCTTGCGACGGCGCTCGGTGTCGCGCTTACCTTTATTCTTCGTATGCTTGCCACTGTTTTCAAGTGGAATTTGCCCCGCGCGATAGACTTTGAAAAGGTCAGGGGTAATAGGAATAAGGATTAGTATATAATAAAAATTTTAAAAACCCCTTTACAAGTGCGAAATTTTGTGATATAATGCCTAATGGCCTATTGCTTGGATTAAGGTATGGCCTCACCCCGACGCGGGCAAGGACCCCGTCGTAGTGTGCGCGATCACCCGCCTTTTTTCTAGGCTTTGGGAAAATAAAAAGAAAGGTGAAAAAGAAATGATTTCAAAGGAAACCAAGACCGCCATCATCGCTGAGTACAAGATCAACGAGAATGACACAGGCTCGCCCGAGGTACAGGTTGCTATCCTCACCGATAGAATTAACACCCTCACCGAGCATATGAAGAAAAATCCTAAGGATTTCCATTCTCAGAGAGGTCTTTCCAAGATGGTCGGCCACAGAAAGCAGCTTCTTAATTATCTTGCTAAAAAGGATATCGAGAGATACAGAGCAGTTATTAAGAGACTTGGCCTCAGAAAGTAATTTTCTGAAGCAATCCTTCTATACAGACGGGAACGGAAGCTATCGTTCCCGTTTGTTATGAGGGGACCAAACGCAAAATTAAGTAAAACAATGGCGAAAGTAGCAGTTAAATATGCATCGGGGAATTCCCCTGGGGGATATTTAAGTGCTATGCTCGCCAAAGACAAAAATTTTAAAGGAGAAACAAAACAAATGGTAGAAAATTTCAAGACCTTTGACAATTACAGAGTTTTTGAGTACGAGCTTGCAGGCAGACCTCTTGTTGTAAAGACAGGCAAGGTCGCAGGACTTGCAAACGGCTCTTGTATGGTACACTACGGGCAGACCACCGTGCTTTGCTGTGCCACCGCATCCGCAAGCCCCAGAGAGGGAATTGACTTCCTTCCTCTTTCGGTTGACTATGATGAGAAGATGTACGCGGTAGGTAAGATACCTGGCGGCTTCCTCAAGCGTGAGGGTAAGCCCACCGAGAAGGCAGTTCTCGCGGGCCGTGTAATCGACCGCCCCATCCGCCCTCTTTTCCCCAAGGATCTTCGTAACGATATCTCGCTTCTTCTTACCGTTATGTCGGTAGATCCCGACTGCTCACCCGAGATTACCGCTATGATCGGCGCGTCCATCGCCCTTTCCATTTCCGACATTCCGTGGAACGGCCCTATCGGCGGCGTATTTATGGGACTTGTCGACGGCAAGATAGTTGTTAACCCCACTCTTGAACAGAGAGAGAAGAGCGACCTTGAGCTTACCGTTGCCGCATCCGAGAAGAAGGTAGTAATGATCGAGGCAGGCGCAAACGAGGTCAGCGACGAGGTTATGTTCGACGCTATTATGCAGGCTCACGAGGTTATCAAGGGCATCGTTTCCTTCATCAACGGCATCGTAGCTGAGATAGGCAAGCCCAAGTTTGCATACCCCTCGGGCGAGCTTGATCACGATATGTTTGACGAGATCTTCGCATACTGCGAAAAGGATGTTATGTTCGCCCTCGACACCGACGATAAGAATGTCCGTGACGAGAGAATGCAGCCCATTATGGACGGCATCGTAGCAAACTTTGAGGAAAAGTACCCCGACATCAAGGTGGTCCTTCCCGAGCTTATCTACAAGATACAGAAGAAGATAGTAAGGCGCTGGCTTCTCGTGGATAAAAAGCGTGTTGACGGCCGCCGTATGGACGAGATAAGACCTCTTGCCGCGGAGGTTGGCGTTATTCCGAGAGTACACGGCTCGGGTCTCTTTACCAGAGGACAGACACAGGTGCTTACGATAGCAACCCTCGGTACTCTTTCGGACGCACAGAAGCTTGAGGGCCTTGACAACGAGGATACCAAGAGATATATGCACCACTACAATATGCCTGGCTACTCGACAGGTGAGGCAAAGGCACAGAGAAGCCCTGGCAGACGCGAGATCGGTCACGGCGCTCTTGCAGAGCGTTCGCTCGTTCCCGTTCTTCCCAGCGAGGAGGAGTTCCCCTACGCAATCCGCCTTGTATCCGAGGTCGTAAGCTCTAACGGCTCTACCTCTCAGGGCTCGGTATGCGGCTCTACTCTTGCGCTTATGGATGCGGGCGTTCCGATTAAGGCACCCGTTGCGGGTATTTCCTGCGGACTTATCACCGCTGAGGACGGTTCCTGGGATACTATGATAGATATCCAGGGACTTGAGGATTTCTACGGCGATATGGACTTCAAGGTAGCGGGTACCCACAAGGGTATCACCTCTATCCAGATGGACCTTAAGGTTGACGGACTTACCCCCGAGATTATCAAGCAGGCACTTGAAACCACTCATCAGGGACGCGACGAGATAATCGACAAGATACTTCTTCGCGCTATCGACGCGCCCAGAGCAGACGTCAGCCCCTACGCACCCAAGATGCTCACTATGCACATTAACCCCGACAAGATCCGTGAGGTTATCGGAAGCGGCGGAAAGGTTATCCAGAAAATAGTTGCCGACACGGGTGCCAAGATTGACATCAACGATGACGGAACTATCTTCATCGCGGCAGTAAACCGCGACAGCGCGGATATGGCAAAGACCATTATCGACGCTATAGTATTTGAGCCTGTTGTAGGTGAGACCTACGAGGGTGTAGTTACCAGAATTATTCCTATCGGCGCATTCGTTGAGTATGCACCTGGTAAGGAGGGAATGGTACACATCTCAAAGCTTCAGCAGCAGAGAACCGAGAAGGTTGAGGATGTCGTTGCTATCGGTGACACTGTAAGAGTTAAGTACCTCGGCACCGATGAGAAGGGCAGACAGAACCTCTCTATGCGTGACGCAGCCCCCAAGGCATAAATCAAATAGACATTCCCCAAGCGAGGCACAGCGCACCGCTTGGGGAATTTTTTAAAAAATCACCGAAAGGCTCTTGCAATTTTTGCCCTTCTGTGATATAATAACAGTGCGAGGCGTGGACGCCTTTAGCAACGGTGGCAGGTCTGCCGTTATCCGATGACTGCTAATTCTCGGTCAGGAGAGTTTTAGAAATAGGGACACTTAGCGGGTGATGCTTAACCACGACCTGAATAGGATAATTCTGAAAGAAAAGCATACAAAAAGGCAACATCTCGTTGCCTTTTTTGTTTTAATAAATTAAATGTAGATGATTACATTATTATAACACACCCCCAAACGAGGCACAGTGCATCGCTTGGGGGTGCTTTGTGATTACTTAAGTAAGAACCAAAGAATTATGTAAAGAAGAATAAGGAAGGGGGAAGCAAGAAGAAAGATAAGAATACCTGTGGTAATCTTGTCAAAAATCTCGCGTCTCTTTCTCTGTGCATCGGTAAGACCTGAAAGCTCACCGTCTGAGGTGTACTGAACCTGCATCTTAGACTCTTCGACAACCTCTTCCTCGGTAGTAGCGACATCCTCATTGGCGGGTGCCACAGCAACGGGCGCCTCTTCAGCAACAGGTGCTTCCTCAGCAACGGGAGCCTCGTCAGCAACGGGCGCCTCTTCAGCAACAGGTGCTTCCTCGGCAACGGGCGCATCCTCAACAACGGGTGCCTCTTCAGCAACGGGTGCTTCTTCAGCAACAGGAGCTTCCTCGACAACAGGTGCCTCTTCAGCAACGGGTGCTTCCTCGGCAACAGGTGCCTCTTCAGCAACAGGTGCCTCTTCAGCAACAGGTGCCTCTTCAGCAACAGGTGCCTCTTCGGCAACAGGTGCTTCCTCGGCAACGGGTGCCTCTTCAGCAACAGGTGCTTCCTCGGCTACGGGTGCCTCTTCAGCAACAGGTGCTTCTTCAGCAACAGGTGCTTCTTCAGCAACAGGTGCTTCTTCAGCAACGGGTGCTTCCTCGGCAACAGGTGCCTCAACTACAGGTGTCTCAACTACGGGTGTCTCGTTGACAATATTCTCTTCAAGTACGGGAGCTACAACAGCTTCCTCGGCGGGCTTTGCATTGGCCTTCTTGGTGGTTGTCTTTCTTGCGGTGGTAGCCTTAGGAGCCGTCGCGGTGGTCTTCTTTGCAGGTGCCTTAGCCGCGGTAGTCTTAGCCGCACTTGCGGTAGCCTTCTTTGCGGGTGCCTTTGCCTCAGCAGGCTTCTTTTCGGTGACCGTAGCGCCAGTCTTCTTTACTACCTTGACAGTGCCGACAATCTTGGGCGCGCTCTTTTTGGCGGTAGAGGACGATGCCGATGCGGTCGTCTTTTTTGCGCCTGTAGCAGACTTCGCCGCGGTGGTCTTTGTCGCAGCAGCCTTGGTTGTAGCGGTCTTCTTTGCAGTAGTAGCAGAAGCCTTCGTAGTGGATTTAGTGGCAGTAGCCTTTGCCGTGGTAGCCTTTGCCGCAGTGGCCTTCTTTGCGGTAGCTTTCTTTTCCTCGGTGGCGGGCTTTTTCGTAGTAGCGGGCATCGGATGCACCTCCATATAAATGAAAATTGTACCAAAATGGCAATTGATTAAAATAATTTTAGCACAAAAAAGCACTTAAGTCAATAAGAAAACGCTAAAACTTTAATAATTATTTATTTTACTTGAAAAATCCCTCGTCAGGTGCTATAATTTAACCTATAAAGCACCTACGGGGGGAAGAATATGCCGACACCGATTGAGACCGAGAGAAAATTCGTAATCCTTAAGCCTGATTTTGATGCGCTTGCTATATGCGAGGGCTACACCGTCAGCAAAATCACGCAGATATATCTTAAGACAGAGGACGGTATCACCCATCGCGTGCGAAGCAGGGAATACAGGGACCGCACCGTCTATACCGAGACGAAAAAGACGAGAATATCCAAAATGTCGGTTATAGAGGACGAGCGTGAGATAAGCCAAAGGGAATTTCAAGAAAAATCAGCCCTTATCGATAAAGGGCTGAAGCCTGTAATAAAGACAAGACGCACGCTTTGTTATATGGGACACACCGTTGAGATTGACGAATATCCCGAGTGGGAAAGCTGCTGTATTCTTGAGGTTGAGCTGCCAAGTGAGGACACCCCGCTTTCGCTACCCGATTTTATTAAGGTAGTGTGCGAGGTGACGGGGGTGAAGTCATACTCAAATCACTCAATGGCAAAATGCTTCCCAAATGAGCCGATATAACCTATTTATGATAACTCTTGTTTGCATTTATGGCAAATGAACGGTACAACGCCTCAAAAAGCATAACTCGCATAAGCTGGTGAGGGAAGGTCATTTTTGAGAAGGAAAGCTTAAGCTCACAGGCATCCTTCACCGCCTGCGACATTCCGTGTGATGAGCCTATAATAAGCGTTATCCGACCTCGCGTATCGCAGGCGTCAAGAAGCTTTTTCGCAAGCTCTTCAGAGGAAAACTGCCTGCCCTCAATGCAAAGAGCTATCCTGTAGCTATCCTTAGGTATCGCGCTGAGGATCTTCTCGCCCTCGCGCATAAGCGCGCTCGCTATCTCGGCGGTGTCGCTTTCGTTGTGAATGCGTTCCTCTTTAATATTTATTTCATCAACTCTTGCGAACTGCGAGAGCCTTTTTTTATATTCCAGAACGCCCTCTTTAAGATAATCTTCCTTGAGCGTGCCGACCGAAATTACAGTAATCTGTGTCATTTTTTCATCCTTGAGAGTGAGGTCAGCCCCTCGTGAAGCGCCTCAAGAAATATATCTATATCCTCATCCGTATTCCTCTTGCCAAGGCTTATTCTTATAGAGCAGTCCGCCTCGGCGGCACTTCTTCCGAAGGACACAAGCGCACTTTCCTTATGGGACGAGTTTGACGAGCAGGCAGAGCCGCTTGATACATACACACCTCGCGAGGACAGGAAGTGAAGCATGGTCTCGCTCTTGATTTTTGGCAGGGTTATGTTGAGTATATGAGGTGCGTGACGGGCGGGATTTGTGACGGATACCGAGGAAAATCTTTCATCATCGGTAAGCGCTGTCACCAGCCTATCGCGAAGCGCGCCGAGTGCCGCACCCGTCTCTTTAAGCTCGCCGACACCGCATCTCACCGCCTCGCCGAACGCGGCAATCGCGGGAACGTTCTCGGTACCAGAGCGAAGCCCCTTTTCCTGACCGCCCCCGAGCGTGAGTGCGCGTATGCCGCCCGATTTAAGTATTCCGTCGCACAGAACGAGCGCGCCAACACCCTTGGGACCCTCTATCTTGTGGGAGGAAAGAGTAATCATATCAAAATCAAGCGACCTTTTTGAAATGGGAAGCTTCATATAAGCCTGCGTTGCGTCAATATGAATGAGCGCCTCGGGCGACCTCTGCCTTACGGCGCCTGTAAGCGAGGCTATATCGTAAAGCGCGCCCGTCTCGTTGTTGACGAGCATAAGCGTTACCAGAATAACGCTCTCGTCAAGATAAGTCAGAAGCGTCTCTTTGTCTATAACACCGCCGACGGTGGGAACTTTCACTATATCAAATCCATCCTGCTTAAGCCCCTCAAGCGGTGCGTTTACCGATGCATGCTCACCCTCGGTGGTAATTATACGCGAGCGCCTTTTTTTGAAGCGTTCCTTCGCATAGGCGCGCCCGACGGTGGCAAGGTTGTTAGCCTCACTGCCCGATGCGGTAAATATAACATCCCCGCGAGCAAGTCCGAGCGAGGAAAGCACCTGTGCCCTTGCAGCGTTAAGCTCACGCTCGGCAAGATAGCCCATATTGTGAAGCGAGGACGGGTTACCGAAGGTGGTGTCTGAGACCTCAATATATTTTTTAAGAGCCTCCTCGCGTATTTTTGTCGTCGCGCTGTTGTCAAGATATACAGTCCTCATCAAAGCTTAACCTTTCCGAATATGGCCTTGACGGCGTCAAGATGTGCTTCAAAATCCGCGGCTCTTGCGGTGTAGGTAAAGGAATACCCCGTTGTCCTCGTTGCCGCAAGCACCTGATATACTCGGTACTCCTCACCCATAAAGGTATAGGTGTATTCGTAAAGGAAGGCTGCTGCCGCGCCCTCTATCTCATAGCCTACACCGATAGAGCGCTCGGTCTGGCACTCGGTGCATTTGTCACACTCGGGCGCGTTTTTTGCCTTGCATCTGAAGCATTCCCATTCGCCCGCCTCTTTGATGACGGTGACACTGCCGAAGAGCGTCTCAAGCTCTGTTACGCGGTTCTTGAAATATCCGTCGTAGGTAACGCCCGTAATGTTGGATTTCGTAGCCGTGATGCTGGCACCCTTGTCAAGCTGGACCGCTACAAGGCCGTCGCTGTGGATGACCTCAAGCTCTTTTGGGATATAAAGCTCAAAGCCCGCGCGCTTTTTGTCGGATGCGAGCAGATATCCGTCGGCATCATATACAGGCTCGCCCTTGTCCTGCTCGGGCGTGTCAAACTCTTTTGCGCTTACAAACTTAAAGCTGTCGATTATGCCCTGTGCCTTTTCTGTATAATACTCAAATTGAGGCTTGTCCGTCGTGAGGGGTGTGTTATATGAATTAAAGGTAAATATGCCAAATCTGTCCTCAAAGTAAACAAGTATTTGCATAGTGCGGAATTTACTGTTCTGATATTCGTGGTCGTAGACGAACTTAAATGCCAAATCGGCATTTCCGAATGTAACGCTCTCGCAGTCAATAATAGTGGTGTAGCCCGCCTTGTAGCTGCTCATTGACGCATCGAAATAGCTCTTTGCCGCGACCGCCCTTCTCTGTGGAAGCGGTATAGTCTCATCACCGCTTATAGCGGGGGGCGTCACCTCGGTATAGCTTGCCGAGGTGGTGTCAACCTTTGCCACGTATGCCGAATAGATATTCGCATAGGATGATATCATCCATTCCTCAGGCACGTAGAAGTAGAAGCCGAGCGTGTCCGAGCCCTCGCAAAGCTGCATCCCCTCGGGCGCGCCGTCACTTTCGCCACACGCGCAAAGCAGTGCCACAGCGGTAATTAAAAGGCACAGAAGCAGTGCCGATTTTAGTGCTTTTTTCATTTTGATTTCCCTTTGTATTTTTTTGATTTCTATAATATTTTTTGTTATTATTCGCGGTTTCGCTTGCGCGGGGGGACTTATGCGGTTTACACCTGCTCACCGTAAAGCCTCATCACGCATTCTTTGAAGTCCTGTCCTCTTTGCTCAAAGCTGAAATAGCTTCCAAAGCTTGTCGCGGCAGGGGAGAGAAGCACCGTTCCGCCGTGCTTCAGCTGCCGCGTGGCTCGCCTTATAGCATCCTGCATATCCTCGGCATACTCATATTCACATCCGCCGAGCGATACGGCAAATTTATCTCTGCACTCACCGATAAGCACGCATTTTATCTGCCGTCTTTTAATTATCTCGGCAAGAGGTAGAAGATCAAGCCCCTTTTCTCTGCCGCCGAGGATGAGAGAGATGTCACCGAAAATCCCCGAGAGTGTAGAGATAGTGCGCGAGGGGGATGTGTCAATTGATGAATTTATATACTCTATACCGCGAAAGACACCGACCGTCTCACGCCTGTGAGGAATTGCGCGAAAGCCCATTACAGTCTCGTAAAGCGCATCCTTCCCGACGCCCATAGCCAGCGCCGTCGCTGTAAGATGAAGGTAATTCCTGATATTGTATTCCTCAAGCCTTCGCGCGTCGCCTATGTAAAGGTGCCTCGCCCCGTCAAGCGTGATATATCCCTCTTTGAAGCCGAGCCTATGCTCGCACCCGATGTCATATCTGCCCTCAAGCGATACGCAGGCAAAGAGCCTGTGCGGAAGAAGCTCGGATGGGACCTCGTCGGTATCCGCTATTGCGTACTCGCACCCCTTTAGCACTCTTGCCTTTGCACGCCTGTATTCGTCTATATCCCTGTGCCAGTCAAGATGGTCGGAAAAGACGCTGGTCAGGCATCCAACCGTAGCGCGCGGCTTGGTGTAGGTGAGCTGAAAGCTTGACAGCTCAATTACCGCAAGCTCGCCTGTATCAAGAATGTCAAGCGGACTTCTGCCGAAGTTACCGCAAGGTAGGGCAGACCTTCCCGCACGACAGAGCAGGTCGGCGCAAAGATAAGTGAGCGTGCTTTTTCCGTCACTGCCGCTTATTACAATAGCATCACCGCGGTAACGCTCAAGGAAGTACTCAATGTCCGAGGTTATTAATGTTCCTCTGTCACGCGCCTCGGTAAGCTCGCGCCTCTGGCGCCTTACAGTGGGGGAAAGAAAGAGCGTATCCTCGCAAATTCCTCTAGTTGCGTCCTGGCCGAATAGCACCTCGTCGGGTTTTATATCATCAGGGGGCGCCATAGAGGGTGCCTTGTCGCTTCGCAATATAAGCCTAGCTTCTGGGTAGTGCTTCTTTACATAACGCATAGCGGCGATATTAGATATTCCAAGCCCGAAAAATCCGACGCTAAAATCACTCTTGTCTGAAAACCTCATCCAATACACCCGACTTTAATATTACATAATATAATATATGCGAAAATCAAGTGCGCGGTGAGATTTTTGATGGGAAGAATATAGCCTACCAAACAAACGGCTGCCACCTCTTCCCCGCAAGGTATAACACAATTTACGCGGTAAGCTAACATCATTGAGAGGTGCATCGTTTGCGCAAAGCCTCGTTTACTTGCGTGAGGCGGCTATCATTTTATCGTATTTTGCGCGTTCCTCTTCATACATTTGCGAAAAGACGGGAAGAGGCGCTGGCATTTGTTCTGCAAGACAAATTTCCGAAAAGGTGCGCTTCATATATTTTTTTGATAAAACATACCTCTCGCCATGCTCGTACACATCGAGAAATACCTTCTCAAGGAACATCATAGTTCTGGGATTGCCCGAGACACGGTTGCCGTAGCGGTACCAATGCCGAAGCGGCATATCGTTTGTATAGCTTCCGCCCGCGTAAGTTTTCGTGGCGGCGAGCTTATCGCATACGCACTCAACGGCGTACTTGTAGGGCATCATAGGCGTAACCTCGCAGTCGTTGTCAAGCCAATATTCAAGATGATGCTTGTTGCGCCCCTTGTGGTGAAGCCATGCGTATGAAACACCGCGGGCGCGTCTGCACACCCCGATAGGCGAGCGGTTGCCCTGGAAAAATCTTGCGCTCTCGATAAATTCCTGAGGGGAAAATTTAGAGAGGTCGTGTACTATACCGCGAAATACTATTCCGCACCTGACACAGTTCTTAAAGACCGCCCACTTGTGACGGTTTATTAAAAGAAAGTGTCTTATCATGTTTGAAAACTTCAGCTTCATAGCGCCTCTTTAAAATATTTTATAAATTAATTTTAGTACAACGCGCGCCTATTGTCAAGGTGGCATTTGTAAACATTAATGGAAAATTTCCGAAATTCCCCGACAAAATAAAGCTTATTTCTTTGATAAATTACATTTTAAGGGGGGTATAACAAGCGACGGCGAAATCTGAACAAACTTTGCTCGTGATTATAAAAATCTTTGATTTATACCATTTTTTGCATATTTTCTATGTTTTATATAAAATACTTCAATCCCTTGCTTTTATTTTTATATAATACTTGAAAAAAACTGATATATGTGCTAAAATAATTAAAGAATAAATAAAAACAAAGAGGTAATCCTTATGAAAGAATTTTTAGGTCGCGACTTTCTTCTTGATACCGAGACGGCAGAGAAGCTCTACTACGGCTATGCCGAGAAGATGCCAATTTTTGACTTCCATTGCCATCTTAATCCCGCGGAGATTTACGAGGACAAGCAGTACAGAAGCTTAACCGAGGTATGGCTTGGCGGTGACCATTACAAGTGGCGTCTGCTTCGCGAGATGGGCGTTGATGAAAAATACATTACAGGCGATGCTTCCGACTCTGAGAAGTTTATGAAGTATGCCGAGTGTATGCCCTACCTTATCGGAAACCCAATTTATTCCTGGACACACCTTGAGCTTCGTCGCTTCTTCGGTATTGACGAGGTGCTTTGCCCCGCTACTGCCGAGAAGATCTACAACGAGGCGGGCGAGAAGCTTAAGACGCTCACCGCAAGACGCCTTATAACTATGTCGGGCGTTACCGCGCTTTGCACCACCGACGATCCCGTTGATGACCTTAAGTATCATATCCTTCTTCGCGAGGAAAAGGGCTTTGATGTCAGCGTGCGCCCCACCTTCCGCCCCGATAAGGCGGTAAAGATCGAGCTTGAGGGCTTCCGCGAGTACATAGCCAAGCTTGGTGAAGTAGCAAAGGTCAACATAAATTCCTTCGGTGCGCTTAAGGAGGCGCTTCTTGCGCGTGCCTGCTACTTTGATACAGTCGGCTGCGTAGTATCCGACCACGGCCTTGATACTCTTGATTTCAAGCCCTCTGATTACAACCGCGCCGATGCTATCTTCCGCCGCGCAATGGCAGGCGAGACACTCACGCAGGATGAGATTGCCGAGTACAAGGGCGCGCTTATGATATTCTTAGGTCAGGTATATCACAAGCTCGGCTGGGCACAGCAGTATCACATCGGTGCTATCCGTAATAATTCCAAGAGAATGTTTAAGACACTCGGCCCTGATACAGGCTACGATGCTATCCACGATAAGACCTACGCAAGAGAGCTTTCGGGACTTCTTTCGGCGCTTGACGAGACGGGCGAGCTTCCCAAGACGGTGCTTTACTGCCTCAACCCCAGAGACAACGAGATGCTTGCCGCTATGATGAACTGCTTCCAGGGTGACGGCATCGAGGGCAAGATACAGTTCGGCTCGGGCTGGTGGTTCAACGACCAGAAGGACGGTATGCAGCGCCAGATGGAAAGCCTTATGCAGGTAGGACTTATCTCAAAGTTTATCGGTATGCTTACCGATAGCCGAAGCTTCCTCTCTTACGCGCGCCACGAATACTTCAGACGCATACTCTGCTCAAAGCTCGGTGCGCTTCTCGAGAACGGTGAGTACCCCTACGACCTTGAGCTTGTAGGAAAAATAGTAGAGGATATCTGCTACAACAACGCGGTAAAGTATTTCGGCATTTAATTTGCAATAACGAAAGCTAAAAACAAAAAGAGTGCTCGGGCGAAAACGTTCCCGAGCACTCTTTTTAACCTGTGAAAAGTGATATTAGAACAATTATTGCCATCGTTATGCCAATAATTGTTAGCAATATCTTAGGATTATTTATAAATTTTAGCGCCAGATTTCTTCTGGTCATATGTTTGACAATTCTTCGAAATCCGTCAGGGCTTTCCATAGTAGCGGGGATATCCGAGTAAAGACTTTCACGCTCACCGAGCAGGGTGTTTTGCACGGCGTATAGAATACCGTCGGCCTTGTCCTCAAGCCCCTCAGAAATTGATGCGTCATTTCCGTCCGTCTCTTTGTCGAGGTCTGTGGCTTTATTATTGCGAGTGCCGTCGTCGCTTTCGTCCGCTTCATTATCGTACATATTGTGAATATCGAGCAGTATACGCCGAATATCAAGCCCCTGCGGACAGATGTCCTCGCACGCACCGCACCCTATGCAATCATCGGGCTTTGGTGCGCCGTCGGTGTGCCTTTCGTAGTAGTATTTGCCACACCAATCGCCAAGCTTTGTCTTGTTGTAGCAGGAAATAAGGTCGGGGATTTTTATCCCCGCGGGACAGCCCTTGACACAGTAACGGCAGTTTGTACATCCGATAAGGCTCTCGGCCTCAAGCATCTTTCGCACACGCTCAAGTGTCTTTTGCTCACCCTCATCAAGCGCCTTGAAATCAGAAATCGCTCTAGCATTGTCGCGCACCATATCTATACTGCCCATACCCGAAAGCACTACCGCAACACCGTCACATCCCGCCGCAAAGCGTATTGCGGCACTTGCCGCGCTTCCCATTTTCGCTTTGTCAAGCAGCGCCTGCGCCTCCTCGGGAAGAGAAGCCAGCCTGCCGCCCTTGACAGGTTCCATTACAATTACGGGAATACCGCGTCTCTTGCATTCCTCAAGACACAGGCGCGACTGCACCGAGGGACTGTCATAATCAAGATAATTGACCTGAAGCTGTACTATCTCGATTTGCGGCTGCTCGTCAAGTATTTCCGCAAGCACCTCTGCCGTATCGTGAAAGGATATTCCGATATGCCGCACTTTGCCCGAGGCCTTAAGCTCGCCTGCTACCTCGTACGCACCGCACCTCTTGAAATGCTCGTATGAGGACTTGTTCTGCGAGTGCATAAGATAAAAGTCAAAATAATCAACCCCGCACTCTTGAAGCTGGCTTTCAAAGAAGGGAAGAATGTCCTCGCGGCACTTAAAATAGCTGCCCGTCAGCTTGTCGGTAAGCACGAACGCCTCTCTCGGATACCTCTCGCAAAGGGCGCGTCTTACCGCCCCCTCGCTCTTCTCGTCAATATATCCGTGTGCCGTATCAAAGTAATTAAACCCGCTTTCCATAAAGAGGTCAACCATATCGCAAAACGCGGGAATATCCACATCCCCCTCGTTAAGCGGAAGCCTCATACACCCAAAGCCAAGCCTGCCCTTTATTCTTTCCATAATACCCTCTATATGTAAAACACTATTTACAAACTATTAGAAAAAATCCTCTTCCAGCATCGCGCATAGCGTGTGATAAATAGGAAGATGATATTCCTGCACTGCATATGTTTCATAGGCGGGCACACTGATGCAAACATCGCAAAGCTCACGAAGCCTGCCGCCGCCCTCGCCTGTAAGCGCGAGCGTCTTAATACCCTTGCATTTAGCGACCGTCACCGCGTTTATACAGTTTTTGGAATTGCCAGAGGTCGATAGCACAAGAAGACAGTCACCGCTTCTGCCAAGCCCGTAAAGCTGCTGCGCAAAGGCGCAGTCCCAGGCTCTGTCATTTGCAAACGCGCTTATAACCCCCGTCTGTGAAATAAGCGATATTGCGGGAAGCGCCCCCTCAAGTGTTGATAATAGATACCTGCCGTCATCCCCGTACTCGGAAAGAGCGCTCGCGGTCGCGTCATCTATTTTGCGCGGCTTCTTAAAGGACTTCAGCAGCTCGCCCACGATATGCTCGCAGTCCGAGGCGCTGCCGCCGTTTCCCGCAAGGAAGAGCCTGCCGCCACCCGAAAAGGTATCCTTAAGTAGCTTGTATGCTGAGAGAATATCCTCGGAAATAGGGCGTAGCGCCTCATAGCGCGTGATTAGCCCCTCAAATATCTCTTTAACCGTTTGCTTCATTTTTTCACCCCCGAAATTGCAATTGCAAGCGCGCCAAGGTCGCCGATATTTTCACCTATCATAGCGGGCAGTACCTTGCAGACCTTAAGCGCATCTCGAAGGCACTCTTCCTCAAGTATAGGTCTGATAACAGGCATAAACATATCGTAATTGCGCATAAATACACCGCCCACTGCTATGACCTCGGGATTGATAAGGTCAATAAGAAGTGCCAGCACCTGCGCGAATTTCTCTGCACTCCTTTTCACCGCGCGAAGCGCAAGCTCATCCCCGCCGCGCGCACGCTCAAATATATCCTTTGCCGTAATACTATCTCCGAGCGCTATTCCCTCATCGCGCGCCATAAGCCTCGCCAGCCTCGCGATACCGCCGCCCGAGCAAAAGCCCTCTGCCGAGCCTGCCTTGCCGTAGCCAAGCGGCCCGCTGTCTGCAAGCCGTATGTGACCTATCTCGCCAGCGTTTCCGTTTGTGCCCGAATAGAGCCTGCCGTCAAGAATAAGCCCGGCCCCAAGTCCTGTGCCAAAGGTCATAAATATAAGATTGCGCGCCTCGCGTCCCGCACCGAATTTCCACTCGGCAAGCGCGCAGGCGTTCGCATCGTTTTCAAGCCCCGCTGTAATGCCGAAGCGCTCTCTTATATATTCCACAATATTAAAGCCGTGCCAGTCGGATGGGAGGTTTGGCGTTGATACTATCACACCCGCCTCGGTGTCAAGCGGTCCGCCGCAGCTTATCCCCGCGCCCTCTACCTTATATTCGCAAAGCACCCTCTCTATAAACGGCGCAAGAGCATCAAAGGTCGCATAGGGCGACGAAAGCGTAGGCACCTCACTGCGAAGCACGACATCCATCTTGCCGCCCAGCCACTGCCCAAGCGACACCGCGCATTTCGTGCCGCCAATATCAAATCCAATAAAATACATCCCGTCGCCTGCCTTTCAAATCAATTATACCACACCCCCGCCGCTTTTTCAATTAAAACCATAAATTAAATTCGGTTTTTTGAAAAATACATAGGAGACCGCTGACGCGGACGGGTTCTTCAACCCCGTCATTCCCACCAATAGCAAAAGGGGCTCGTTTTGAGCCCTCTTTATGGGTTATAATAAGGTAAGTACAAAGCCGAGATGACGGGAGATCGAAAGCGAATTGCTAGGCAATTCTTAACGAGTTTGCGAGGCAAACTCGCCCGTGTACGCTTATGCGTCGCGGTTTCTCGCAACCGTCATCTCCACCAAAAGAAAAAGGCTCACGAAGGAGCCTTTTTCTTTTGTGAAAGGACAACAGATAGGATGCAAAAATAAAAGCGGATGAGTTAAGGCAAAAAGCGGATGAGTTTTTTGAAAACGGTTTCAATTTTAATTAAAGGTCGAAATGCTCTTTTTAATAAAAATGACAGAGGTCGTTAAAA
>JAGBIF010000007.1 GCA_017935065.1 Clostridia bacterium
CAAGGGGAACGGCGACCTGCGATAAAGCAGGTCAGCCGAACGATGTTTGCCCTCGCGGGCAAGTGATGTCGGCTTCGCCTAATGATGTAGCCAACGGCTGTGATGTTGTGCCTTCGGCACAGTGGGCAAACATCACATCACCCGCGACCATCGGGAGCAACATCATTACGAGCAAAGCGAGTAACATCGTTTTTGCGCAAGCAAAAACATCATTCTTTTACCGCCCGAAAGTAAAAAGGAAGTATAACACACTATACCTTGCAGGCAAGGAAGTGTGCAAAAAGGACGAGAAAAATCTCGTCCTTTTTGAGTTGAATATAACTGCTTTATGGTAGGTACCCAAAAGGAATTCCTTTCCCCTTGATGTTTTACCGTACAGAGTGCTTGGCGTACGATTAGTTTGCCGCCTTGATGATGGTGATGAATTTGTCGGTCTTAAGCGACGCTCCGCCGATAAGTCCGCCGTCTACGTTCTCCTTTGAGAGAAGCTCTGCCGCGTTGGCATCGTTCATTGAGCCACCGTACTGGATAGTGATATCCTCGGCAGCGGCATCACCGTAAAGCTCTCTTATGACATTACGGATAACACCGCAGGTCTCGTCTGCCTGCTCGGGGGTAGCGGTAAGTCCCGTACCGATTGCCCATACGGGCTCGTAGGCGATAATAACGTTCTTAAGCTCCTCGGCACTGATGCCCGCGAGGTCAAGCTTGGTCTGCATTGAAACGACCTCGTTAGTGATGCCCGAAAGGCGCTCCTCCTTAACCTCACCGAGGCAGAGAATAACCTTAAGGCCCGCCGCAAGAGCCGCCTTAGTACGAAGGTTTACCGTCTCGTCGGTCTCCGCGAAATACTGACGGCGCTCGGAATGTCCAACCACAACGTACTCGGTACCTATTTCGGTAAGCATCTCGGCGCTTATCTCGCCTGTGTACGCGCCGCTCTTTGCGAAGTGTACGTTCTCAGCTCCGATGTGAATATTAGAGCCTGCAGCGGCCTCAACCGCGGGTGCTATGTCAACGAAGGGCACGCAAAGCACGATATCGCACTTGTCAAGTCCCACAGTCATAGTCTTAAGCTCATTGATGAAAGCGACTGCCGCCTTGGGCGTCATATTCATCTTCCAGTTTCCTGCAATTACTGTTCTTCTCATTTTATTTTTCCTTAAATCATATTTTCGCACCGCGGATTTTCCGCGGTGCGTAGGGTTTTGTTTATTTGGTTATCCAGAGGCGTAATAGGGTTGCCTTGGATGGGATGAAATCCACTTCGTGGATGAAATCGCTTTGCGATGAAGTCCGCGGTGCGTAAACTGCGGTTGCATACAACGTGCTTGTTGTACACGGCGGCACCAAGGCACCGCCCTACGGAATTTCGAGCAGAAACCGTTCTTTATCGGCCCGAAAAACCGCGGTATAAACCAAAATTACTTGTCGAGAAGGCAGGATACGCCGGGGAGATCCTTACCCTCAAGGAATTCAAGCGATGCGCCGCCGCCTGTGGAAATGTGAGTGATCTTGGATGCGTAGCCGAGCTGCTCGCAGGCTGCTGCGGAATCACCGCCGCCTACGATGGTGGTAGCGTCACTTGCGGCAAGAGCCTCTGCAACTGCTATCGTACCCTTTGCGAGGGTGGGGTTCTCAAATACGCCCATAGGTCCGTTCCATACAACCGTCTTTGCGCTCATAACCGCGTCCGCGAAGAGCTTTGCGGTCTTAGGACCGATGTCAAGTCCCTCCTTGTCAGCGGGAATCTCGCTTGAGGGAACGTAGTCTACGTCAATAGCACCGTCGATAGGATCGGGGAAGCTGTCCGCTACTGCGGTGTCGATGGGAAGAAGAAGCTTAACACCGTTCTGCTCTGCCTTCTTCATCATATCGCGGCAGTAGTCAAGCTTGGTATCGTCAAGAAGCGACTTACCTACACCGTAGCCCTGCGAAGCAAGGAAGGTGAATGCCATTCCGCCACCGATGATAAGGGTGTCAACCTTGGTAAGAAGGTTGTCGATAACGTTGAGCTTGTCAGCAACCTTAGCACCGCCAAGGATTGCAACGAAGGGACGCTCGGGGCTGAGAAGTGCCTTACCCATAACCGAGATTTCCTTCTGAATGAGGTATCCGCATACGGCGGGAATGTAGTCTGCAACGCCTGCGGTGGATGCGTGCGCTCTGTGAGCTGCACCGAACGCATCGTTTACGAAGAGGTCTGCATAGGACGCAAGCTCCTTAGCGAGGGTAGGATCGTTCTTGGTCTCGCGAGCGTCAAATCTGGTGTTCTCGATAAGAACAGCCTTTCCTGCCTCAAGGGCGGAAATCTTTGCCTTGGCATCCTCGCCTACGATGTCCTCAGCGAAGGTAACGACACCCTCACCGAGAAGCTCGTTAAGTCTTGTGGCAACAGGCTTAAGAGTAAGCTTTTTCTTGTCGGCGGTAACTGCCTTTGCAAGGTAGTCTGCGGTAGCAGCGGCACGCTCTGCCTCAGGAAGCGCGTCAACAGCCTTCTTTTCCTTCTTGGTAAGTCCGAAGCCCTCGGTGAGGATTGCGTGAGGCTTACCCATATGAGAGCAAAGAATAACCTTTGCGCCGTTATCAAGAAGATACTTGATAGTGGGAAGCGCGCCGATAATTCTCTTATCAGAGGTGATAACGCCGTCCTTCATAGGTACGTTGAAGTCGCATCTGACAAGGACTGTCTTGCCCGAAACCTCAACGTCTTCAATGGTTTTCTTGTTGTAGGTTGCCATTTTTCATTTACTCCTTATTAAAAATGAAATTTTTACACTAATATAATAGCACACACCCTATGTAAAGTCAAGGTAATTTGTTAAATTTATAACGAAAAAAACGACATAAATTCGTTGACAAATATCCACCCTTATGGTAGAATTAAACAAACTTACATAAAGGTGATTAATATGAGATTTGATGAAAAGAGCCTTCGTTCATCTCTCGCGCGCGCATTTGAGATGAACCGACTGTCGGGGCTTCTGTCAAAGGAAGCGAGCGACAGGCTCGTTTTGCTTACCGAGATACTGCTTTGCGAGAATGAAAAATACAATCTGACGGCAATTACCGAGCCCTGTGAAATCGCGCTCTCGCACTATGCCGACAGCGCGCTTCTGTCCTCTTATATTAAACAGGGCGCCAGCGTGTGCGACGTCGGGTGCGGTGCGGGCTTTCCGACGCTCCCGCTTGCAATTCTTCGCCCCGACCTTACCTTTCTCGCGGTTGATTCCACCGCAAAGCGTATTGCCTATGTTGAAAATACGGCAAAAGAGCTTGGGCTAAAGAATGTGAGTGCGGTATGCGCGCGTGCCGAGGAGCTGTCGCTCACAGACAGGCGTGAGAGCTTTGACTACGTGACGGCAAGGGCGGTGGCGGCACTGCCTGTGCTAAGCGAGCTTTGCCTACCGCTAGTGCGTGTGGGCGGTCAGTTTCTTGCGATGAAGGGCAGAAACGCGAAATTCGAGCTTGCAGAGGCAAGGCGCGCGATAGCAACGCTCGGCGGTAGACTAAACCGTCTTGACGAGCTTACGCTTCTTGGCGGTAAAGAGGATGCGCTCCATCCCGTTATCGTTATTGACAAGCTGACAAAATGTCCCGAGAAATATCCGCGGGCATATGCAAAGATAGTTAAATCACACCTATAGTTTTTTAAGAGGCGCAAATCAAATACAGAGGCTCGGCAGGCAGAAGGTAAGGCTTGCCGAGCCTTTTCGTAAACTTTTCGCAAAAGCCGTACATCGACACGCTTCCCTATTTCCCCCTCGGTATAATAGAGACAAACAAAAAGGGGGGCAAGTTTAAATGAATTTTTTTGACGAGGCAAGAAGCATATCAAATATGCTCAAGATGAGGAATATGACACAAAGCAGGCTATCCGAGCTTCTCGGTGTGAGCCAGCCGTATATCGCGAACAAGGTGCGACTGCTGAAGCTGCCCCTGCCTATACAGGAAAGAATAACCGAGGCTCATCTTACCGAGAGGCACGCCAGATGTCTGCTCCGCCTTCCGCCCGAGCTTCGCGACGAGGCGCTTGATACCGTAATAGGCGGCAGAATGACGGTTGCCGAGTGCGACGCCGTCGTTGACAGACTGCTTGATAAAAAAGAGCCCGCGGGTATAGAGCTTTTTTCACCGACCGAGACGCTTCACCGCCTTGAGGATGATATAGAAAGAGCACTTTCCACCTTCCGACTTTTCGGAATATCAGCAAGCGTCAAGCGCGAGCTGTTTGGCGGTAAAACCTACATAAATGTAAAGATAGGGTGACATACAAATTCCGTCTAGCGGAATTTGTAATGAATAATGAATGATGAATAATGAATAATGAATGATGAATGAATAAAGAGAGATAGCAAATCGGGAAACCGATTTGCTATCTCTTTGTTTGTATTAAGTGATATAACCGTTTTAATGAAGCATCAGCCGTCAGGATAGGTCGGGCTTTTCTACTATGACCTTCATAATTCCGAGGTCGGCATTACCTATGAGCGAGATAAGCCCCTTGAGAAGCTCGTCCTCACCCTCGGGGAACGCCTGGAATTCAAGCGTAACCACGGCAGGCTCGGTTATTCTCGCGCGAAGCTTTATGTAGACGTGAGACATCTTGTAATACTCAAGACCGAGAGCGAGAATTTCCTTAATTCTTCCTGTCACGTTGGGATCTACGTCGTGGCAGAAGATAAGCCTTGCGTTAAAGCTTGTGTAGGGGTGATTTGCGGGGGAAATCGGTGTCACCTCACGGACAGGCTCCTGAGCAATCGGCTCGGGTACGGTCGGTGTCTGTACGGCGCTCGGTGCGGGGGTCGGCTTATAGGGTGCGGGGGTCGGCGCGTAGGGTGCGGCACCTGCTACGGGTGCGGTGTAGCCGAACGCCTGCATTCTCTCCCTTGCCGCAATCTCCATCTGTCTTTGTATCTCCTGTGCGCGTGTGAGTGCGCTGTCCTGCTCTGTCTCGCGGATGCGAGCCTCGCCCTCAATGCGTCTTATCTCTGCCTCGCGCTCTCTTTCCTCACGCTCACGCGCCTCTCTTTCAAGGCGCTCTGCCTCACGCCTTGCCTCCTCGGTAAGGCGGCGCTGCTCTGCCTCCTCCTGCTCGCGGATAATGCGCTCGGTCTCTTCCTTCTGGCGTCTTGCCGCCTCGGCAAACAGCTCCTTCTCGCGTGCGCGCTCCTTTGCCTCAAGCTCTATCTGCTCCTTGAGCTTTACCTCCTCAAGGGCACGCGCCTCAATCTCACGCTTAAGATTTTCCTCACAGATGCGAAGGGCACTGGTAAGGTTGTCTACTTTCGCGCGAAGCTCCTCGCACTCGGCGCGGGATTTTTTAAGCTCGCCCTCAAGCTCTGCTCTTGCGGCGGTCTCCTCATTCAGGCGCCCTCTTAAGATAGCCTCGGTGGCGTTTGGCGCTACGGTAGGTGCCACAGGGGGTACAGCCGTCCTTATCTCGGTCGGAATGTCGGGCATTCCCGAGGGGGCTGACACGGTAGGGACCTCGGCGGTGGGCTGTACCGTCACGGGGGCGGTATAGTCGGGCTTTGTAATAGTAATGCTTGCAACGGGAACCTCCGCGGGAGGCTCGTACGCTGTGGGTGAGGCAGGTGCCTCGGTGTATTCAAGGGGTGGGATATCCGAGGTATCAAAGCTCGGTGCCTCGGGAAGCTCAAAGTCGTCCTCAGGAGCGCTGACGTCACTCGGCGCTATATAGCTATCGGCGGTCCTTTGTCTTGACTGATAGTCCATCAGCTTTTCCATAGCGAGGCCCGCGATATCGTCCCTCGGTGCTTCGCTTTCCCTTGCGGTGTCGGGTGTCTGCATGTTATATCTTTCAAGTATCTGGGCAACCTTATCGGAAATTTCCTCGGAATGAGCCGAGAGGTCGCTGTCGCTTACGCATTTAGTAAGCTCACCGCGCTTAATAGCACGCTTGATAAGCTCACGCCACTCGGTGATGTTCTTCTTGCCCATAGCCGTTCTGTACCTGTCCGAATTTCCCGACACGAGGTGACGGTATTCCTTCTCGCGCGCCTTGTGCGGAACGTCCTCACCGAGAGAAAACTCTATGTCGGCACTGCTTATCGCGTCACGCGTGCTGTATGCCTCACCGCTTCTTCCGCGCCACTTTATCCAGAAATCACGGGGCGCACAGCCCTTTGCCGACATAAGCAGACGGCGGTAGGTCACGTTGTCCGAGGTATGCTCCATAAAGGTCTCGGGGGTGAACTGCATCTCAAGCTCAATCGTAGAGTCGGCAAGACCTACAACTCCCGCTGTCTTTGAAATCTCGGCTGTAATCTGTCTTGCAAGCTCGTCAATGAAGCTCTGTGAGAACTTTCCCGAAAGGAAGGTCACGCTCTTGGCGGTGGTGGTAATATTAAGCTTGACATATCCGCCCTCAAAGTAGCTCGACCTGTGGGAAAGCACCTCGCGGAACTGCTCGGGTGTATCATCCGCTATTATGAAGTCAAGCCTCTCTCCGACAAAGGAATAGGGTATGCCACCGCGAAAATCCGCGGCATTTGCCAGGCTCCACTTCACCCATACGACAGAATATCCCTCGTCAAGGATAGCGGTCATAGGATAATAGCAGTAGCCGTCCTTTACAAATTTATCCTCAAGATAGTCCTCATACATCTGCACACCGCGAAGCCTGGCACCGAAAATGGCAGAGAGCCTCGGCACAAGCCCCTCTCTGACTTCCCTCTCGAATGCCTCTGTCACGGTCTGCTTTAATATGGCGTTATGATATAGCTCAATTCTCATCTTTAACTCCATTTTAATCAAAATATATCTTTACCTATATATTTTAGCATACCGCAAATAAAAAATCAACCGATTTTCGTCGAATTTAAAATTTATCGTCGCAAAAAAGGCGGCAGACTTTCTGAGGTCTGCCGCCGAGGGATATTAGGTCAGGCGTGTACTAATTTGGAAGATCTTTATACTCGCGTATAAGTTCTTGCAACCTATCGTTCTTCTCTTTCTGAAGAGCCGCGTACTTCTCCGCCATATTGGTCATGGTGTACCCGGATGAAAGAATAAGTTTATGCCATCTGTTAGCAAGTGACTGCCCGTCAACGTCGTAGTAGTAGAATCCGATGGCGTCCTCGATCACACTGTCGAAGTTGTTGCGAACGTTCTGACGGATAAGCTGGAGCATCTCTAAGTTACCTTCAACACCGTACGCTATGTCATAGCAAAGATTATAGCACCAGTACTCGTCAAGTATATCCGTTGAGTGAGTAGACTGATAATGAATAAATGCCGTGCACTGGGAGAATTTGGTGGTACAATTCGCAATAGCACCTACCTTACCGACGCTACTGATCGACGTCATATATCTTTCGGACGAGCCGTCGGGATTCTTTGCTCTGAACAGCGGTACGGGAACGATAGCAAAGCCTCCGATGCTGGGGGTCTTCATATCCTGGTACTCTTCATATTCAAGAGAACCGAGCGTTACTACACCGCCGAAGAGAACCTTACCTCTTGCGAACTGGTTACGGATAGCCTGAAGAGAGGTAGTTCCCCAGCGGTTACCGCTCTGGTCGGAAACCGAGATAACGCCTGTAGACTTGAAGAGGTCGGTAAGCGCATTGGTAAGGCTTACAAGCTCGCTACCGTCCTGACAATACGAATAGGTATACTTACCCGTTCCGATATCCAGTTCCCTATTAATAACCGAAACCGACGAGGTGTAAATCATTCCCGATGCCGAAAGACCCGAAGATGACGAAAGCGCAAATCCTATCGTGTCACCGAGGTTAGCAACAGTCTCACCCGAATCGTTCTTGTAGATTGTCTTGGAGTAATCAGCAACTCTGGAATAGGTCCACTTACCTGCCTTGACTTCGCCGAAGAAGTCGTTAATATCCTTAACGCCGTCATCAACGTAGTTTTCAAGTCCCGAAACGGTGCTTGCAACCTGGTTGTACAGTTTAACGTTTACGGGGACGACGTAGAACGAACGGATAAGGTCGATAAAGTAGTCGGACGCAACGAGGTACATCTTATCAAGGTCAAGAGTAAGAGAAGTCATAAGCTCGGACATATATCCCGCCGTCAGATAACCCATTTCCTTGGTCATATAGTTGACGCCGCGCTCTCTTGAATAGAGGTTTGCGAACGAACCGATGAGTGATGACGATACCATATCGGTTATAAAGTTACAGTAGATATCGGGTGTAGAAGACGAACCCGACATGACCTCCTGGTTTATCTTATCGATACACTTGGACCAACCGTAGTCGGTGGTGTCGTCGAAATAGGAGTAAGTGACCGTCACCTTGGTAGCCCTGAGCGCCGCCTCGTTTCTTGCGTCGACCATATCGTCGATATTACCGGCGTCGTCACTCTCTCCTGCAAGATATCTCTCGCAGCCCGAGGGAAGTTCTTCCTTGTTGGAATTCTTCGTCAGTTTGAATCTGAGATTCGTTTCTTCATAGGTTATAGAACCCCACCAGTTGTAGTAGAGTACGGTATTTTGTATCACTGTGTTTGCCGACGAGTCGGAATATGCCTTTTCACAAATGCCGCAGTACCAGTACTCGACGTTACCGTTCTTTTCGGCGGTCGCCTCAACGCGAGGATTGTGGACAAGCGTATGCTTTGGCAAAGTCGCGTCAGTGATAAGAGTAGTCGCGCCCTCGTCTTCGTATTTATTCGAACACTCGGAACAACCCCAGTAAGCCACGTGTCCTGCGGTCTTGCAGGTGGGTTCGACCCTCTCGAAAAAGGTAAGAGTAAGTTTTGGTACTGTCACGCTCGTGAGTTTGATATCACTGTTGTTGACCGAATACTTAGTAAAACATACTTCACATTCGTAATGTGCCACGCTTCCTTCCTCCTGGCAGGTAGCGGCAACAGCCGCTTTGTAGACCTGACTGCAAGGAAGTTTTGCGATCGTCACGTTTTTGACCTCGGTTTCGGCAGAGGCGTCGGTATAAGTCTTGTGACAGACCTCGCACTCGTAGTGCTCAATGCAGCCTGCCTCCTTACAACTCGTTTCCTTAGCCGCACGGTGCACGACAGAACATTCAGTCTTAGGAACAAGAACGTTTGTGATCAGGGTAGTAGCCTCGGCGTCCGTATATCTCTTGCGACAAACTTTGCACTCGTAGAACTCAATATTTCCTACGTTTTTGCAGTCAGCCTCTTTGGCACTGTGCTTTGTCAGGTCGCAAGAAAGTTTCGGAACGGTGACCTCGGCAAGTTCGACCGTCGGGTTCACGAAAGAATACTTTTTGTGGCACTCGATACACTCATAGTGCTCGATAGTGCCCTCCGACTGACAGGTGGCGTTGACAGCAGCGCGGTAGGAAAGCGAGCAGGTATGTACAGCCTCAGGCGGTGTATCGTCTTCGTCGGGTGCGGTATTATCCGTCCACTTCGCGTACACACTCATATTGCTTGATAGCGGTGCATCGAGCAGCGAGTTTGCAGTAAAAGGGCGTTGCCACACATCTTTATCCCAGTACCAGCCGTCGAAAGTATATCCCTCTTTCACGGGATCGTCGGGAATTCTTATCATCTCCCTGCCGCCGGTCTTAACGTTTCCGTACACTTCCCCGTCGACCATAAAATACAGTTCGAATTCGACGGCGTTGCAGGCACAAAGCACTAGCGTACAAATGATCAAAACAAGACACAAGACTGTCTTTTTCATAATTAAAACTCCTTTTTGAATTTTATCACAGGCGTACATTATGACGTAAGCATGGTAAACACACGCCTTAGGCTTGCGCAAAAACTCAGTCTTTGCAGTCATGCCACGGCACGACCTGTGTTATGTCAACGTTCTCACGGCTTTTTGCTTTGCAAAAAGTCAGGTACAGTCTGACAGAGGCGCTCGTGCAACGAGCGTCCCGTGAGGTTATTATAACACACGCAAAGGGGATTTGTCAATAAATGGAAAAATATCAACTCAAAAAATTAAACGAAACTTCCTTTTTAGCTTTGCGGACGCTAAAAAAATCCGACACGGGGTGGGGCGTGTCGGATTTTTCACTTTATTTTATCTCCTGCTCGGTTTCATCAAAGAGGGGGCTGTCAAAAAACTCGCGGACTGTGATTTCAAGGCCGTCACAGAGCTTTTTAATTGAGACCACGCCTGGGTTTTGGCTCTTTTCGTTAAGGATACTGTAAACCGTTGAGGGGGATACGCCCGATATATTCGCAAGAGCATTAATCGCCATTTTTCTTTCGTCGCAAAGCTCTACAATTCTCGCCGCGACCGCTGCTTTGGTGTTCATCGCGGTTCCTCCGTATATTTAAGGGGAAGCGGCAGGTCTGCCGTTTCCCCTATATTTGATTTATGCTACTATTATTTCTGAACGAGGTGGATAGCGAAGCCACAGATTTCGTCCTTGAAGTATACGAACTTGGGCTTGCCCGTCTTATCGTCGTAGGTAACGGACGCCTCGTCAAACTCGAAGCCCATTCTCTTGAAGTACGCCATTGCTCTGTCAACGAAGAGAGTGCGGATTGCGATGTGGCCGCACTTGCCAGGGCCCTTGCCCATCATAAACTCAAATGCGTCGCCCGCGAAGATGGACTTTGATGTGGTGCGAAGGGGCATACCGAACATAAGCTCAAAGAGCTTTGCTCCGCGCTCTGCCTCCTCGGGGTTATCGTTGTTGATACCCATATGTACGAACTCAAGACCGAGCATCTTCTTAACCGCGTTCTTGGTAAGGGCGGTGATAGCGTCCCAATCCTTTGCCTTGATGAGGTCCTCGTTTACCATAAACGAGCCGCCGCATGCTACTATCTTATTGAACTTGAGGTAGTCAAGAAGGTTGTCCGCGTTAATACCGCCTGTGGGCATAAAGGTAAGCTGACCGTAGGGTGCCGCCATAGCCTTGAGCATCTTAAGGCCGCCTGCTGCCTCTGCGGGGAAGAACTTTACGGTAGTAAGTCCAAGCTCAAGAGCCGCCTCGATGTCAGAGGGGTTAGAGCAACCGGGAAGCATGGGAATTCCCTTGGAAAGCGCGTATGCGGTAACCTTGGGGTTAAGGCCAGGGGAAACGAGGAACTTCGAGCCTGCTGCGATAGCGGCATCAACCTGCTCGGTGGTGAGCACGGTGCCCGCACCGACGAGCATCTCGGGATATGCCTCGGTGATATTCTTTATAGCCTCTGCGGCACACTTGGTTCTGAAGGTGATCTCGGCTGCGGGAAGTCCGCCGTCGATAAGCGCCTTTGCAAGCGGTACTGCATCATCGGCATTCTCGATCTTGATAACGGGAATAAGACCGATGGAATAGAGTTCTTTCATCATTTCGTTCATTTTTGTCACCTCATAAAATTTTATTGGTATGTTTATTATACATTATTTTCGGTTTCTTTTAAATTGCAAAAGTTGCTACGAGGTTTGCAAAAATTGCACCTCTTGCGTGCGAGTGCGCGGACACTTGACAAGGCGGTGCATTTTGTAGTATAATCAAGGTGTTCTAATAAATTAGAGTTTTGAGAGGAGGGCTTTTATGCGAGCATTAGTTTTTACCGATGACGGATATCTTTTGGGAAAGCTGAAATACGAGCTTCGCGGCATCTGTGAGTGTCTTTTATACACAGCCGACGCCTATACGGCATCCGATGTGCTTATTGCCGACGGCAAGTGCCCTCTTCCTGACGAAATTATACCCGACATTACACTTGGCGACGGTATCGCAAGGCAGTTTGAGCTTGGCGCCTTGCGCGAGCTTGTGCTAAAGAGGGCAAGTGGATGCAGGCTTCGTCTTGATGGCGACAGAAGCGCCGTTCTTGACGGGGTATCGGTAAGGCTTACCGAGCTTGAATATGCTCTGCTTTCGGCACTTGCGGATGCGAGGGGTGGGTTTGTCGACCGAAGGACGCTATGCGAGAGCGTTTTCGGAAAGGCGGATGATGACGGCATGCTCAATCTTTACATTCACTACTTAAGGGACAAGCTTGAGGTTAACGGTGAGAAGATCATCCTCTCGCAAAGAGGCGGCGGATACCGCATAAGCGAGGATTTCATAGGCAATGGGAAAAGAGGTGAGGCAAAGTGATACGGATAATTACGGGCGGACTGTTTTCGGGCACGCGCGAGTGGATACAGAGCGAGCTTAAAAGAGAGATATTCGACGAGCATAAATACGGCCGCGCCTTTTATCTCGTTCCCGAGCAGCAGGTGCTCTCTAGTGAGAGGGACCTTTGCGAGCTTCTGCCTCCCGAGCATCCTCTCTGTGTCGACGCAACGAGCTTCACAAGACTTGCCAACACCGTATTCAGGGAGCTTGGAGGTCTTGCTCAGGGCGAGGCGGACGCACTTCGGCGCGCGCTGCTTATCTACAAGGCTATCAGCAAGAAAAGCGATGCGCTCTATACTATGAAAAGGGGCTCGGTCAATTCCTCCTCGGTAGATAAGACCATATCGGCAATAAGGAAAATGCAGAGCCTTTCGATAACCTCGGAGGCACTTAAGAGCGTCTCGGATTCCTTGACCGAGGGGGGCAGAGAGAGGCGTCTTTGCGAGAAGCTTCACGACCTTTCGCTTATAATGAGCACCTACTCCGAGCTGCTTCAGGAAAAATACAAGTCGGCAGACGATACACTCACCAAGCTTAACGCAAGGCTTCGCGAGTGCGGGCGAGATTTCTTTAAGAAGCACCGCGCAAAGGTATATATTGAGGGCTTTACCTCCTTTACCGAGCCGCAGTATACGGTAATCGGCACGCTGGTGTCAACGTGCGACGTTGATATCGTCCTCACCCTTCCCTCGGGCACACTTGGCGAGTCCTTTGAATATACCGAGCTTCGTAACACGCTCGCAAGACTTACAAGGCTCGCGAGGCACGCCTCGGCGGATGTCAAGCTGATAAGACTTCCCGATGCAGAAGTCTCCTCGCCTCTGATGAAGATGATTTGCGATAACATCTGGCGTTCAAGCACCGATTTTGACAAGTATAGCTTACATAATGAGGATAATATACGGATTTTTGAAGCAGAAAGTCCGTACGAGGAATGCGACTTTGTCGCGGCGGATATCAAGAGGCGCGTTATGGAAGGCGGCGGTGGCGTCAGGTACTCGGATTTTGCCATTCTGATGCGAGACGTCAGGGCGTATACGGGAATACTTAACGTTTCGTTTGCCAGCGCGGATATACCCCTTTTCATCTCACAGGAGGACAGCATATCCTCCTTTGAAATCACGAGGCTTATCTCCTCTGCCCTCTCGGCTATATGCTCGGGCTACTCACGCGAGGATATTATGACCTACGCGAAATGCTCGCTCTCGCCCATCTGTGACGGTGACGCGGACAGGCTTGATGAGTATGTGCATAAGTGGCAGCTTGACAAATCTGCCTTCGTAAGCCGTGATGACTGGACTATGAGCCCCTTTGGGTATGATACAATGCAGGAGCGTGAGAGCTGGCAGGATACGGTTGACAGTATTAACGCGACACGCAGGGCGCTTATGGCACCGCTTACCGAGCTTTGCGATGCCTTTGCTACTGACCCGAGCGTGCTTGGACGCACGAGGGCTCTTTATAGCTTTATAGAGAGGCTTGATATCTATAAGAAGCTTTGTGAGCTTGCGGGGCATCTTAAGGAAAGCGGCTTTGACGAGGAGGCTCGGGCAACCGAGAGAATGTACTCGCTTATGCTTGAGGCGCTTGACGGTGTCGCTGAGGTGCTGGGCGAGCTTACGGTAGACGACCGCGAGTACCTGAGCATAATAGAGCTTGCGCTTGCGCAGACGAAATTCGGAAGCATCCCCTCCTATACCGACCAGGTAGTGGCAGGCAACGTTGACCTTGCGAGATTTAAATCAAAGCCCCACGTATATATTATCGGCGCAAATCAGGGCGTGCTTCCCGCGAGAGTAAACGACGACGGCTACTTCCTTGAAAACGAGCTTCGCGCCATTGAAGAGATGCTCGTAGGCGGCGCGGCACCCGAGAATGGCGAGGAGCGCTCCGAGCTGAAGCGCAAAAGCGCTATGGAGTATTTCTATATCAGCCGAGCTATATCCGTGTGTAAGGAAAGCCTTACCGTGCTTTACCCTACCCTCTCAGCATCCTTCGGCGTTATGAACAGGAGCGACCTTGTCAGCAGAATAGGCGTTGTCACGGGCGGAGTGATAGCCCCACTAAAAATCAGCTCGCTCCCGCTTAAGGATAGAATATACGTAGGGGATTACGCGCTGTTGCATCTTAAGGACAGCAGAGCGCTTGAGGGTGATATAAGGACGGCGCTTACGAAATCGGGCTATGCGGACAAGCTTGCGCTCGCGGACGCGAGCCTTGACAACAGCAACGCTATGCTTCTTAAGGAAACGGTTGATAGCATTTACGGCGGTAAGGTGGTGACCTCGCCCTCGGGGCTTGAGTCCTACCGCAGATGTCCGATGAGGCATTTCCTCTCAAGGAACATATATCTTGACGAGGGCGAGCGCGCCAGCTTCGGCTCAAACGGCATAGGCTCTTTTGTTCACGGTGTGCTTGAGCTGTTCTTCAAGGACCTCAAGGACAGGTCGGTTGAGGCAGGAACGCTTACCGCTGACGAGCGAAGGACGCTCACTGTAGCTGCCGTAGAGAAATACGTCGATATGAGCTTTGACGGCATTCCCAAGAGCTCTGTCAGAATAAAGCATATCGTCGAGAGACTGACGAGATTTTCACTTCCTATTGTCGACGGCTTTTGCGAGGAATTTGCGGGGTGCGATTTCCTGCCGACCTTCTTTGAGCTTCCGATTAACAAGCACCGCGCGGGGCAGAAGGGGCACAACCCCAGACATCCCGATGCGGCGATGTTCACCACCGATGACGGACACAGCATATATGTGTACGGAAATATCGACCGCGTTGACACCTTTATCCACGATGGAAAGGCATATGTGAGAGTAGTTGACTACAAGACGGGAAAGAAGGACTTTTCCCCAAAAGATCTAAGCAACGGTGAGAACCTGCAGATGTTCCTGTATCTTAAGGCTATATGCGATACCGCCTCACCCGAGTTTAAGAGAGAGGTCGGTATCAGTGAGGATACGCCTCTTATCCCCGCGGGAGTTATCTACGCAAAGACCGAAATGGCAGAGGTCACAGTCAGGGCTGACGGCGATGCGAAGGATGCCGTTAAGGATGCCATCAAGGGCAGAAGCGGTATGCTTCTTGACGACCAAGCGAGCATTGATGCTATGAATAGAAGCTATGTTCCCATAAAGTTCACTAAGGACGGCGGTATTAATAAGAAATACCTTGACAAGCTCTATACCCTCCGCTCGTGGGACAGCGATATACTTGAGGCTCTCAGCACATCGGTGACGGGTATATGCAAGGAAATGCTCTCGGGGCAGGTCAGTGCTACGCCGCTTAAGAAAAAGGGCTCAAGCTCGGTTTGTGACTACTGCAAATTCCAGCCTATATGCAGAAAAACAAAATAATATTCCTATTATTTCAATATTTTTTGAATTTTGTTTAATTTGCCTATTACAATTTTTTAAAAAATGTGGTAAAATATATTTGATGGGTCTTATTCTTCAGAAAGAGAGTGTGGATATGTATAATATTGGTGACGACGTAATTTATTCATCACAGGGTGTATTCCGTGTCGTTGATATTCGTGAGCTTGACGTTCTCGGTGCCGTGCATAATTATTACGTTCTTAAAGAGAACGACAGCATGTCCGCATCCGAGGTTTTCGTTCCAATCGGCGGAGATACCGAGAGGAATGTCATTCGTCCGCTTATGACGGTTGATGAGGCAAATCTTATTATTGACCAGTATAACAACGTACCGCCCTGCGCTTGGATCGACGGTGCGCGTCCCCGCGCATCGGAATTCAAGAAGCTTATCGACAGCGGCGACAGGCTCTCTCTTATCTCGCTTATCAAGGCGGTGGATATGAAGCAGGCAGAGCGAATTGATAGCGGAAAAAAGCCCTTCCTTGCTGACGAGCATACAAGGCAAAGGGCGATAAAGCTTCTTTGCTCCGAGCTTGCCTGTGTGCTTGGGACCGACATCGAGCTAATCAAGAACGAGCTTGGGATTTCCTGAGGTAGGACAAGCAGGCGAGGCGGAAAGAAAATTATTTTAAAGAAAATTATTTTAAAAAGCGAGCACGCAAGCGAGCTTTATCTTAGATGATAATGCTTGACGCTTGCGTGCCTGTTTTATTTTTCACTTGACATTAGGTCTTTTATGTAATTAATTATTTGCATTTTTGCGTATTCCATCAACATTAAGGAACTCGTCCGCAAAATAAGCACGGCTATATGCGTGTCTGCCGTATTCATCAATTACATCCATTCTGACAAAGGGCATCCTTCCCTCGGGGGCAAGGCCCACGTTACGGATAAAGGTCTCAAGTGAGAGCGATGCCTCGGTGATATACTCTCCCTCCCCTGCCATTTTCCTTAACGTATGACGGTGGTCGGTGAAGCCTATTATTTTCTTTACGGGGGAGGTCTTGATGACGAGCATACCGTCCTCAACGTACAGCTCCTTAATTTCGGGGCCTGTCGAGGAATAGAGGTCGCCTCTGTCAAGCGCGTCGAATATATCGTCGTACTCAAGGCGCTCTGCCTTTACCATTACAAAGCCACGTCCCACGTCCTTCAGCGAGTGGCAGTCGTCTGTCGCAAGCGGATAGCATTTGCGCTCACCCTCAAGGAGAAGGTCCTGTATCGGCTGTATCGCGTCAATCATTCCGATGCCTGAACTGCTCGAATTGTGCCACTCAACACCGAAGAAGCCCCTAAGCCCAGAGTAGTCATCCTTGTCCTGAAGCGACCATACAGGGTGGTTATAGCTGACGATAGCTCCCTCCTCCCTTGCGGTATCCACAAGCCACTGGATAAATTCCTTCGTGTACTCGCGCGACTCTGTACCGTACGCACGCATTTCATCGGTGATGAGAGCCTGCATATGCTCCTTTGACGACACATGTCTTGCACAGAAGGTTCGGCTTAATGCGGTGTCCTTATCCTTAAAATAAATATTCAGGTGATAGCATTTCGTAAAGGGCCCCCACTTGCCGTCCGCCACAGCTATTTCGTAGGCGGTAATAGGAAGAAAGTCCGCGTCGCGAAGGTCGTTATGCGGTACTATAAGCTCGTGGTCGGTATAGGCAACGACCGAAAAGCCCCGCTTTTTGTACTCATCCTTAAGCTCCTCGGGTGTCAGCCTGCCGTCTGATACGGTGGTGTGGGTATGCAGGGCGACTTTGTAAAACCGTCCGCCATTTGGTATAAGATATTTTCTCATAATTAGCCCTCTTCTTTAAAAGATGTTTTTCCCTACGAAAATGTTATACCATAATTCTATAAATATGTCAATAAAATATAACTTAAAAAGATTGAGGCCGGCTTGAGCCAGCCTCTTTTTTGTAATTATTCAAGCCCAGTTCGCATCCGTCTCATCCTGCAGGGGAAGCTCGGTTCCCACGTCGGACGTGCGGATTATGTCAAGTGAGGTTAGCATTTCGATGTCAATAGTAGGATTTTCGTAAATTTTCATATTTTTATCCTTTCTTAAGCCTTCCCTTGTGATGGGAATAGGGATGCAAAGCATCTTGAAAGTTTGCGTTGCAAAC
>JAGBIF010000041.1 GCA_017935065.1 Clostridia bacterium
CCTCTGCTCTACCAACTGAGCTACAGAGGCGAATAGGGAATGGCGACTCGGATGGGGCTCGAACCCACGACCTCTAGCGTGACAGGCTAGCGCTCTAACCAACTGAGCTACCAAGCCATATCCCCAATCGGTGGACTCATAAAGACTATGAAATCCTGGGTGGAAATTTTAGCGATACCTTGTAACGCACAGTTTCCTTTGTGGAAATGTACTTGATTACTTGGCACCGCATGTTTCCTTGGTGGAAAGTACAGGGCTCGAACCTGTGACCCTCTGCTTGTAAGGCAGATGCTCTCCCAACTGAGCTAACCTTCCGTAACACGCTTATACATTATAGCAAATGAATTTTTATTTGTCAACCCCTTTTTGAAAAAAATTTTTTAAGAATTTAAAAGATTTTAAAAGAGTGGAATTTCTGGAGATTATACTCATAACAACCGTAGGTTATACAGAGCCCCAATTGACAACCTGACACTGAGGTGCTATAATAGTTACATTATATAATATAAAGAGGTATATCTATGCTTCGTGACAGACTTAGAATTGAGATATCCGATACGGCAGAGGCTGCGGGGCGCGCGGTGGCTTTAGAAATTGCCGCGGCAATAAAAGAGCTTCTTTCCACAAGGGATGAAATAAATATTATAGTTGAGCCATCCCCCTCTCTGCTTGCCTGTTACAGAGCGCTTCCCGAGGACAGAAGCATTGACTGGTCGAGGATAAACGCTTTCGTTACGGGTGAGTATATCGGACTTGATAGGGATGCACCGCAGGGACTTGGCAACCGTATGAGGAAAGCTCTTTTTGATAAGGTGCCCCTTAGGTCGGCAGAGCTTATCAACCCCTCGGTCAATGATACCGATGCGGAGTGCAGGCGCTACGGAGCGCTTCTTGGTACGCACGCCTGTGATATTCTGATTACTGGAATTGGGGATAACGGCGGTCTTGCCTTCCTCGGGCCTTTGGCGGCAGACTTCTGTGACGGGGATGTGGTAAAGGCGGTGGAGCTTGATATCCTTTGCCGTCGCCAGCAGGTAAACGAGGGGCTGTTCCCCACGCTTGACAGAGTGCCAACCCACGCGATTACCCTGACTGTTCCCACTCTGCTTTCGGCAGGTCGCATTTTCTGCCTCGCAACGGGTGAGGCGAGGGTGCAGGCGATATACGATATGCTCTCATACGGCACCTACGAGACCTGCCCCGCAAGCGCGCTCAGAGCGCACCCAAATGCTGTACTCTATCTCGACAAGGACAGCGCCAAAATGTTTAATTACGGATGCAAAAAATAATTTCCATTTTTTAAATTGTCGCACTTTTTGTTAGGCCTTTCGCTTAAAGCTATAAAACGGCACAAAAGGACATCAAGAGCATATTGCTCTTGATGTCCTTTTGCTTTTGAGGGGGCGCGCTTTTAGGTGTCACCGTTATGATAAAGTGCTGAATTTGTGACTATTTCCTTCCCTTATTTACCTTTTTGAGGTCGTAGGGTGTTGTCTGATATACGAAGTAATTAAGCCAATTTGAAAACAGTAGGTTAGCATGAGCGCGCCATCTTACTACGGGTGGGCGCTTGGGGTTATCGTCGGGGAAGTAGTTTTTCGGTATCTTTATAGGCTTGCCCTGTGAGAGGTCGCGAAGGTACTCACCCTTGAGAGTATCGGGATCGTACTCGCTGTGGCCCGTGATGAAGATCTGCTTTCCGTGCTTGGTAGCTACGGCATAGACGCCCGCCTCGTCACTCGATGCGAGTATCTTAAGTCCCGATACCGCCTCGATATCCTCGCGCCTTACCGTAGTGTGCCTTGACTGCGGAACGAAGAAATCATCGTCAAAGCCACGGAAAAGGATAGACCTCTTGTAGTCCACCTTGTGGTGGAATACGCCAAAGAGCTTCTCGTCAAGCGGATATTTCTTGATACCGAAGTGGTAGTAGAGCCCCGCCTGCGCGCCCCAGCAGATGTGAAGGGTTGAATGCACGTGCGTCTTTGACCATTCCATAATGGTGACAAGCTCCTCCCAATACTCAACGTCCTCAAACTCAAGATGCTCAACGGGCGCTCCCGTAATGATAAAGCCGTCGTAGTTATTGTCCTTGATCTCGTCGAAGGTCTTATAGAAGGCGAGAAGATGCTCCTCAGCCACGTTCTTCGCGATATGGCTCTTGGTGTGAATAAGCTCAAGCTCCACCTGAAGCGAGGTATTACCGAGCAGGCGCGAGAACTGTGTCTCGGTCTCTATCTTCTTCGGCATAAGGTTGAGAAGAAGAATTTTAAGCGGTCTTATGTCCTGCGTCTGGGCTCTGTCCTCCTGCATAACTAAGATATTTTCCTCGGCAAGAATTTTAGCGGCAGGAAGATCGTTTGGAATTTTAATAGGCATTTCGTTACCTACCCTTTTCTTTTATTTATGCCTTATCAAGTGCCGATGAAATGTCGGCTATAAGGTCCTCATAGCTCTCGATACCGCAGGAAAACCTCACGAGATCCGAGGGCACGCCAGCCGCGGTAAGCTCCTCGTCGGTCATCTGTCTGTGAGTAGAGCTTGCGGGGTGCAGACAGCAGGACCTTGCATCCGCAACATGCGTCTCGATAGCGGCAATCTTAAGCTCCTTCATAAAGCGCTCTGCTGCGGGTCTGCCGCCCTTGATGCCGAAGCTTACAACACCGCAGGTGCCGTTCGGCATATACTTCTCGGTGAGCGCGTAGTACTTGCTTGACTTAAGCCCGGGGTAGTTTACCCAAGCTATCTTTTCGTGCCCCTCAAGGAACTCGGCAACCTTGCGCGCGTTCAGACAGTGGCGCTCCATTCTCACGTGAAGCGACTCGAGGCCGAGGTTCAAGAGGAATGCGCTCTGGGGTGACTGCACCGCGCCAAAGTCACGCATAAGCTGTGCGGTTGCCTTGGTTATGAAGGCGCCCTCCTTGCCAAATCTCTCGGCATATGTGATACCGTGATAGCTATCGTCGGGTGTGCAGAGGCCGGGGAACTTATCCTTATGCGCCATCCAGTCAAACTTACCCGAATCAACGATACATCCGCCGACCGCGCCGCCGTGACCGTCCATATACTTGGTGGTCGAGTGTGTGACGATATCCGCGCCGAACTCAAAGGGACGGCAGTTTACGGGAGTTGCGAAGGTGTTGTCTATAATAAGAGGAACGCCCGCCTCGTGCGCAACCCTTGCGAACTTCTCTATATCTAGCACGGTAAGCGCGGGGTTAGCGATGGTCTCACCGAACACTGCCTTAGTGTTAGGTCTTATAGCCGCGCGAAGCTCATCCTCGGTGCAGTCGGGGTCAACGAAGGTGAAGTCAATACCCATTCGCTTCATAGTAACCGCAAAAAGATTGTAGGTGCCGCCGTAGATGCTTGCCGACGATACGACGTGGTCGCCTGCAGAGGCGATATTGAAGATTGCGAAGAAGGATGCCGCCTGTCCCGAGGAAAGGAGCATTGCCGCGCTTCCGCCCTCAAGCTCGCATATCTTTGCCGCAACGGTGTCGCAGGTGGGATTCTGAAGGCGCGAGTAGAAGTAGCCGTTTGCCTCAAGGTCGAAGAGCTTTCCCATATCCTCGCTGGTCGCATACTTGAAGGTGGTGGACTGAATTATCGGAATTTGTCTCGGCTCACCGTTCTCAGGTGTATATCCGCCCTGAACGCATTTTGTCTCAATTTTGTAATCTTTCATTTTCATTTTACCTCTTTTAGGGTTTATATTTTAATAGGTTATGCCAAGCGACGAGAGCTTTGCGCTATAATCGGTTGCGCTGTATTTCTTCACAGTAAGCGTAATATTCTTAACGCTGATGCCGACATTCTGTGCGCCGATATTGAAGTATTCAAGGGTTGATGACGAAACGTTGCTGAATTTCTTGACGAGCGTGCCGTCAAGATAGAGGTAAGCATCGTTGTTCGTCACCGCAACCGTGAATTTTATCTTCGGCTTATCCGCGAGCTTGTAATTCTTGCTGACACCCGAATTCAGCTCGTTGGTGTTGGTGCCGTTCTCGGTCCAGCCCACGCCTGCCGTGCCGTCGCTGTTGCTATCCCAAAGCAGGAAGCGCCAATTCTGGCTGAAGCGAAGCTGAATATGCGAGTTGTTCTTGGTAAAGTCCGTAACGCTGATCTCACCCTCAAGCACGTAATCGGTGGTGAGATTTGAGCCCATATACTTGATATAATGCGCGGTGTTCTGAATTGAGGTTGAGGAATTCGCTATTGAGAAATCGTTTACTACGGGGACGACGGGACGCTTCGCTCGCTCGTTATTCAGTAGCTTCGTCAGCTGCTGGTAGCCCGCCACCGAGAGGTGCGAGTTGTCGCCGTAGTAGGTAGTCACGATATCGGTTCTGCCCGAGTTATAGGTGAGCGCGCCCGTATCTATAAAGGTACACCAGTCCTTGCCGTTTGCGAACGCCTTCATCTTGTCCGAGAGCCTAGGCGCGTACTTGAAGGTCGAATTATAATGAGCCGATGCCGTGCCCTGCTGGGTGGAGGACGCCGAGCGCTTACCCTCTACGCCGAGGTAGTAAACGTGAACGTCGGGAAGCTTTTCCTTATACTCATTAAGAAGCGCCTGTATGCGCGAAGCAATCGCATCCACCTTGGCAAACGCCTCGGAATCCGAGAGCGTCTGATTGAGGCCGTGAACGTCATTAAAGCCGATATGCACCACGATCTCGGTGGGCTTCATAGGATAAACGACACGCTCGGAAACCATCTCGAGATCGGCTATTTCAGAGCCCGACAGACCGAACAGGTGCGCGTTCACACCCGCAAAGTCGGTGGCGAATTCCTTCCAGAAGGGCGGCTTTCCGTCATCACCGAGGTAGCCGTCGAAGTAGGAGTCACCGACGAAGATAATACCGCCCTGATTTTCAGGCTTTATCTTCTCGCGCTCGTAGTATCCGACCTTTGTCTCGGCGCTTCTTGAGGTGTAGGTGGATACGGTAACCTTAAAGGTCGCGGTGTGATACTCGCTCTTTGCGGTTATGGTAGCGACCGTGTCTCTGTGAAAGACACCTCTTGCGGTGACCTTACCGTTCTGCACGTAAACGCCGTCGGTATCGGAGGAATATACAACGCCCGTCGCGTAGTCGGGGTTTGAGAAGCTGGCAACTACCTCACCGCCCGAGTAGTTGGTATAAATCTTTTTCGGATGCGTTATAGTCATCTGACCGTAGTTGGGAGCTTCGGGAGTGGTAGATGCCGCCGCAAGCACCTTGACGGTAAAGCTTGCCGAAAAGCCCGTAGTGCTTACCGATACGGTAACGCCTGACGTCACCGCCTTTGCGGTGAGCTTACCGCCCGACACGCTAACCTGACTTCCGCCCGCGGTATAGGTAAGAGTGCGGTTTGCATTGCCGTCCTTGAGTACCGTGATAAGAGGAATGCTCTCGCCAACGCGCATAGTAATATCACCGAAGGCAAACGAGGCTTCGACAGGTGTCTCGTCCTCACCGCCAGGAGTGCTGTCCCCGTCGGGTGTGCTATCCTCATCGGGGTTGCTGTCCTCATCGGGATTGGTGTTCTCGTCGGGATTGCTATCGTCAGGCACCTCGCCCTCGTCACAGCCCACAAGCATAAATGACATTGAAAGCAAAAGCACTAAAAGAAGAAGCAGTAGTTTTTTCATAATCTATCCTCTCTATATCTATTATTTATTATAGTACAAAAAATATTTTAACACATCCGCGCGCGTATGTCAAGCGATGCGGGCATCGCAATTAAATCCGACTTCGTCGGGTGAATGAATTGACGGCAGAGCCTTAATGCAATACGTTGTATTGATCCCATACTGCCTGTGGCAGATTCCATACGACACTTTGTGTCGATTCCATACACGGCACAGCCGTGATTGTATCATTTCTCGTACGCGAATGTGTACATATCGAATTTGCTTTCGGCGAAAGCAAATATATCGAGTGCGAAGCACATATCGAGTTCGACCCGTGCGAACATAGTTTGCGGGGGGCGAATATATCGACACGACAGACGACCGCCTGTCGCTACACCCTCTGATAGGCAATTCTCTCATCCCCTGAGGCGAGGTAGATAATTCCCCTCTCGGAGAAGCCCGCCTTGGTAAGAGACGAGCGCATCGGGCGGTTATCTCTGTGGGTGTCGATCCTTATATTCGGTATGATACCGAAGCAATAGTCAAAGCACATTCTGCCAACCCCTCTGCCATGTGCCCCTCGCGAGAGCGCTATTCTGTGTATAACACCGTACTCGCGCGCAGGACAGAGCCACTCGCCCTCATAGATTTTGGCGTAGGTGCTATCAGGCCCCATACCGAAATAGAACACGGCAATCGGCGCATCATCCTCGTCCTCGCAGACCTTGTAAAGCCTGCCGTCCGCTATATCCTTCTCTATCACCTCGCGCCCTGGGTATCCGCCCGACCACTGTGTGAGATTTCCCGACTCGCGCATAAACGCACGCGCCTCGTTATATATTTCAAATATTCTGTCGGCATCCGCCTCGGTTGCGTGAAGTATTCTCATAAAAGTCCCCCGAAAAGCTTACTCTACCCTATTATATAACGCGCGTGCGACAAAATCAAGATATTTTTAAGCTTTTCTCTTTTCACCGCGCGGTACAGATGCGTACACGGCGGGAGATTTTACGCGGAAGACTTTGAAGCCAAAGTCCCCCACACCCCGAAAGCGTATAATGGGTAATTTCCTCTTCTCGTTGACACCAACGCGTGTCAACATATCGCATTCGCCCCAGCGAATATAGCTCACAGGTGTGAACACAATTCACAGGGGCGAATATATCGCTTGCCCAAAAGGGCAAATATCGAATTTGCTTTGCCTGCAAAGCAAATATATCGCGCCTCGCTATGCGAGGCATATCTAACCCGACGAAGTCGGACTTCATCCACGAAGTGGATTTAACCGTGAAACGACTTCATCCGCAAAGCGGATTTCATTGCGA
>JAGBIF010000042.1 GCA_017935065.1 Clostridia bacterium
CTGCACAGGCTCTACCACTATCCTTGTTGCAGTTGTTAAGGGTAAGGACGTTACCAAGGACGCTATCAACGCTGCTATGAAGGCACAGGCTTCCGAGTCCTTCGGCTACAACACCGACGAGATCGTTTCCTCCGACGTTATCGGTATGAGATACGGCTCGCTCTTCGATGCTACTCAGACCATGGTTACCAAGGTTGACGAGGATACCTATCAGGTTCAGGTAGTTTCGTGGTATGACAACGAGAACTCCTACACCAGCCAGATGGTTAGAACTATTAAGTACTTCGCAGAGCTTGCATAATCTCTGACTTAAGTATTTTGGTATAACCGAAAAAGAGCGAGGTTTTCCAAAACATTTTGGGTACCTCGTTCTTTATTTTACTATTATAACTTATAACAGGGTTGTGACACCGAAGCTGTCGCAACCCTGTTGTGCTCTTTTTCTATTTCCGTTCGCTTCCTCTCGCCGTACACTCGTACGGCTTCGGGGCGCGAACGAAAATTTCTCCTCAAAATCCTGTCGTCAGTACTACTCCCTACTTCTTTAATCTCTGACTTAAGTATTTTGGCATAACCGAAAAATAAAAGAGGTATTATGTTTAAAACATAGTGCCTCTTTTTTTACTTTCTTCAGATATAATTTAATCAAGGTTGAAAACCCTAGGTTTTCTTCTTTCTTATTATATTCTTCAGCGTTTTCTTAAAATGCTCTTTGTCGTTTTTATGATTTCGGTAAGGGCGCGAAGCTCGCTATCATTGCAGTCGGCAAGCAAGGAATTGATTTCACCTTGGGATATATGCGCGCTCTTTTCAAGATTATCATATACTATCTCGTCAAGCGTTGCGCCAAGTGCGTTGGCAATACTGACGAGTGTGGGCAGGCTTAACTTGGTTGCGGCTCTTTCTATATGAGATATATTTGATGGCTCAATGCCCGAAAGCTCCGCAAGATATGCCTGCGTGTAGCCCTTTTTTATGCGTAGCTCTCTTATTCTCTCACCGATTATTTTATAGTCTATCATTTTCATTTCAATTTACATTTTCATAAGCATAGGCAGGCCGTGGATGTTGCCTATTTCTACGTAGTCGGGGTAGGCGTCGTTTGCTCTTGGCTCCTCGTAGAATTCGCCCCAGATGTCAAGCTCCTCAATAGTCTCGACGGTGCTTGCGAGGACTATTGCGCGAAGATGCTCGTTCTCCCCGTCGAGTGAGTCGCGTGCGTTGAGGGCGCAAACTGCTATTCTCTCAACCCCCTCGGGGACTTCAAATACTTCCTGCTCCTTGCCCTGAGCATACTTGATGAGCGTCTTGCCGTCCTTTGAGTAGAGGTCGCCGTCTATGGCGCGAAAGGCGGGGTTTTCCTCGTCCACCTCAAAGCGGGCGAGATGCTCGGTGTAGTCAAAGCACCTGTTACCGATTTCGGTAAGGCTTTTTGGAATTCTAAATTCCTTAAGCGACCTGCAGTATTCAAAGCAACCGTTACCGATTTTTTTAAGTCCCTCGGGAAGCGTTATTTCCTCAAGGTTCCCACACCACTCAAAGACATGTCCACCCATTTCGGTGATGTTTCTTGAGAGGGTGACGTGCTTTAAGTTATAGCAATACCGAAAGGTCATGCCCGTAAGACGCTCTACCGAGTCGGGAAGAGTGACATTCTCAATCGCCGTAAAATCCTCAAAGAGATTGGATATCTCGCGCACGGTATCGGGTACCGTAATAGAAAGAACCTCGTCAGCCCCACCCGGGTCCTCACCGTTGAAGTCGTAGGCGGAAAGCGAGGTTATGGTCTTTCCGTCATATTCACTCGGTATTACAACGTGCTTTATTACGAAGTCGGGATAAGTACCATCGTGGTTTTTCATATAAGCATTGACAAACTCAAGATTATAGGTGCCGTCGTCCTTTTCTTCAAGCAGAAACTGCCCCAGCCCCTCAAGCTCAAGCAGCTTATCCTCGTCATAATCGTCCCAATCGCACATAAGTGTCTCCCTTTAATTAAGTGCGAGCCTGCAAAGCAGACTCGCACCAAATTTCTATTATTCTAAAATCAGTGGCAGATGCACTTCTCGGTATCTCTGTCAAAGATGTGGATGCGCGACGCATCGATAGCAACGGTGATATCGTCGCCCGAGCGAGCCTGGCTGCGAGAGGATACTCTTGCGATAATGTTCTTACCGTTGGTAGCGTCCTCCATACCCTCAAAGCCGAGGTAGAGATAGATCTCAGCACCCATAAGCTCGGTTACGTCAACGTTAACGTTCATAAGCGAGTCGGGCATAGCGTTGAGGTACATAGGCTCATCGTGGATTGCCTCAGGACGGATACCGAAGATAACCTCCTGTCCGATGTACTCGGCAAGGTCGGGGTTCTCTGCCTTCTCCGCGGGAAGCTTGATCTCGGTGTTGCCGAAGCAAGCGTAGAGGTTCTGTCCCTTCTTAAGAAGCTTACCGTTGATGAAGTTCATCTGAGGTGTGCCTATGAAGCCTGCAACGAAGAGGTTACAGGGCGAATCGTAAAGGTTCTGGGGGGTATCAACCTGCTGGATAAGACCGTCTCTCATTACAACGATACGGGTAGCCATCGTCATAGCCTCGACCTGGTCGTGAGTAACGTAGATGAAGGTTGTCTCAACCTTCTTGTGAAGCTTGGTAAGCTCGGTTCTCATCGATGCACGAAGCTTTGCGTCAAGGTTGGAAAGCGGCTCGTCAAGAAGGAATACCTTGGGGTTACGGACTATTGCACGGCCAAGCGCAACACGCTGCTTCTGACCACCCGAAAGAGCCTTGGGGCGACGGTCGAGAAGGTGGCTGATGTCAAGAATTCTTGCGGCCTCCTCAACGCGCTTCTTAATCTGCTCCTTGGGAACCTTACGAAGCTTAAGACCGAAAGCCATATTGTCAAATACTGTCATATGAGGATAAAGCGCGTAGTTCTGGAACACCATCGCGATATCTCTGTCCTTGGGGGCTACGTCGTTTACGTACTTGTCACCGATGTAAAGCTCACCCTCGGAAATCTCCTCAAGTCCTGCAATCATACGAAGGGTGGTAGACTTACCGCATCCCGAAGGACCAACGAAGATAAGGAACTCCTTATCCTTGATTTCAAGGTTGAAGTCCGAAACGGCGGTAACGCCACCGGGGTACTTCTTGTAAATGTGTCTTAAAGAAAGACCTGCCATAGCAAAATTCTCCTTAATTTATAATTTAGTGATTATATTGTAGCATTTATTTTTACACTTTTCAATTGGCATATTTCCTTTTTTGATATAAATTTATTGTGCAATATGTAGTAAGACTTGGCTCTCTTTTTGTATATCGGTGACAAATCGGTTTTGTTTTTCTAATTTATTAGAATTTTTACTTTTTTCCCTTACCTATTTACTTTTATCCTCGGCTGTGATAAAATAATAGTCGGCGGGATACTCCGCGACCTTTCCGCGCTGTTTTTTTGCGCTTAAGCTTTTTTATCCGAGGGGGTAGGCCATATGGCAATTTATTTTGACAAAGAGACAAAAACCTTTTTTCTTGAAGGGAAGAGCGTTACCTACGCCTTCTTTATTAATAATGTGGGATATGCCGAGCATCTTTACTTCGGTGATAAAATCGGGCGCGACTGTCTGATGTTTACGCGCGGTGCGCTTCGCGGCTCGCACGAGGCGTGCGTTCCAGGGCGGATGCCGATGGGAATTGAGAGCTACAACAAGATGGGATGCGAGCTTAGCTTCTTCGGTACGGGTGACTTCCGCGAATGCACCGTACAGGTTGAGCGCGAGGGCGGAAACAGGCTCTGCGAGCTTACCTATGCGGGGCACGAAATTCTTGATGAAAAGCCCCCGATAGACGGTATGCCCTCTATGCGAGGCACAAGGACGCTCGTGCTTCATCTTTACGATGAGAAGGCAGGCTTTGGCGCCGACCTTTTCTATACCGTGTACGACGACTGTGACGTTATCGCAAGACGAATTGAGTATATAAATTGTTCGGGCGAGGATATAAGGCTTCACCGCGCGTATTCCTTTGCCATGACATTGCCAAATGACAAATACGATATAATATCACTTTACGGCGGGTGGGCAAACGAAAGACAGATAGAGCGCACACCGCTTCATCACGGGGTATTTGACGTAAACTCAAAGAGAGCCTGCTCGTCCGCCTGCCTCAATCCCTTTATATCGGTTGTAGGCAGAGACACCACCGAGGACTTCGGCACCGCGTACGGCTTTATGCTCGTCTACTCATCCTCCTTTGCCTTAAAGTGTGAGCACACAAACGGCGGTGATGTGCTGGTGACGGGCGGTATTAACGATTTTGATTTTACCTGGACGCTCGCTGACGGTGAGAAATTCTCAACACCCGAGGTGATAATTGCGCACTCATCCTCGGGCATCGGCGGTATGTCGCGCACGCTTCACGATGCGCTTCGCAATCACCTTATCCCAAAAAAGCACAGGGTAGCACCCCGCCCGATTGTAATCAACAACTGGGAAGCCACCTACTTTAAGTTCACCACCGAAAAGCTGTGCGCGATAGCAGATGCCTCGGCAAATCTTGGCATTGATACCTTCGTGCTTGATGACGGATGGTTCGGCGTGCGCGAGAACGACACCTCGGGCCTTGGCGACTGGGTGGTAAATGAGGAAAAGCTTGAGGGCGGTCTTGACGCGGTAATAAGCCACCTGAAGGGGCTCGGTCTTAAGTTCGGTCTTTGGTTTGAGCCTGAGATGATAAGCGAGAACTCGGACATCTTCAGGGCGCACCCTGACTATGCGATAGGCGCACCAGACAGGCAGAGATGTAAGACGAGAAAGCAATATGCTATGGACCTCACACGCGCCGACGTGCGTGATTATATCGTAAATTCTGTAAACAGTATTTTACAAAATCACGATATTTCATATGTGAAATGGGACTACAACCGTTGCCCGACAGAGTTTATGTCAGCGACACTTCCGAAAGAACGTCAGCGTGAATTCCATCACCGCTACGCCCTTGGCGTGTACGACCTTTTCGAGAGGATAGTAAACGCAAATCCCGACGTATTCTTTGAGGGCTGTGCCAGCGGTGGCGCGAGATTTGACGCGGGTGTGCTTGCCTATTTCCCACAGATATGGACCTCGGACAATTCAGACGTACATATGAGGACGGCGATACAGAGGGGCACCTCTATTGCCTATCCCATAAGCGCATCAGCCTGTCATATCTCGGCAGTACCTAATCACCAGACGGGGCGCACCACACCGTTTACCTCAAGACAGCACATAGCCTCGCTCGGCCCTACGGGATATGAGCTTGATATGACTAAAATCACAGATGAAGAGCGCGAGCTTGTCAAGAGGCACACCGAGTGGTACCGCGGAATTGAAGAGCTTATCCTTACGGGCGACGTGTACCGCGACAGCTACCGCACCGACGGCAACGTTTCCTCCGTGACGGTTGTGGCAAAGGACAAGTCTCAGGCCGTCACCGTCTGCTACCGAGCGCTTAATCTTATCAACACCTCGCTTGTGAGAATTCGTCCTCGCGGTCTTTCGGCAAGCAAGAGCTATTACTGCCCTGAGCTTGCGCTTACCCTCTCGGGAAGCACACTTCTCAACGTCGGTATTATACCGAGCTTTGCTAACTGCGATTTTGCTACGCTCGTTTATCACTTCGAGGAAAAATAAGAATATATCCGATATTCTTTTTACCGATTGGCAAAAAGGTCTGTCTTACGCGAAACGCGCGTGGGCAGACCTTTATTTATTAACTAATATTAACTTAAATAAACTATTCTTAACAATTATATCTATCTATTGAATAAAGAGTATTAATAATGTTAAAATGTCGGTAGTATATGAAAAGGATTAGTGCTTATGACCCTTATTGACAGAATTATGCTCTTCTTTACCGCAAGCGGTGAGACACCCGTCACCTTTGGGTGGGTGCATATCGTGGCATTTTTAATATTTATTTCCGCGACCTTTTTTATCTGCAGGCATCTTTACTCCGCCGAGGATAAATATTACAGGCGCTTTCTTCTGATAAGCTGGATAGTCCTATTCTCGCTTGAGCTATACAGACAGCTCTGCTTCAGCTATGAGTATAACGACGGCGCGCCCTATTGGGATTACGCCTGGTATCAGTTCCCCTTCCAGATTTGCTCAGGACCGCTTTACACGCTTTTGCCGATAGCGCTTCTGAAAGACGGCAGAGTGCGCCACGCTCTTATGGCTTATATGGCAACCTTCTCAATGTTCGGCGGTATCGCGGTGATGATATATCCCTCGGATATCTTCTGCTCATATATCGGCATCAATATTCAGTCGCTTATACACCACGGGCTTCAGGCGGCAATCGGTATTCTGACGCTGATAAGGCTCCGCGACAAGCTTAATTACAGGACACTCATTTCGGCAATGTGCGCCTTCGTGTGCGCGCTCGGCATCGCGATGACGCTCAACCTTTCGGTGCATGCGGCGCTTGTGGCAAACGGTATGGACGATACCTTCAATATGTTCTTTATAAGTCCCTACCACCCCTGCACGCTTCCTATTCTGTCGCTTGTAAGGGATGCTATTCCCTATCCCCTTTTCCTTATAACCTATATCGTAGGCTTCGGAATTGTGGCATCAATTATGCTTTACGGCGGTAGGTTTATTATAGAGACTACCTCAAAAATACTTGAGAATATAAGGAAAAGAAAAAACGGTGATGAGGCAGAGCCTGACGCCGAGGAATAATTTAACACACGAATAGGGGGCTATCTCAAATGCCGAGCGCATTGAGATAGCCCCTGAAAGCTTTTAATAGCGGAAATTTTTAAAATATTACTTTACAACGTGATACTTGTAAACGGTACTTGCGGTCGCTACCGTCGTAACAGCCTCGCGAAGAACGAACTGTTCGCTTCCTGCAACTACGCTTACCGTCTTCTGCTCGGTCGCGGTGTTCTGAATAGAGAGTGTAAGAAGCGCGACACCTGCCGACGAGTATACCGTGTAGGTGGTAACCGCCTCAGCGCCCTCTACAAGCGCGGTCGTAACCGTGTAGTAGTAGGTGTTCTTGAAGAATATGCTCTTTGTGAGGTCACCCGCGTCTATTCTGAATACCTCCTTGAGCGTATCGCCCTGAAGTGCGTAGAACTGCGTGTAAGCCTTGCTCTCGGCATTGTTAGGATCCTTCGGGAACTCACGCGTGAAGTAAACCGTGTCGTTTGCGATTTTTACAAGAGTGTATTTGCTCTCAACGGTGAAGGTCTCCTTAAGACCGAAATCGTAGAAGGTATTACCCGAAATTATCCACTTTGAGTTGTAGCTGACGTCTGACAGCGAATAAGGCAGAGCTCCTATTCTCTCACCGTCCTTTGAGTAGAGATAGCTTCCGTAGGGAAGGTCAATCACGTACACGCCCTGCTCGGGAAGATAGTAGGGTGAAGTATCGTAGGCGCTGACACCCTCAATGCCCTCAAGCTCGGCGCAAAGCTCGCCGTCATTTGAGAGGAAGAAAATCCTGTTTATATTGGTTACGGCTTTGCCGTCTACTATCATACTACCTATAATAATGCTTGCGTCGGTATACTTTTCGCACTTGATATTAAGCTCTTCCTCCGAATAGTTTGCGTTAAGCGAGCTTATAGTCTGTACCGAATATGAGCTGAAGGGAAGGTCCTCTATGGCTCTTCTCTCACCGCTTTCGACGTCGTAAATATAGAATTCTCTGTTATATACCGTAGAGCCTATCGCATAGTCATAGGTCTCGTCCTTCAAAAGGTCCCTTACGCTCTTGCTCTGCGAATAGGCGATAAGAAGGTTTCCGTTTCCAAGCTGCCAGAAGCCTATGCCGTAGCCCGAGTAGGTGGGGATGTCGTAGTAGCTTACAACGTTAAAGCCGTCGTCAAACACTATATACCTGCCGAAGCTTGTAAGACCGCTGTTTGAACCGAGCGCATAATACCTGTCACCGATGCGCGATACGGAATAGCCCTGAAGTCTGCTTTCAAGGTCAAGAAGCTTGTAGTCGCAGATTACCTCGCCGACACCGTTTTTGTCCTCATACAGCACACCGTCTATCGCAAAGTAGCCGTCGGTGAAGAACTCAGCGAGACTGAAAAGCGTGTCGGTCGGCGCAACGTCAATATTCTCGCGGATAGCGACCTGGCTTCCCGACTGATTGTAAAGCGCGACGGTAAACGCGCCTGCCTTGCTTGTGGTGGCAACAAGGAAATACTTCTCGGGAATTTGCCACAGGCTGTAGCCGCTTGATGTGGTGTAGCCGCCAAGAACTATTGTCATTGCAACCGTTGACGTATCGGCGGTGAAGCTCTCATCCTCCTCAAGCGCCTCGGTATAGAGCAGAGCGCCGTCGGATACTCTGTAAACCCTGTATTCGCTAACCTCTGTCGTGGTCGCGGTGCCACCGTTGAGCTCGGCGGGAATGTTCTTGGTCTCGGTCTTTTTGGTAATCATATAATCGTCATTGCTTGACACGGGGCCTACCGAGGATGAGCCAATAATAGGCTCGCCTACTACCTCGTAGGACTTCGCCTGCGTTGCCGAGAGTGTAAGCTCGTCGGGCATATCAGGCTTAAATGCCTCAAAAACCGACACGGGTATGTAGCTGTCGCACCTGTTGCAGATGCCGTCGCCATCCTTATCCTCATGCTCATCACACGCACCGCACGAGGCAAGTGTCAGAATGACAAGCGTCAGAACGAGTAAAAGCGAAACTAATTTTTTCATTGTCTTATCTCCTTTACAGTTTTTTGATAACTATGTTATCAGTTATCCTATTTTAAGGATAGCATATAAAAGATTTTTTGTCAATATATTAATTTAACGAAGCAGGGGCGATAAACGAGCAAGGGGAACGGCGACCTGCGATAAAGCAGGTCAGCCGAACGATGTTTGCCCTCGCGGGCAAGTGATGTCGGCTTCGCCTAATGATGTAGCCAACGGCTGTGATGTTGTGCCTTCGGCACAGTGGGCAAACATCACATCAC
>JAGBIF010000043.1 GCA_017935065.1 Clostridia bacterium
CACTTTGCTTTCGGGCAAGGTGCTTTTTCATTACAAAAAGCGAAGTGAGAACAGTGGCAAATGAGAAAAACTTAAAGAAACCAACCGCGAACAAAGCCGAGAAAACAGGTGTGTGAGGTAGTGATATGTGCGAGCCGAGGACAGCGACAGGGTGTACGCTAAAGCGAGCGCCTTGTATTTATAAGTATTGACAAATTATATGGTAGGTGATATAATGAAACAGTGGAAAGAGGAAGATCATCCGCGTGATGAGATAGGCAGATTTACAGGGTATGGAAGCATCGTCCCTGGAAGTGGTAAGAGATTAAAAATTTCACTACAGTTTTTTCCCGAGCGAGGTTTAACGAATGAAAGCCCTCAAAGTTTGCGTAAAGGAATTAAAAAAATTAAGCGGCAGCTCGAACTTCACAAGGATAAGTTAAAAAATCCAAAGAATTATTGTGAATACTGGGAAAACATGTCGACCGACCAAAAGACTGGTATAATTAATTTTTGGCAAAAAGAAATCCGTTCCTTTGAAACCGCAATAAGCGATAGAATCAAACGACTAAGAGAATTAGGAGAGGATATTGTTGAATAAGATAACTGAAAATTGCATTAAAGAACTAAAAAATATATCCTCAAGTCTTGTAGAAATCGAGGATAATAACGAAACAACTGAAGGTTATAATATAGCCGTACTTTGTATAAAAGATGGAATATCAACCAGAATTGATTTGTTATCCGACATGCTTGATGACACTGAAAACGATAAAACAAATGCGATTCAGTGCATTGATTTCATTGAAAATCTTATTGCTATAATTAATGAGTGTGCTGACGAAATGAACGGCAAAACAAAAGAAGGTTACAATAAAGCTATTTCCATTTTTTGCGATAATGTGCAGCCTTTAATTGATTGGCTGGAAACACAAATCGAATAACCCCAGCACACCGTCACCACGGTGTGCTTTCTATATACTCAAATAACTTACGGCACTTTGCTTTCGGGCAAGGTGCTTTTTCATTACCTTGACAAATGGCGCTTAAATAAAAAAAGAATTTCACGCCTGTGAAATTCAACCGCAATTATTCATTATTCGGGCAGGGAAATATGCCTCGCATAGCGAGGCGCGATATATTTGCTTTGCAGGCAAAGCAAATTCGATATGTGCTTCGCACTCGATGTATTGCTACGCAATTCGATATGTTGACACGGGGTGTCAACGTGAAATGAAGTCCGACTTCGTCGGATGAAAAAATTACCTATTATACGCTTTCGGGGTGTGGGGGACTTTGGCTTCAAAGTCTCCCACGTAAAACCTCCTGCGTTTAAAATCGTATCACACGTTTGTCTCGTCGTCGCCGAAGGGCATGGGGGGCAGAGAGTAGTCGGAGGTGGTGATGATATCCTCGGAGGAGTGAATTTCACACTGTGGTGCGGTGTATAGCGAGTAAGCGGGGGTGGGATCGAAGCTGGAAACGTTCATATTATTCATAATCCTTTCCGTTTATTTCTATTGCATAGTAGCCTTCGTTCTCTAAATAATCTACGCTGTGATCCTTGAAGCCTCTGCCTGTGATAGAACGGCTGAGGGCGCGCTTGACGGTTCCAAGAGGAAGGCTCGTAGGTGTGCGGAAGTAAAATCTGCCGTGATCCTCGAGGCTTTGCATTGAGTCGATATAGCGGGAAAACGCCTCGGTTATTTTTTCGGGGTCCTCAAAATACAGCCCCATTTTGTGATAATAGTTATACTCGGTCGCGTTGCAGACGATCTCGGGATAGTCCTCGTGCGTGAAGAAGTGATCGTCGCATATTTCCTCGTCGGTGATATTGAAATGAGTGTACTGCGGACAGTCCCTGTCCTCTGTGTCGCCCTCGTCATAGGTGAGGTCGAGGTGGTAGTAGTTGCCACCAAGCTTTACCGCGAGCCAGGAATGAAGCCCGCGATTGTCCTCTTGCCCCGCGTCGGCAATTATGTCGGCTACCTCAAGCCCTCTGCGCTGAAGCACGAACTGTATAAGCTTGATAAGTCCGCCGCACACCGCAACGCCGTTATAAAACAGACCTGTCACAGTAAACTTTTCGTAGAATTTTCGTGTATGATAATTCTCTTCGTTTTCGCGTTCCTCGCCTCCGACGTAGTCGTAATCGTAATGCTCGGTTATGTAATCGTGTACGGCAAGCTCAAGCTGGAAGGGATCGGTGATGTGGTCAAATTTGTGCAGAAATTCGTCAAGCCAGGCGTTTATCTCTTTTATTTCCTCGGGCGAATAATCCTCATCGCCGCCGCCGAGACAAAGATAGCCGCTTATTTTATAGTCTGGGTCGTAGTGGTAGACGAAATACAGCTCGGGGCAGTCCCACAGCATTGAGTTGTAAACCTTAAAGCAATCAATATGCCTGCCACCGTGCTCCTCTATAAAGAATTCGGGCGCCTCTATGGGGTGTTCGTCGGGGAAGGCATTGAAGTCGCGGAAGAGACGGAATATTATCGTCTGGTGCCCGTCAAGCAGTGCCTCAAGCCAGAACTCGTAAAGCTCGCGCTCGTGCTTATCAAGTCGGTTGTAATAAAAGCGTTTTTCAAGGTGAAAATCTTCGGGTAACATAAATATCCTGTCGGTGTATTTTGCAGAATACACAAAATTTGTAAATAATTATTTGAAAATCAGTGACAATACGGCAGACACGCGCGATGCGTGCCTGCCGATACTATTAGAACAGTCCTGTTATTTTTCCGTTTTCGTCAACGTCTATCCTGAGTGCCGCGGGGGACTTGGGAAGTCCAGGCATAGTCATAATGTCGCCTGTCAGAACTACGATAAAGCCCGCGCCCGCGCTTACCCTTACCTGCTTTACCGTTACGGTAAAGCCAGTGGGCGCACCGAGCTTGGTCTGGTCATCCGAGAAGGAATACTGCGTCTTTGCAATACATACGGGAAGCCCGCCGTAGCCGAGCGCCTCAAGCGTCGCTATCTGCTTCTTTGCTTGGGGCATAACCGTAATTCCGTCACCGCCGTATATCTTTCTGACAACCGCCCCAATACGGTCCTCAATAGTGCCGTCAAGCTCATATGAGAAGGTGAAGTCGCCGCGCTCCTGCTCGCAAAGCCTTACTACCTCGCGCGCAAGCGCCTCGCCGCCAAGACCGCCCTCTGCCCATACGGTAGAGAGGACTACGTTTACACCGAGCTTTTTGCACTCGTCAATGACAAGCTCGATCTCGGCATCGGTATCGGTGGGGAAGCGGTTGACCGCAACCACCGAGGGAAGCTTATAGACATTCTTGATGTTGCCAAGGTGGCGAAGAAGGTTGGGAATACCCGCCTTAAGCGCGTGAAGGTTTTCCTCACCCAGCTCATTCTTCTTTACACCGCCGTGCATCTTGAGCGCTCTCACCGTTGCGACTACTACCACCGCGGAGGGGGTAAGACCTGCCATTCTGCACTTGATGTCAAGGAACTTCTCCGCGCCGAGGTCGGCACCGAAGCCTGCCTCGGTTATCGCGTAGTCGGAAAGCTTCATTGCCATTTTGGTCGCTATTACCGAGTTGCAGCCGTGCGCGATGTTCGCAAACGGACCGCCGTGAACGAGTGCGGGCGTGCCCTCGAGCGTCTGCACAAGGTTGGGCTTGAGCGCATCCTTAAGCAGCGCCGCCATAGCACCGACAGCGCCTATATCGCCCGCGGTAACGGGCTTTTCGTCGTAGGTGTAGGCAACGACTATGCGCGAGAGCCTCTCCTTAAGGTCGGTGATTGACGAGGCAAGGCAGAATACCGCCATTATCTCGGATGCCACCGTAATGTCAAAGCCGTCCTCGCGAGGGGTGCCGTTCACTCTGCCGCCAAGACCGTCGGTTACAAAGCGAAGCTGTCTGTCATTCATATCAACGCATCTCTTCCAGGTGATGCGCCTGGGGTCGATGTTAAGCTCGTTGCCCTGATAAATATGGTTGTCTACCATAGCCGCAAGAAGGTTGTTTGCCGCGCCTATTGCGTGGAAGTCGCCCGTGAAATGAAGGTTTATATCCTCCATAGGCACTACCTGTGCATAGCCGCCGCCTGCCGCACCGCCCTTGATACCGAATACGGGGCCGAGAGACGGCTCACGAAGCGCAACGCAAACGTTCTTGCCGATACGCGACATACCGTCAGCAAGACCTATGGTGGTGGTCGTCTTGCCCTCGCCCGCGGGGGTAGGGGTAATTGCGGTGACGAGGATGAGCTTGCCCTCACCGCGCGTGCTTTCATTTAAAAGAGAATAGTTTACCTTTGCCTTGTAGTTTCCGTATAGTTCAAGGTATTTTTCATCAATGCCCGCCTTCTTTGCTATCTCACCTATATGCAGAAGCTTAGCACTCTGCGCAATTTCAATATCCGAAGGGTATGCCATCATAATTCCTCTTTTCGTTTGTTTTAACTATTTCTTAAAGTATTTTACTGCCGACTCGAACATTTTCATATCGAACTCGCCGAGGACGTTCCTGTAAAGACCGCCACCGATACGCTCGCTGTGTCCCATCTTACCGATAACTCTGCCGTCGGGCGAGGTGATACCCTCAATAGCGTATGCCGAGTTGTTGGGGTTGTAGCGGATATCGCTGGTGGGATTTCCGTCAAGGTCAACGTACTGCGTCGCAATCTGTCCGTTTTCCGCAAGCTCTCTTATGAGCGCGTCGGGTGCTAAGAAGCGTCCCTCACCGTGTGAAATCGGTACGGTATAGACATCACCGACATTCGTAGCCGCAAGCCAGGGTGACTTGTTCGAGGCAATTCTTGTGCGTACCAGCTTCGACTGGTGGCGCGCTATGGTATTGAAGGTAAGAGTGGGCGAGTTCTCGTCGGTGTCAATAATTCTGCCGAAGGGAACAAGTCCTATCTTGACCAGCGCCTGGAAGCCGTTACAGATACCCGCGATAAGTCCGTCGCGGTTGTCAAGCAGGTTATGCACCTCGTCCTTGACGGCGGCATTTCTGAAGAATGCCATAATGAATTTACCCGAGCCGTCGGGCTCATCACCGCCCGAGAAGCCGCCTGGAACGAATATCATCTGCGACTCGCGAAGCTTTCTTGCGAAGGTCTCGGCGCTTCTTGCGATACCGTCCTTGGTAAGGTTGTTGATGACGAATATCTCGGCATCCGCGCCCGCATCGAGCATAACCTTTGCCGAGTCAAACTCACAGTTTGTGCCAGGGAATACGGGGATGAGTACCTTGGGGCGCGCTACCGCAAGCTTCGGTGCTACGCGCTCACTCGCGCTGTAGGAGAATTTCTCATAGGTTCTGACCTCGCCGCCCTCAAGAGTAGGGAATACGCTCTCAAGCCTTCCTTCATAGAGCTTATCAAGCTCGGCAAGAGGAAGCTCACAGTTATTATAGGTGATTTTACCACTATTATTTACATATCCGATAACTTTTCCGCCAATATCGTACTCGGTCTCAAGAAGGAAAGCACCGTAATACTGACCGAAAATTTCAGAAAGCGTGAGCGACTTATCGTACTCAAAGCCAAGTCCGTTACCGATAGCGCACTTGTAGACCGCCTCTGCGATACCGCCATAGGTGGGTGTGTATGCCGACTTGACCTTGCCCGCCCTCATAAGCGAGGTAACGGTCTCAAAGAGCCCCTTAAGCGACTCTGCGACGGGAAGCCTATCCTCACCGTACTCGGGGGTGAGAAGCACAAGGCGTGAGCCAGCCGACTTGAATTCGGGGGTGATTACGTTCGCGCACTTGTCGGTGGTTACCGCAAAGGAAACGAGCGTGGGGGGAACGTCAAGGTCCTCAAACGAGCCCGACATAGAGTCCTTACCGCCGATTGAGGCGATGCCCAGCTCCATCTGCGCTCTGAAGGCACCGAGAAGCGCGGCAAGCGGCTTGCCCCATCTCGCGGCGCTCTTACCAGGCTTTTCAAAATATTCCTGGAAGGTAAGATATACATCGTTAAAGTCGGCGCCCGTTGCGATAAGCTTCGATACGCTCTCAACTACCGCAAGATATGCCGAATGGAAGGGGCTTCCCTCGGCGATATAGGGGTTGTAGCCCCACGCCATAAACGAGCAGGTGTCGGTGTGCTTTTTCTCAACCGATACCTTATGTACCATTGCCTGAATGGGTGTTCTCTGATGCTTACCGCCAAAGGGCATAAGCACGGTGCCCGCGCCGATAGTGGAATCAAAGCGCTCGGAAAGACCGCGCTTTGCGCACACGTTGAGGTCGCTGACAAGCGTGCGGTAGCCCTCGGCAAAATCAGAGGGTGCCGCCTTTTCCTTAACCTCGCATTTTGCGGGGGCGATATCTATATGCTTCTCGGCACCGTTTGAGTTGAGGAACTCGCGCGAGAGGTCGACTATAGTTTTGCCGTTCCATCTCATACGAAGCCTCGGCTCCTCGGTGACGGTAGCAACTACGGTTGCCTCAAGGTTCTCACTGTCGGCAAGCGCCATAAATTTTTCTACGTTATGAGGCTCGATAACCACCGCCATGCGCTCCTGCGACTCGCTTATCGCAAGCTCGGTGCCGTCAAGTCCCTCATACTTCTTGGGTACTGCGTTAAGGTTGATGTCAAGTCCGTCGGCAAGCTCGCCTACCGCAACCGATACACCGCCCGCGCCGAAGTCGTTACAGCGCTTTATCATTTTCGTGGCGGTGGGGTTTCTGAACAGGCGCTGAAGCTTTCTTTCCTCGGGCGCGGTACCCTTCTGCACCTCGGCACCGCAGGTCTCAAGCGAGGACAGCGTGTGCTTCTTCGACGAGCCTGTTGCACCGCCGCAGCCGTCGCGGCCCGTCCTTCCGCCGAGAAGGATCACACCGTCACCCCCCGAGGGGCGCTCACGCCTTACGTTTTCCTCGGGCGCCGCCGCGATAACCGCGCCGATTTCCATACGCTTTGCCGCGTAGCCGTCGTGATAAAGCTCGTCTACCATACCCGTGGCAAGACCTATCTGGTTTCCGTAGGACGAATAGCCTGCCGCCGCGGTCTGTACTATCTTACGCTGGGGAAGCTTGCCCTCCATCGTCTCGGACACGGGCCTCGTCGGGTCTGCCGCGCCCGTCACACGCATTGCCGCGTAGACGTAGGAGCGTCCCGAAAGCGGGTCGCGGATAGCACCGCCGATACAGGTTGCGGCACCTCCGAACGGCTCTATCTCGGTGGGGTGGTTGTGCGTCTCGTTCTTGAAGAGAAGAAGCCAAGGCTCTTCCACACCGTCAACCGTTACGTTTATCTTTACTGTGCAGGCGTTTATTTCCTCGCTCTCGTCAAGGCGGGGAAGCTTGCCGTTTACCTTAAGGTATCTTGTCGCAAGGGTTGCGACGTCCATAAGGTTTATAGGCTTGGTTCTTCCAAGCTCGGCTCTTGCCGCGATATATCTGTTATAGGCATCCTCAAGAAGCTTGTCCTCAAATTTCACCGTGTCTATGGTGGTGAGGAAGGTCGTATGACGGCAGTGGTCGGACCAGTAGGTGTCTATCATACGGATTTCGGTAATAGTGGGCTCTCTGCCCTCCGACTTGAAGTAGCTCTGACAGAAGGTGATATCGTCAATATCCATAGCAAGTCCGTAGCTTTCGATAAAGCCGCGAAGTCCCGCGTTATCAAGCGAGATGAAGCCCTCGAGCGTAGCAACCTCGGTGGGGATATCGTACTCTACGGTAAGCGTATCGGGCTTATCAAGCGCCGCCTCGCGCGCCTCAACAGGGTTGATTACGTACTTCTTTATCTGGGCAAGCTCATCCTCGGTGATATCACCCTTAAGAAGATATACCCTTGCCGTACGGATGGTGGGGCGCTCCTCACAGGATATTATCTGTATGCACTGCGCGGCAGAGTCTGCGCGCTGGTCAAACTGACCGGGAAGATACTCGGTGGCAAATACCGTATAGCCCTCGGTATCTATCTCGCTTGATACGATGTCAAGCTGAGGCTCGGAAAAAACGGTTGCCTGCGACTTGAGGAAAAGCTCCTCGGTGATGTTTTCAACATCATAGCGGTTGAAGACGCGCACGTCAAGCAGTGATTTTATACCGAGCATAGAGCGAAGCTCTGACAGAAGCGCCCTTGCCTCGTTGGCAAGCTCTTTTTTCTTTTCAACATATATTCTGTAAACCATTATTTACTCTCCTTTGCCATAAGCGCCCGCTTACCGATGTCGGTTCTGTAATAGGCATTGTCAAATTTTATCGTCCTTACCATAGCATACGCGCCGTCGATTGCGCCCTCAAGCGTGTCCGAGGTGCAGGTTGCGCCAAGCACGCGTCCGCCGTTTGTCTTAAGCACGCCATCCTGAAGCTTGGCACCCGCAACGAATACGTTTTTCTTTATATCCTCGGGAATAGTAAGCGTAAAGCCCTTTTCGTACGCCTCGGGGTAGCCCGCCGATGCCATAATTACACAGCAGGCAGAGCCAAGGGAAAATTCAACGGGGGTATCCTTAAGAGTGCCGTTTGTTGTCGCCTGCATAACGGTGAGAAGGTCGCTTTTAAGAAGCGGAAGCACCACCTGCGTCTCGGGGTCGCCGAAGCGACAGTTGTACTCGATAACCTTAGGACCGTCCTTGGTAAGCATAAGTCCGAAGTAGAGGCATCCGCGGAAGGTGCGCCCCTCTGCCTTCATCGCGCGGATAGTGGGAAGGAATATTGTTTCCATACACACGTCGGCTATCTCGTCGGTGTAGTAGGGATTGGGGGCTACCGTACCCATACCGCCCGTGTTAAGTCCCGTGTCTCCGTCGTGCGCGCGCTTGTGGTCCTGCGAGGAAATCATAGGCACTACCACCTCACCGTCGGTGAAGGAAAGCACCGATACCTCGGGGCCCTCAAGAAATTCCTCGATTACGATATTCTCACCGCTTTTGCCAAAGACCTTGTCCTGCATAATGCTTTTTACGGCATCCCTTGCCTCGTCTCTGGTCATCGCGATAATGACACCCTTTCCGAGTGCGAGACCGTCTGCCTTGATAACGGTGGGAATCGGCGCTGTGTCAAGATACTTAAGCGCCTCGTCTGCCGATGAGAACACCTCATACCTTGCAGTCGGGATCGAGTATTTTTTCATAAGGTTTTTAGAAAAGACCTTGCTGCCCTCGATTATAGCCGCGTTTGCTCTTGGGCCGAAGCAGGGAATTCCCACAGCCTCAAGCGCGTCAACACAGCCAAGCACAAGCGGATCGTCGGGCGCGACCACCGCGTAGTCAATAGCATTTGCCTTGGCAAATTCCACGATAGCGGGAATATCCTTCGCGCCGATATCGACGAGCGTGGCATCCTCTGCCATACCGCCGTTACCAGGCAGGGCAAAAATTTTCTCTACCGATTTGTTTTCCTTTAATTTCTTGATGATGGCGTGCTCTCTTCCGCCGCCGCCTACTACAAGTATTTTCATTGAGAACTCCTTAAAAAATCAGTGGTGGAAAAGGCGCATTCCCGTAAATGCTACCGTCATACCGTACTTGTCCGCGCACTCGATAACCGCATCGTCGCGGATAGAGCCGCCCGGCTCCGCGATATATCTTACACCGCTTCTCTTGGCTCTTTCAACGTTGTCGCTGAAGGGGAAGAAGGCATCCGAGCCGAGTGCAACACCGTCAAGTGACGCAAGATACGCGCGTGCCTCCTCGTCGGTGAGAGGCTCGGGACGCTCGGTAAAGTACCTCTGCCATACGCCCTCGGCGCACACGTCCTCCTCGTTCTTGTTGATATAGCCGTCGATTACGTTGTCTCTGTCGGGTCTGCCAAGCTCCTTACGGAAGGGAAGCGAAAGCACCTTTTCGTGCTGGCGCAAGAACCAGGTGTTCGCCTTGTCGCCCGCAAGACGGGTGCAGTGAATTCTCGACTGCTGTCCCGCGCCGACACCGATAGCCTGTCCGTCAACGGCATAGCATACCGAGTTCGACTGGGTGTACTTAAGAGTGATAAGCGCTACGATAAGGTCGCGCACCGCACTCTCGGGCAGGTCCTTCGACTTGGTTACGATATTAGAGAGAAGCTCTCTGTTGATTTCAAAATTGTTGCGTCCCTGCTCGAAGGTGATGCCGAATACCTGCTTTCTTTCGATGGGGGCGGGGACGAAGCTCTCGTCTATTTTTACGATGTTGTAGTTGCCGTTTCTCTTCGTCTTGAGTATCTCAAGCGCCTCGGGCTCGTAGCCAGGGGCAATAACTCCGTCTGAAACCTCTCTTTTGATAAGCTTCGCGGTGTTGACGTCGCACACGTCAGAGAGCGCTACCCAGTCGCCGAAGGAGCACATTCTGTCAGTACCTCTTGCGCGCGCGTATGCACAGGCGAGAGGGGATGCGTCAAGGTCCTCGATATCGTCAACGAAGCAGGCGCGCTTAAGCGTGTCCGAGAGGGGAAGTCCTACTGCCGCCGAGGTAGGGCTTACGTGCTTGAAGGAGGTAACCGCGGGCATACCGAGCGCCGCCTTAAGCTCCTTTACGAGCTGCCAGGAATTGAAGGCGTCAAGGAAGTTTATATAGCCAGGTCTTCCCGAGAGTATCTCGATAGGAAGCTCGCTTCCGTCCTCCATAAAAATTCTTGAGGGCTTCTGGTTGGGGTTACATCCGTATTTAAGCTGAAATTCCTTCATAGCCGATATCCTTTCTTATGCGTTCTTGTTGATAAGCCTGTCCTCGAAGCTACCGTCGGTGAGGCTTACGTATCTTACGTAAAGCGAAATCTTGTTGTCACTATCAAGCGCATCCCAAAGAGAGCCCGCAAGCTCGTCTATCGAGTCGGGAATGGCTACTCTCTCAGGCTCACCCTGGAAGGTGGGGATGGGATTTCCGTCACACACGTAGGTGTGAATGAAGTGTCCGAGCCCCGCAAGCGAGGGGTAAGAGAAGGTGTATCTGTTGCAGGCGGTGCCCTCGGCATCCGCGCTCTTGAGAATACTCATCTCATAGGTAAAGTCACCGTCCTCGAGCGTTGCCATACCGCTGATACGGGGGGTAAGGTTAGGCGCGTCGGGCTCAAACTCTCGGCACTTAAGCGAGTCGGCGAAGGAAAGCCCTCTGCTGACACCGTCGTATATTGTGTCGGTCTGGTCGCCGTTGGTGACGATAAGCTTGTTATCAAGCGTGCGAAGCGCCGCGTAGATGATAAGGCTGGGGTCCTCAACCTTGCTTGCGTCGAAGGGCTCGGTGAAAATTGCGCCGTCGCGCTTGGTGAACACGCGGTTTCGGCTGTTGGCGCTTCTTCCCATAATGAAGTATGCGACCGCAAGACGCTTTGCGTCAGCCGTCTTTCCTATTACGATACCGCGACCGACATAAGAGTTCCCGCGTACCGCCTCGTCTATATTTTTAATCTCGTAAATATTCATACTGTATTTCCTTTCATACCGTCAATGTAATGCAATGCAGGGCATATTCCCTCGTTGACACCGAGGTGTCAACATATCGAATTGCGAAGCAATATATCGAGTGCGAAGCACATATCGAATTTGCTTTGCCTGCAAAGCAAATATATCGCGCCTCGCTATGCGAGGCATATCTAACCCGACGAAGTCGGACTTCATCCACGAAGTGGATTTAACCGTGAAACGACTTCATCCGCAAAGCGGATTTCATTGCGA
>JAGBIF010000044.1 GCA_017935065.1 Clostridia bacterium
ATGTCATCCTGAGCGGAGGGCAAAGCCCGCAGTCGAACCCGTAGGGCGACGCAGAGCGTCGGGATCTTCCCGCCGCGTACGCAAGGCTCTCACTATGGCAAAAGCTTGACTTTCGGTTTGCCTTGCTATGAATTTTCGCAAAACGCAATTCAGCGCACGTTTTGTCGCTATGGCGATACCGAAAATTCGGTCGGGCTTTTGCGGTGATATGCCTACGGGCGTGAGAGGCTTTGCACTCTGTACGCATTTGCACCGTAGGGCGTGCCTTGGTGCCGCCGTGTACGCTACGCACTCTGTACGATGGTGCGTCCGTTGGCGTTCGCAATGAAATCCGCTTTGCGGATGAAGTCCACTTCGTGGATGAAGTCGCTCCGCGATGAAGTCCGACTTCGTCGGGTTGATTGTAGGGCGGTGCCTTGGTGCCGCCGTGTGCGCTTCGCACTCTGTGCGCGTTAGCACTCTATTCGTGCGAGTGCTAATGTTTACAAAAAATACATAGTTTGTCATTTATCTGTTAACAATATTTGATTAAACTATAAGCAGACTAAGACACAGAGTGCAAATTCTGTGAGAAAGGCGGTAATATATGGATTTTAATAAAATGACCAGAAAAACGGTTGATGCGATTAACCTTACCCGCACGCTCGCTGACGAGAGGGGAAATATTAACATTGACACGCCTCATTTGCTTCTTTCGCTTTTGTCGGATAAGGACGGGCTTATTCCCGAGCTGCTTTCGGCTATGGGAAAGGACGTATCGGCAATCACCGCGGAGGCACAGGCGCTTGTAGATGCAATGCCTCGCGTATCGGGGGCACAGTCGGGAAGCGCGAGATTTACACCCGAATTTGAAAAGGTGCTGACACGCGCCGACGGTGAGCGCGAGAGGATGGGCGACAGCTATCTTTCGGTAGAGCATCTCTTCCTTGCGATTATCGAGTGCGCGGGCGGTAAGGTAAAGCGGCTTTTGTCGGGACACTCGCTCACGCGTGACGAGGTGCTTTCCCGCCTTCGCGAGGTAAGAGGCAACGCGAGGGTTGTCAGCGATATGCCCGAGAGCACCTACGAGGCGCTGAGAAAATACGGACAGGATTTAGTAGAGCTTGCCAAGGCGCATAAGCTTGACCCCGTAATCGGCAGAGACGAGGAAATCCGAAACGTAATAAGAATTCTCTCAAGAAAGACCAAGAACAACCCCTGCTTAATAGGTGAGCCCGGCGTAGGTAAGACGGCGATTGCCGAGGGGCTGGCACAGAGAATTGTCAAGGGCGACGTGCCCGACAACCTTAAGGAGCGCACGGTTTTCTCGCTTGATATGGGCGCGCTCGTTGCGGGCGCGAAGTACCGAGGCGAGTTCGAGGAGCGCCTTAAGGCGGTGCTTGACGAGATAAAGGCATCCGACGGAAAAATCATTCTCTTCATTGACGAGATACACACGATAGTAGGCGCGGGCAAGGGAGAGGGCTCGATGGATGCGGGCAACCTCTTGAAGCCTATGCTTGCCAGAGGCGAGCTTCACTGCATCGGCGCGACTACCCTTAACGAGTACCGCGAGAATATCGAGAAGGACTCGGCGCTTGAGCGTAGATTTCAGCCTGTGCTGGTAGACGAGCCCACCGTCGCTGACACTATAACTATTCTTCGCGGACTTAAGGAAAGATACGAGGTCTACCACGGCGTGAGCATCCACGATGCGGCGCTCGTCAGCGCGGCAACACTTTCGGCAAGATATATTCAGGACAGATTTCTTCCCGACAAGGCGATAGACCTGGTTGACGAGGCGTGCGCGCTTATCAAGACCGAGATGAACTCTATGCCCACCGAGATGGACGAAATATCAAGGCGCATTATGCAGCTTGAAATTGAGGAGGCGGCGCTCAAAAAGGAAAAGGACACGCTCTCGGCACAGAGGCTTGCCGAGATACGCGCCGAGGCAGAGGAGCTTCGCCACACCTTCGCCACGATGAAGGCGAAATGGGAGTCCGAGAAGCAGTCCATAGGCGAGGTACAGAGGCTTCGTGAGGAAATAGAGCGCGTAGGCGCGGAAATAGAGAAGGCAGAGAACGCCTACGACCTCACCCGCGCGGCAGAGCTTAAGTACGGCAGACTTCCCGAGCTTAAGAAGTCGCTTGCCGAGGCGGAGGCACGTGATGCCAAGGGTAAAGCAAATAGCCTGCTTCGAGACTCGGTCGGCGAGGAGGAGATTGCCAAGACGGTGGCGAGATGGACGGGAATTCCCGTGTTCAAGCTTATGGAGGGCGAGAGGGAAAAGCTTCTTCACCTTGACGGGGAGCTTCACAAGCGTGTTATCGGTCAGGACGAGGCGGTGAGCAAGGTTGCCGACGCCATAATCCGTTCACGGGCGGGAATACGCGATATGAAAAGACCTATCGGCTCGTTTATCTTCTTGGGTCCTACGGGTGTCGGAAAGACCGAGCTTGCAAAGACGCTCGCGAAGGCGCTCTTTGACGACGAGAAGAATATGATAAGAATAGATATGTCGGAGTATATGGAGAAGTATTCAGTATCCCGTCTTATCGGAGCCCCTCCCGGCTACGTCGGCTATGACGAGGGCGGTCAGCTCACCGAGGCGGTACGCCGTAAGCAGTACAGCGTGGTGCTTTTCGACGAGATAGAAAAGGCGCACCCTGACGTCTTTAACGTCCTGCTTCAGGTGCTTGATGACGGCAGAATTACCGACAGCCACGGCAGAACGGTTGACTTCAAAAATACGGTGATCATTATGACCTCAAACCTCGGCTCGGGCGCAATCCTTGACGGTATTCGTGACGGCGAGATAAGCCGTGAGGCAAGGGAGGAGGTTGACACGCTTCTTAAGCGCTCATTCCGCCCCGAGTTCTTAAACCGTGTTGACGATATTATCTACTTCAAGCCACTCACCAAGGATAACCTTCGCGGTATCGTATCGCTTGCGCTGGGCGCGCTTACCGAGGTGCTTGCCGAAAAGAGGCTCGCCCTCTCTGTCACAGAGAGCGCTGCTGAGCATATCATTGACGCCTCCTATGACGAGGCGTACGGCGCAAGACCTATGAAGAGATTTATCTCCTCGCACCTTGAGACGCTTATCGCAAAGCTCATAATCAGCAGAGATATCAGCGAGGAAAGCACTATAACGGTAGATTATGTTCCCGACAAGGGACTTGTGGCAGATGTCACAGAAAAGTAAATAAAAAGTTACAAAAAGAGGACTTAACGCAGGAAATATTGCCTTGCGTTAAGTCCTTGCTTTATAAATTTTCAAGAAAGAAATCTGTAGCGCACTCGCCCGCGATACGGCGCACCGTAGCGTCGGGGTAGCGGCGCAAAAGCTCGTTTACCACCCTGTCGTGAATACTCTCGCTCTCGTCAAGCGGGGCAGGGTACCTGCCGTCCGTGCCGTCTATATCAAGCCCCAGCGCAAGCGCCCCATCGCCGAGCCTCTCCAGCCCGTAGTCAATATGCCGAAGCAGGTCGTCAAGGGTAGCATCACCGCCAGGCTTAAGATATTCGGGATAAATATTAAGACCGATAACGCCGCCTCTGCCGACTATCGCCCTCGCCATATCAAGCGTGAGATTTCTCGGGTGACCACAGACGTCTCTGAAATTCGAGTGCGTAGCGATATGAGGCATAGGGCTAATATCAAAGCTATCGTAAAACGCCCTGTCCGACATATGCGAGAGGTCGACGGTGATACCAAGCTCGGAGCATCGCCTCACAAGCCTTTTCCCCTCGTCGGTAAGCCCCGTATCATCCTTATCGTAGCAACAGCTCCCAAGCTCGTTCGTGTCCCATATAGGCCCCAGCACGCGAAGCCCCGCCCGAGAGAGGGTAAACAGCTCGTCGCTCTCGGAAAGCAGTCCGCCGCCGCCCTCTACCGAGAATATCGCGCCCATACCGCCAAGGTCGGTAAGCTCGCACAGCTCACGCGAGTCGGTAATGCGGGCAAGCGAGAGCCTGTCGGTCTCGTAGAAGTAGACGTTCGCGTACCTCATAAGCTCGCGCCGTCTTTCCTCGGCGGACCTTCCCCTGTGCGGCACGAAGGCGGCAAAGAGCTGAAGTCGGCAGTCGGCACCCGACGTGTTGTATTTGTTTAAAAGCCCGCGCTCTGCGCTGACTTTCGTCAGGCTGTCGCAGTGAAGGTCGGCAATAATCATAAGGGTCACCTCTCAAATTTCTTCGTCTAGTATACAACAAATATGCGAGAGTGTCAATTGTTATGCCGTTTTTTTGCAAGCTGTGATATTTGTACTGCATTTTAATATTCGAAAAACGCGAGTTAAGAGGGGTAGAATGATGAAAATGATAAAATTACCCCCTTAACTTGACATTTACTCAAATTTATGATATACTTCTGATATGAAATGAGGGGAGTGGTCGGTAATGAATAAAATTTACACGAGGCGATATTACATTGATAAAATCCGCGGTTTTTACCATAGCGATCTTATTAAGGTTATTACCGGAATCCGCCGATGCGGAAAATCCTGCTTTATGCTTTCGGTTATTGAAGATCTAAAGGCAGCGGGTGTTAAGGAAAAGGATATCATATATCTCAATCTTGACAAGCGCGGTTATCGGAGAATAAAAACGGCAGATTCGTTAGAAGCAGCCATTGAGTCGCTTATCACAGATGATGATTTTAAATATCTGTTCATTGATGAGGTGCAGAATGTTAAGGATTTTGAGGAAGTGATAAACGGCTTCAGGGAGGACGGCAAATTCTCTATATTCATCACCGGCTCAAATTCTTATCTTCTTAGCGGTGAGCTTGCTACAAAGCTTACGGGACGGTATATCGAGCTTGAAATGTTCACCTTGAATTTTCGTGAGTACCTTGAAATGAAAGCCTTCTTTGGCAAGGAAATAAAGGCAGATAAGGCTGAGGAATTTAATGAATATATCCGTTTTGGCGGATTCCCGAAGGTGATTGAATTTGAAAGTCTGTCGGATAAAGAAGCTTATGTCACTGATGTTGTTTCTCAAATTCTTGATAAGGATGTTATCAGGCACAGGAAAATACGCAACCGATCGGTGTTCGATAAGCTAATGACATATGTTATCAATAATTTTGGCGCTACTATGAGCTTATCGGGAATTGCAGAGTATTTCAAAAAGCAAGAGCACGTCACAGTAAAATCCGAAACGCTAAGCAGCTATTTGCAGATACTGGAAAACGCCAAAATAATCTACAAATGTCCGCGCTTTGATGTAAAATCCAAAAAATCCTTGCGCTCAGAACAAAAATACTATCTTGCCGACCTTGGTATATATTTCTCGCGAAATGTGGATGCGAGAATTAATTACGGTCCTGTGCTTGAAAATATCGTGTATACCTATCTTAGCGCAAAGAATTACAAAATCAGTGTAGGAAGAATTGGAGCGCTTGAGTGCGATTTCATTACGCGAGTGAATGACGAATACCGCTATGTTCAAGTGGCAATGACCGTCATGAGCCCGGAGACCGAGGAAAGAGAATACAAGCCCTTCAGGCTAATAAGAGATAATTATCCCAAATATCTGCTTACGGCAGATACATTCACGCAAAAGCGCGACGGTGTCATACACAAAAACATTATTCATTTTATCTCAAACGACGAGGATCTTTAAGGCGAAATTTTACCCTTCAATTTTCCATTTTTAATTCCCCCTTCTCTTGACAAAGTGTCGAAACATATATATAATTGTTATATAAATATTAAAATAATAAAACGGTGTAAACACGACCGACCTTCCGTGGCACCCGTGTCACGGATTTTTCCTTAAGGAGGCAGAATTATGGAGCTTTGCGATGCAAAAAACAGAAAGATTTTGGCGCTGCTTGAAAAGTGCGCGCGTATGTCCTCGGCAGATATTGCGGCGGTGGTAGACCTCGAGGTCAGTGAGGTTGACGCAAGAATAGCCGAGCTTGAGCGCGCGGGAGTTATCCGTGGCTACAAGGGAGTTATCGATTGGGAGAAGCTTGACAGCACCAAGGTCAGCGCTATGATAGAGCTTAAGGTCACACCCAAGGCGGAGTACGGCTTTGAGGAGGTCGCGGCAAAGATTGCCTCTTACAACGAGGTCGAGACGGTCTATCTCGTTTCGGGCGCGTACGACCTTCACGTGGTGGTTACGGGCAAGACCTTCCAGGAGGTCTGCAACTTCGTCTCGCGTGAGCTTGCGGTTATCGAGTCGGTCACCTCGACAGGAACGCTCTTCGTTATGAGAAGATATAAGGAGCTTGACGTCAACCTTCTCGGAGACACAGACGACGGAAGGGGCAAAATATTTATATGATAGACTATACCAAGGTTTTATCAAGCACCGTTGTGGACATAAAGCCGTCGGGAATAAGGAAGTTCTTCGATATCGCGAACACTATGGAGGACGTGATATCCCTCGGTGTCGGTGAGCCTGATTTCAGAACCCCCTGGCAGGTGAGACAGGCGGCGATCCGTTCGCTTGACCTTGGCGCTACGAGATATACCTCAAACCGAGGCCTCGAGGCGCTTCGTGCCGAGCTTTCGCGCTACGTGCTTCGCAAGTACGGTGTGAAGTATGATGACGAGGAGGAGATACTCGTCACCGTCGGCGGCAGCGAGGCAATAGATGCGGCGATCCGCGCCGTTACCAACCTCGGTGACGAGATAATCATACCCCAGCCAAGCTACGTCTGCTACGAGCCTATGGTAAGGCTTGCGGGCGGTACACCCGTAATCATCACCACCAAGGCGGAAAACGATTTCAAGCTCACAAAGGAGGAGCTTTCCGCGGCTATCACCGATAAAACAAAGGCAGTAATTCTGCCCTATCCCTGCAATCCCACGGGCGCTATTATGGAGCGCGAGGATATAGAGGCTATTGCCGAGGTGCTTCGCGGCACCGATATTATAGTTATCTCGGATGAGATTTATGCCGAGCTTACCTTCGGCGGCGCCCGCCACGTCAGCGTGCCCTCGGTAGCCGACCTTCGTGAGCGCACCGTGCTTATCAACGGCTTTTCAAAGACCTTTGCTATGACGGGCTGGCGTCTCGGCTATGCTTGCGGACCTCGCGAGATACTCTCGCAGATAACGAAGATACATCAGTTTGCTATAATGTGCGCGCCGACCGTCTCACAGCACGCGGCGGTAGAGGCGCTTAGAAATTGCGACGCGGCAGTTGAGCGTATGCGAGAGGAATACGATGACAGGCGCAGGATAATCGTAAACGGCTTCAACCGTCTCGGCCTTACCTGCAGAGAGCCAAAGGGCGCGTTTTACGCCTTCCCCTCGATTCAGTCAACGGGAATGTCAAGCGAGCAGTTTTGCGAAAGGCTGCTCTATTCCAAGCGAGTGGCAATAGTCCCAGGCACCGCCTTCGGAGACGGCGGCGAGGGCTTCGTTCGCGCGTCCTACTGCTATTCCACCCAGCACATCACCGAGGCCCTCCGCCGCATAGGCGAGTTCCTTGAGGAGATAAAGCGAGCGTAGGCGAAGCAGAGCTTCGCAATGAAGTCCGACTATATGCCTCGCATAGCGAGGCGCGATATATTTGCTTTGCTTGCAAAGCAAATTCGATATGTGCTTCGCACTCGATATATTCGCGCCTTTGAGCTATGTTCACTATTGCGGACTGTGTCTCAAGGCGCGAATGCGATATGTTGACACGCGTTGGTGTCAACGAGAAAATAAAAAAGAAGAATTTCACACTCGCGGTGAAATTCAACCTTCATTATTCATTATTCATCATTCATCATTCATTATTCATTACACCCACGGTGTTTTTCTCACCGTGGGTGTTTTTGCTAATCTCGCTTTACAAAATTGCCAATTATTACCCCTTTATCCTCAACATCAGCGAAAGCACGTCGGGGGCGGACATATATTTTTCAAGTGCGAGCTTTCGCTCGGCATCATCCTCGCTTCTCATCGCGAAGCGCATCTCAAGGCCCGAGAGGATGCAGGGGGGCTTGCCCTCGGGGGCAAGGCGCCATTTGCGCTCGACATCCGTGACGGTGAAGGCGGTATCCCTGTTATCTACGGTGAGTATTACCGTGTCGCCGATATCGATATAGCGAAGCTCGCTTGTGTTGTCAAGGTTGTATTTGTAGTACTTAAGCGCAAGCTGAAGCGTGCGCTCGTCGGTCTCAAATCGGTAGGTTTCGTACAGCGTCTCGGGGGATACCTGTGGCGGTGCATCGCTTATCCGCCTGTCGGCGCTCGGCATACCGCGAAGCTCGGCTTCCTCGCTCTCAAGCGCCTCTGCCCAGAGGGTGTAGTCGTACGGATGGCGCTTGCCGTGAGCGTTTGCCATCGTGCTTCCCCAGATGCGCCTTGAAAAGCGCCGTGCCTTACCGTCGTTCATAACGGGCACACCGCCGTCAAGCTCCTGATGCGCATAGCCCGAAAAGCTGTAGCCGTGCGCTCTTATATCGTCAATTATAGCGGCATTGTCCGAGTGGGTACAGTCGGCGCCCTCTATTTTTTCATTGTCAAAGTGTGTCCAGCCTATGACGTATTTTTTCATCTTAAATTATCCTTTGACCGTTGATTTCAAGCAAGAAGGCTATGCCGAGCTTTTCTGCCGCCTTTCGGCAAAGCAGCATACGCGTGAGGAATATCTCAAAGTAGCTCATAATAGAGCTTATCGCGGTGTCGATCTTCAGCGAGAGTATGATTTTCGTCCTGTCCTCGGAAAAGGCAAGCTCGGCTGCCTCAACCGAAAAGTTTACCCTGTCGTGAATATCAAACGAGGCTGTATCGGAGTTCCTCACCCTGCTACGCCGAACGTCGGTCTTGTCGGCAAGTATCAGCGCCGCCGCAACCATATTGACAGGCACACCCGTACCCTCATCGTGGTTGCCGATCGCGGTGACTATGGTAGCTATATCACAGGCATCCATTCCAAGCTTGTCAAGTATACGGAACGCCATTATAGCGCCCGACTGAGAGTGGTCGACGCGGTTTACCACGTTGCCGATATCGTGAAGATAGCCCGCGATTTTCGCAAGCTCTACCGTGTGCTTATCATACCCAAGCTCGGTCAGAATATACTCGCACCTGTCAGACACCGCGCCCACATGCGCAAAGGCGTGCTCGGTATACCCGAGCGCAAGCAGCGACTTGTCTGCCTCTCTTATATAGGTCTTTATTTCCTCGTTTGCTCTTATTTCCTCGTAGCTTATCATATATATCCCCCAAAAATATCGTGATGTTTTAACGGCCTTTCACGCAAGCTAAGCTCGCCCCTTTGGCAAGTGATGTTATCCTTTCTTTATTATAGCCGATTTTTATGAACAATTCAAGTATCATTTTTCTATACTGTATAGGGCGGGAAGGTTGACAGAGAGCGCGCCCTTGTGCTAAAATAAAGTATCAGGAGGGCATATTTATGGATGCATTTGTTGAATATCTTCGCGATTTTAATATCGTTACTATAATCGTAAGGCTTGTGCTGGCGGCACTTTTCGGCGGGGTTATAGGGCTTGAGCGAGGCAGACAGCGTAGAGCCGCGGGGCTTCGCACGCATATCCTCGTCTGCATCGGTGCCGCGCTTACCGCGACGGTAGGCTTTTTCGCAAGGGACGTCCTCGGTACCGTCGGCACAGACCCGCTTCGCATCTCGGCACAGGTTATATCGGGAATAGGCTTCCTCGGTGTCGGCACAATACTTCTCAAGGGGCGCTTTCAGATTACGGGACTTACCACCGCGGCAGGGCTTTGGGTTACCGCCGCAATAGGTATCGCGCTCGGCGCGGGCTTCTACGAGGGCGCGCTTGTAGCCTTCCTCGTCACCGTCATAACGGTAATGCTTCTTCATAAAATCGAGCGCACCGTAAACGACCATCACTCATCCTTCGGCGTGTATATGGAGCTGAAGGGCGACGCGTCTGTGCGCGAGTGCGTTGAGCTGCTGAAGGAGAAGTACCGCGCGCACGATATACAGGTCACTCTGCCGAGAAGCGGTACAGCGGGCAACGTAGGAATTGAAGCAAGCATATCCTCATCCCGCACCCTAAAGGTAGAGCTTGACGAGACACTCGCCTACCTCGACACCCTGGATTACGTCGTGTTCGCGATAGAGTCGATATAGCGAAGCCTAGCTAGGCGAGGCAAGCTCGCAGTGAAATCCGCTTTGCGGATGAAGTCGTTTCACGATGAAGTCCGACTTCGTCGGGTTGAATATGCCTTCGCGCGTGAAGGCTTCGCACTTTGTACGCATTTGCACCCGTAGGGCGGGGGTTCTACTCCCGCCGTGTACGCAAGGCTCTTACTATAACAAAAGTCGGACTTTGCGTTTGCCTTGCTATGAATTTTCGCAAAACGCAATTCAGCGCGCGTTTTGTCGCTATGGCGATACCGAAAATTCGGTCGGGCTTTGGCGGTGAAATGCCTCCCGCCGTGTACGCTTCGCACCTTGTTTTAATAATCTGTGAGCAAAAAGCTCATATACAGGCGAATCGTCAGGATTTTATGAAACTTTTTCAAGCGACTTTTTTAGCACCTCGGCAACTTTTTTGAGGGACTTTTCAAAAAAAATGCGCTTTTTTAATAAAAAGGGAAGAATTTTCGCAAGAGCGAAATTCTTCCCTTTCTCGTTGGCACCGTGTATCAGCATATTTAATTGAAAATTGTTTTGTGGCGCACCCTGTACGGCATCTGCACCGTATCCCTGTCAACCTTTCTCGTTGACACCCTGTGTCAACATATCGAATTCGCGCCTTGAGACACAGTCCGCAATAGTGAACATAGCTCAAAGGCGCGAATATATCGAGTGCGAAGCACATATCGAATTTGCTTTGCAAGCAAAGCAAATATATCGACGCGAGCGTTACGCTCGCATCACCTCATCAAGTCTTCTTATCAGGTTCAGCGCGTAGCAGGTGAAGCCGAGGTCGTTGGGGTGCAGATACCTGTCGGCGTAGAAGTCGGGCAGGGGAGGCACCAGGTCGAGCCCCGAGATTACTTCAAAGCCGCGCCGCCTTGCCTCATCCTCTATCATCGTCCGTCTCTCGTCAAACCACTCGCCGATAGGAACGAGGCCGTCGGTCGCGCGGAAGATGGGGGAGATGACGATGACCTGACTGTTCTCGTAGCCCTCCTTGATGAGGTCGAGGTAGCCACACACCTGGCGGTGCATCTCGTCGCGGTTATTCTGATAGCGCATGGCATCGTTCGTGCCGTACGCGAGTATTACCGTGTCAGGCTCAAAGTCGGGCCTGTCGTAGGTTGGGATATGATAAAAGGCGCCGCCTATGCCGTTTATAATTGAATTCGCGTTATAGTTAAGAGTTGTCTGCCAGGCATACGAGAGGGTGTCAAACTTGGTATTGTGGCCCTGTGTTATCGAGTCGCCTATAAAGAGCATTTTTCTTGAGTATTCGTGCGGCGTGAGGGTAGCGCCGTCATCAAGCTCGACACGCTTAAGAGTGCCTACCGTGTGCGAGGGAAGGGCGAGGGTGACACGCACCCCATCTGCCGACCTGCCGTTGGTCTCGGTAAGGTCTACGGTAAAGAGCTTCTCGCTCTCGGTGGCGGTAAATCTTGCGCGCAGGGTGCCGTTTACAAGCACCTCAAACCTCTCGCCCCCGCCGACCTCAAAGGTAAGTCTTTTTGAGCTTGTGTGGAAGTCAAGCCTTACACCGCTTGTGGTAAGCGAGCGGTAGCCGAGTATCTCGCTTGCCTCATACCAGCCCTTGGTCTGCTTTTCGGTGCACTTGAAGAATTTTATTTCATCACCGTCCTGCTTAATGTCAACCGCGCCGACGGTAACGGACTTGATTTGTTCAAATGAAAGCTTCATAATAAACCTCTTATGTAAATAAATATAGTCATATATTAGTTTTTATTAGCAATTTCTCGCTTGACAAGAGTTGCCACTCTTACTGCACGCGCATATGCCTCGGCAAGATATTCTGTGAGGGGAAGCCTCGCGTACTTGTCGTTCTCGCACCTGCCAGGCTTGCTTACGGTGGTAAGCTCAAAGGTGAGATATTCGGGTAAAGGACAGTGCGTGAGCTCGCGCGCAATTCTTTCCCAATCGGCTATTCCGTCAAACGGCAGAAGATGAAGGTCGTCAAGGAAGGTTATCTCGCCCGAAAAATCCTTAACGCCGAGGTTGTCGTTTATGTGCGTGACAAGAAGCCTATCCCCATAGTGAGATAGCATCCTCTCGCCTCGGTTGTAGCACAGCTCGTGCCCCGTATCGTAGCAGAAGCCCACGGTATCATCATCCGAGAAGGCATCCATAAGTGCATCCAGATATTCGCGCCCCTCGGTGTTTTCAAAGGCGATTTTTATGCCGCACTCGCGTGCCTTGTCTACCACTTTTCTGAAATTCTCTATTCCGTCCTTTGTCGGCGTGTGGTCCTTGAAGCCTATAAAGGCGTGACACACCATTATAGGCGCGCCGACCTGCCTCGTTGCCTCTACACACTCGGTAAGCTCGTCTATCGCGCACCGCGCCTCGCTTTCGGGAAGCCACATCTTTGCCATACCTCCAAAGGGCGCATGCACCGACTGTATGGCAAGACCTACCTCGTCACACCTCTGACGAAAGCCCGAGACATCGTAGCCACGCCGCCAGAGAAAGAACACACCGTCAAACCCCGCCGCCTTGATAAGCGGCAGCTGCTCGACATCCGAAAGCCCCACACCGCCAAGCGTCCCCAGCGCAAGCTTCATTCCGTACATAAGATCACCTCGCTTTTTATTTACCTAAATTATAGCATTACAAGGTTTAAAATGCAATAAGTCTTTTAGCACCTTGTGAAAAATTTCTCATAAAATAGAAAATGAAGCAAAAAACAAAAGGAGATTTTTTATGAGCTTTAGATTTCGTCGCAGGCGCGACCTGTATTCGCCCTGTATGAATAGCGATACAAATACGGATAAGTGGGGCAAGGGCGCAGACGGCAGGGGTGTCGGCGCAGAGGACAGGGCGCGGGGCGGCAGCTGCACGGGCGGCTACGATGCCGAGCTTACCGACCGAGGTAACGAGCCTGTGCTTATAAATCTGCCGAGGGTAGCCAGGCGCAACGATAAGAGGCTTCGCGTGCTTTGGACGGGCGAGAATATGCAGCTCGCCTCTATGACGTTGCCGCAGGGCGGTGAGGTCGGGCTTGAGGTCCACGAGGAAAACGACCAGCTCGTTGAGGTAATCGAGGGCGTGTGTGAGGTAGAAATGGGCACCTCCCCCGACAGACTTACCTCGCGCGGCATCCTCGATGCCTTCACCGTAGCAATAATTCCCGCAGGCACCTACCACAACCTCAAAAACCGAGGCAAGGGCGCGCTTCGCCTCGTGTCGGTCTATGCACCCAAGGAGCACCCGTACGGAGCATCGCAATAAATTGCGACGCTCCAGTTATGATTCCCTAACGGGAAACTATGATTTCACGCACTGCCATAGCCTTTTATCATATTGTACTCTTGGTTAGCAGTGCTTGTAATTTTCGCAAAACGCATTCACGACCGTTTTGTCGCCATAGGCGATACCGAAAATTAGTCCTGCTTTTTTAAGAAAACGTACTGTGATGATGCCAAGTTATGATGCTCACTAAAGTGAGTAGTTTGCAGCGACTTCGTCGCGTTGTAGGGCGGGGGTTTACTCCCGCCGTTTAGGGAATCATATCATAACATCTGCCTTTGGCAGATTCATAACGATGCGAAGCATCTCATAACTTTTGCCTCTGGCAAAATCATAACTCTAAACTTAAGTCTGACTTCGTTGGGTTGACGCAAGGCTCTTACTATAACAAAGGTCGGACTTTTGGTTTGCCTTGCTATGAATTTTCGCAAAACGCAATACAGCGCGCGTTTTGTCGCCATAAGGCGATACCGAAAATTCGGTTGAGCTTTAATACAAGGCAGAGTTTTGATAAGACGCAAGGCTCTTACTATAACAAAGGTCGGACTTTTGGTTTGCCTTGCTATGAATTTTCGCAAAACGCAATTCAGTACGCGTTTTGTCGCCATAAGGCGATACCGAAAATTCGGTTGAGCTTTGGCGGTGAATATGCCTTCGTGCGTGAGAGGCTTTGCACTCTGTACGCATTTGCACCGTAGGGCGGGGGAATATGCCTTGCAAGCAAGGCGTGATATTTTTGCTTTTAAGCAAAAGTGATATGCGCTTCGCGCGTGAGAAGGTTTTGCACTCTGTACGCATTTGCACCGTAGGGCGGGGAATGTCATCCTGAGCCAACAAGCTATTGCTTGTTGCCCTGAGCGAAGCCGAAGGGGGTGTCGAACCCGTAGGGCGACGCAAAGCGTCGGGATCTCTCCCGCCGTGTACGCTTATTCGGTTCCTTTTTTGAGTATATCAAGATAGGCGGTGTAGGCGAATATTTTGTTTCTTGATTCGCCCTTGCTTTTCTCAAGGATTCCGAGCGCGCAAAGATTTTTAATTGCGGATGCTACTGTATTGTAGCTGAGCCCGAGGGCTGCCGCGGTCTTTTGGGTTTCGATAATAGGATTTTCTTCGATATATTCAAGCAGTCTTTTTGCATTGGCTCTCGCTCTGCCGAGGGCCTCAAGACTGCTGCGGTTTTTCTCGTGAAGCTTATCGAGAGCCTTTACGGTGATACATGCATCCTCGGCAGACTGTGCAATTGCTCTGAGAAAAAACTTAACCCACTGCTCGTAATTCCCCTTGCTTCTCACCTCGGTCATTCTGTCATAATACTCAATGCGGTTGCGCTTGAGGAAATATGAAATATAGAGTGCAGGAGAGCTGAGAGCCTTTTTTTCCATTAAGAACAGCGTAATAAGCAATCTTCCCACTCGGCCGTTTCCGTCAAGAAATGGGTGGATTGTTTCAAACTGATAGTGAATAAGCGCCGCCTGAATAAGCACATCAAGAGTATCGTCCGAATTCATATATTTTTCAAGCTCTGACATACATTCCAGCGTGTCCTCGGGGTTGGGCGGAATATATCGGGTATCCTTCAAGGAGCTGCCTCGGGGGCCTATCCAGTTTTGAGATTTTTTGAATTCTCCGGGGCTCTTATCCTGACCTCTTACATTTTCCATAAGCACCGCATGCGTCTCTCTTATTAACCGATTGCAAAGCGGAAGAGAATTTAATCTGTTAAGCGCGAACTCGGTTGCCCTTACATAGTTTACAACGTCAGATACGTCTTGGTTTGCGTTTTTATCTATCATGGGGTCAAGGACGTCCTCAAGTGTGGCCTGAGTTCCCTCTATTTGCGAGGACATCAGGGCTTCCTTTCTGACGTACATTGAAGTAAACAGCTTGATATTTGGAATGTGTGAGGATATGCTCTCAAGCGCATAGAGATGCTTGCTTGCGCTTACGAGCAAGGATATCATTTCCTCATCCATTTCAAGTGTCGGCGGAAGTGGCGCGGGTAAAAATGATCTGTATTCAGCTTCCCCCGAAAGATTTGAAACAAATTTTCCTGCCTTGTTCATATTAATCTCCATTCTGTCGCCGTAGGCGACCGCACAAATTGTTGATGAATTTTCGGTATCGCGCTTGGCGTGACGATTTGGACTAAGGCTCAAAATCGCGAAAATTCGGGCGTGAAACCGACTATCCGAAAGAATAGATGTTACATAACTTTCACGCTAATCTCCATTCCGTCGCCATAGGCGACCGCACAAATTGTTGATGAATTTTCGGTATCGCGCTTGGCGTGACGATTTGGACTAAGGCTCCAAATCGCGAAAATTCGGGCGTGAAACCGACTATCCGAAAGAATAGATGTTACATAACTTTCACGCTAATACCTCAAAATTGAAATTACTACTACCATTATAATGCCGTTATTTCAATTTGTCAAGCTAAATTGAAATAAGAGCGCAAAAAGCAGAGCTTCGCGGTGAAATGATTTCGCAAACGCGAAATGCACTTCGTGCGTGAGAGGCTTCACACTCTGTACGATTGTGCACCTCGTAGGGCGTATGCAAGGCTCTTACTATAACAAAAGTCTGACTTTCGGTTTGCCTTGCTATGAATTTTCGCAAAACGCAATTCAGCGCGCGTTTTGTCGCCAAAAGGCGATACCGAAAATTCGGTCGGGCTTTGGCGGTGTACCGTAGGGCGTATGCAAGGCTCTTACTATAACAAAAGTCGGACTTTCGGTTTGCCTTGCTATGAATTTTCGCAAAACGCAATTCAGCGCGCGTTTTGTCGCTATGGCGATACCGAAAATTCGGTCGGGCTTTGGCAGTGTACCATAGGACAGTAGAATGAAATCCGCCTCTTTGGGCGAAAAAAGGCTAGCTCACTTTGCTTGAGCTAGCCTTTTCCTTATTTAAAAAAGCTTGATATAAATATCTCAAAGCCTATGGCGATGAGGATAACGCCGCCGAGGGCGGTGGCGCTGCCTGAGAGCTTGGTGCCGAATTTTTTGCCGAGGTAGACACCGCCGATACAGATGACGAAGGTGACCGCGGCTATTACTGCCGCCTCTATAAGCGCCTCGGGGGCGGTGAGGTGCGCTATGTCAAAGCCTACCGAGAGGGCATCGATCGAGGTCGCAATACCCTGTACTATGAGCGCGCCAAGCCCGAGCGAGACGGTCGAGGTGCAATCATCCTTGACGGGGGGCTTTGCTTCGTTCTGCAGGTTGCTCTCGTCTGCAATGCCTGTATTGCCCGCAATACCTATGCCTGCATTACCCGCAAGCGCCTTTGCTTCCTGCTCCTCCTTTATCGCATCGTAAATCATCTTTCCGCCGATAAAGCACAGAAGGACGAGCGCGATATAGGGAATAGCCGCGCCGAGGGCGTTGAAGTACTGAAGTGCGGTATGTATGAGAAACCAGCCGATAAGAGGCATTACCGCCTGAAAGAATGAGAAGGTGCCTGCTATCATTATCGCCCTTCGCCTGCACATTCCCGAATCGTGAAGCCCGTTTGCGAGCGACACCGAGAAGGCATCCATAGCGAGGGCAATTCCGAAGAGAAGCCCCTTCGTTATAAGAGAAAATAAGTCCATAAAAAATCCTTAAAGCTATGATTTTAATTATATTCCTCACAAAGCGCGCGTATTACCTCGGATGCGATAATAAGCCCCGCCACAGACGGAACGAAGGAAATGCTTGCGGGGGCGGGTCTGCCGTCCGCCTTCTCGCCGCTGTCGCCGACGGGATAGGGTGTCCTCGGCTCCTCCTCGGAATAGACGACGCGAAGCGACCTCACACCGCGCCTCTTAAGCTCGCTTCGCATAGCGCGCGCAAGCGGACAAACCTTGGTCTTGTATATATCCGAGACGGTGAGGGCTGTGGGATCTAGCTTGTTGCCCGTGCCCATGCTTGATATAAGCCGAACACCGAGCGCCTCGCACCTTACCGCAAGCTCTGCCTTGACCGCGACGGTATCGCAGGCGTCGACGACGTAATCAAAATCACGAAGCGCTAAATCCCCGACGCTCTCGCGTGTGAGAAAGATATTGTGACACTCAACCTGACAGAGAGGATTTATGTCGAGAATTCTGTCTCTCATAGTCTCGGTCTTCTGTCTGCCGACGGTGGAATGAAGGGCTATTATCTGCCTGTTGATATTGGATACCGAGACCGTGTCGGCATCGTAAAGGGTAAGCCTGCCTACCCCCGCCCTCGCAAGCGCCTCAGCGGCAAAGCTGCCTACACCGCCTATGCCGACAATGCACACGCGGGCGGATTTTACCCTTGCGAGCGCCTCGGCACCGATGAGAGCCGCCGTTCTTATATCCTGTTCGTTTATATCCATAAAACCTCTTGATTGTAAAGTAATATAGTCATATACGCTATATTTCGCCTCTAGTTATAGCTCTGATCAAATTAAAGTCATCGTCAACTATAATAAACTCGGCATCATATCCGACCTCAATTTTGCCCTTGTTAAGCCCCATAAGGCGCGCGGGGTTTTCGCTTGCCATCTTAACCGCACTCTCGGCAGAGAAGCCGAAGGAGATCATCTTCTTGACGCACTCAAAGAGCGTTGAGGTGGAGCCTGCCAGGTTTCCGCCCTCGGTGCGCGCGTAGCCTGCCTCGACCGTAATGCGCTGACCGCCAAACTCATACTCGCCATCCCCAAGCCCCGTCGCACGCATACTGTCCGAGATTATGATTATCCTGTCCTCGCCCATAATCTTCACCAGCATACGGACGCTTGCCTCGTGAATATGCTTTCCGTCCGTGATAAGCTGGCAATATACCCCCTCGGTATCACTTGCCGCGCCGATGGGGCCTGGCATACGGTGGTGAATACCGTTCATCGCGTTGAAGGTGTGGGTGAGGCATTTAGCACCCGCGCGCATAGCGCCGAGGGCGGTATCGTAATCGGCGTCGGTGTGGCCTATTGACACCACCGCGGGACAGCCCTCGATAAACGCCTTGCTGCCTGGAAGCTCGGGCGCTATCGTTACCATTTTAATATTCCTGCACTCACCGAAAAGCGAGAGCGAGGGCTTCATAATATAGTCACCGTTCTGCGCACCCTTGTACTTCGGGTGAATGAACGGCCCTTCCATATGAAAGCCGAGTATGTTGGCACCGCCCCTGCCCTCAATTTCTCTTGATGTAGCGCGGATGATGTCCTCGCGTGACATAGTCATCGTTGTGGGATACCAGCTTGTAGTACCGTTTTCAAGCTGAAATGCCGAGAGCGCCTCGAGCGGGTCCTCGCTGTCCATCGTATCAAGCCCGATAGCGCCGTGGCTGTGAATATCTATAAGCCCAGGGAATATTCTCGCACCGCCAAAGTCTATATCGGGTGTGCCGAGATTTTCGCCTATCCTCTTGATTTTGCCGTTTTCTATCTCTATATCGGTAATTTTACCGTTTAGTCTTACGTTTGAAATAATGCTCATAATATACGCTCCTTTCTTCCTTTTATTTTACCATTTGTCGCACCTCTTGTCAATACTCACCCGCGCGTGAGTTTATTTTTTTGAGGTAAAGGCTGATACTTGCAATTTTCCTTATTTTATGATAAAATACTGTATATAGGCTAGAAAAGTGACAGGAGACAGAGCTATGCTTTCGACAGTATATTCATCGGGTGTTATAGGAATAGACGGCTTTCTCGTGACGGTTGAGTGCAGCGCGTGGAACCGCGTGCCGAAATTCGACCTCGTCGGGCTTCCCGATACGGCGGTCAAGGAGGCAAAGAACCGCGTGCAAAGCGCCTGCGAGAACAGCGGAATTAAGTTCCCCTCGCTTGATATAATGGTAAACCTCGCACCCGCCGATATAAAGAAGGAGGGCACCGCCTACGACCTCGCCATACTTCTCGCGATACTTCAGTCGGAGGGCTATATTTCCTCAAGCTACGATTTTTCGGGCAAATGCATCGTGGGTGAGCTTTCTCTCTCGGGCGAGGTGCGCGGAATTAAGGGCGTGCTTCCTATGGTATGCGCGGCGAGGGACGCGGGTATTTGTGAGATGTTCGTGCCGCGTGCGAACGCCCCCGAGGCGGCGGTGGTTGACGGAATTACCGTATATCCTGTTGACAGCGTAAGAGCAATTATCAATCATATAAGAGGCACCGAGCCGATAGAGCCTGCCGAGCGGATAGATTATACCGAGGCTCTCACAAAGCGCTACGCGCGGCTTGACTTTGCCGACGTCAAGGGACAGCTCAAGGCAAAGCGTGCGCTTGAGATTGCGGCGGCAGGCGGACACAATATCGTAATGATAGGCCCGCCCGGTGCGGGAAAGTCGATGCTGGCAAAGAGACTTCCCTCAATACTTCCCGATATGTCGCTTGAGGAGGCGATAGAGACCACCAAGATACACTCGGTCACAGGGCTTCTCGCTAACAGAAATCTCGTTACCGAGCGCCCCTTCCGCTCGCCTCACCATACCGTGAGCGCGGTGGGCTTTGTCGGCGGTGGCGCAAACCCAAAGCCAGGTGAGATATCTCTTGCGCATAACGGCGTGCTTTTCCTTGACGAGCTTCCCGAGTTCCCCAAGACAGTCACCGAGGCAATGCGCCAGCCTCTTGAGGATGGCAGAGTAACCGTCACGCGCGCGGCGGCAAAGGTGACCTATCCTACGAATTTTATGCTCGTCTGTGCAATGAACCCCTGCAAGTGCGGATATTTCGGCTCGCCTGTAAGAGAATGCACCTGCTCGCCAAAGCAGATAAGGCAGTACCTCGACAGGATAAGCGGACCTCTGCTTGACCGAATAGATATCGAGATAGAGCTTCCCGCGGTGTCCTACGAGGAAATCTCGGGCGAGGGCGAGGGAGGTGAGCGCTCGGAGGCGATAAGAGAGCGTGTCAACCGAGCAAGAGAGCTGGCGAGAAAAAGATTGCTTGATGCAGGAGCTGACGGAGATATTCTCAACGCCTCGCTGCAGGGTGAGCTTTTCAGGCGCTTCTGCACCCCGAACGACGAGGGCAAGGAGCTTCTTAAGATAGCCTTTGACAGCCTCGGCCTTTCCGCCAGAGGACACGACAGAATTCTTCGCGTAGCCAGAACGATAGCCGACCTCGACGGCCTTGAGGAAATCGACGGCGATTGCATAGCCGAGGCAATACAGTACAGGTCGCTTGATAGGAAGTATTGGCGAAGCTGAGCTTCGCGTCGATATATTTGCTTTGTAGGCAAAGCAAATTCGATATGCGCTTCGCGCTCGATATGCACACCTTGCGGTGTGTCGATATGCCTTGCAAGCAAGGCGTGATATTTGCTCGCCGTGTACGCAAGGCTCTCGCTATAACAAAAGTCGGGCTTTTAATCCTCATCATCAAAGAACCCGCTATTCCGTATTGCATTCTGAAGAGCTTCCTCAGGGTCGAAATCGGCGTATTTCAAGCTTTCGCTTGCGGTGGATGAGCAGTCCTGCAATGTTTTGGATTGATACGGGGGCGGGGAGTTTTTTGCATACCTCATCCTTGCAAAGCTTAAGAGTGTCGCATAGTGGCTTTTATATTCCTTTCCGCTTTGCGCAAGATAGATTGATAGCTCGTCAATGCGTTGCTCGTAGTCCCACTCGTACATTCTCTGAAATCTTTCGTACTCATCCTCGGAGAGCATTACATTGTCAAACACCCCGAAGCTTTTGCGCACA
>JAGBIF010000045.1 GCA_017935065.1 Clostridia bacterium
GGACTACCAAAACAAAGCAGAGGCAACCGCAAGGGTTGCCTCGGACCATCTAGGGGCTTGCCCTGGCGGGCAACATACGCTCACTCTACGCCTGACAAGCGAGCTTGTCGAACTACGAGTGAGGTATGCGAACCTAATTCTGTGTCGAGGACACAGAGCTAGGTTCTCGTTGTCTAGATGGTCTGCCAAAACAAAAGAAGGATAACCACGAGGGGTATCCTTCTTTTGTTGGTGGACCATCTAGGACTCGAACCTAGGACCTACCGGTTATGAGCCGGGAGCTCTAACCAACTGAGCTAATGGTCCATATATAAAATGCTTATGTATTATAACAAATGAATATGTATAAACTGTTACTAAAATATTAACAATGTATAAAATAAAGAGCGCGAGAATATTATTTTACAGGATGTGAGGCGGACTTGTTTCAAAGAACAGAGGCGGGAGTGGCTTCATTCCTCATAATTTTGATTTTTTGGCTTGATTTTCTTGCGATATTTGGGGATTTTCACCCCAAATTTCGCCAATTTTCATCAAAACAATTGACTAAATGCGCGCTGTGTGGTAAAATAAAATTAAATTATAATCCGCCCGAGGCCGTAGGATGCGCGGGTGGGCTGTAATAATAAATTAATAAAGGAAAGACTGAAATGAAAGCACTTATCAAGGCTTACAAGGATGCGTTCTCTTCGTACCGTGACAGGGCGGTGAGAATGCTCGGCATTACCTGGTTTGCAGGACTTATCTCGTTTTTGGCGACCGTCCTTCTGTCGGGAATGCTTCTTCTCGCGCTTGCGGTGGATTTCGTAGTAACATCCTCGCTTGCCGTAATTTATCTTCGCGAATATAATAAGGAAAAGACCGCGGTTGAGGATGTGTTCGCACCCTTTTCCGATAAGGAAAAGCTGAGGCGCGTCGTGCTGGGTATGGCGTGGATGGAGCTTTGGATCTTTATCTGGGCGCTCATTCCGATAGTAGGCTTCGTGTTCGCTATTATCAAGGGCTACAAGTACCGCTACACACCCTACATACTTATGAACGAGCCCGAGGTTCCCATTATGGAGGCAATCAAGGAGAGTGAAAGACGCACCGCGGGGCTTCGCCTCGATATGTTTATCGCTGACCTTGCCGCATATTCGGTGCTTGCGGTGGTATGCATAATTCTCGGACTTCTCGGAATGATACCCTATGTCGGCGTAGTGTTTATAATTCTTCTTGTCCTCGTTGTTATAGCAGGCGTTGCCGCAATGCCCGTCATTACGAATGCGCTGAATTGCATCTTCTTCGTAAAGCGCGATGAGTACCTTGAGGCAAAGGGACAGGGAGGCGCCGAGGCTGTTTCCGACACCGCTGATATTGCCAATGACGATACGGATGCGAGCACAGATAATGCGAGCGCAAACGATGCGACCCCCGCCGTTGTTGAGACGGTTTATATGGATGAGATCATAGCATCCGAGCGCGCCTTCCGTGGCGCGGACGCCGAGGCCGACGCAATAGATACCGCCCCCGAGACGCCCGCCGAGGCAGAGCCAGTAGCCGAGACAGTCACCGAGGAAACTGAAGCAATAGCCGAGCCCGTAGCCGAGGCGCCCGCCGAGGCAGAGGAAAAGCCCGCCCCCAAAAAGCGCGCCACAACCGCAAAAAAGACCACCTCGGCAAAGACCTCTACGGCAAAAAAGACCGCCACAACTAAAGGAACAACGGCAAAAACCACCAAAAAGACTACCAAGTAAATCGGTCTAAATAACCGCAAAAAAGCAAAGCAAGCTTTGCATTTGTGCGAAAAAACAAGGTTGTATTTCACAAAAGTTAAATACAACCTTTTGTTTTATATTCTGCTCTTCACCATGAGCGTCACAGCCGCACCATCGTACAGAGTGCGAGGCGTACACGGCGGGAGTTTTTTCGCGGGAGACTTTGAAGCCAAAGTCCCCCACACCCCGAAAGCGTATAATGGGTAATTCTTCACCCGACGAAGTCGGTCTTCAGCAGCAATGCTTTGCTTTGCCTCTTCATCCACGAAGCGGATTTCATTGCGAGCGCCACGGGCACACCATCGTACAAAGTGCGAGGCGTACGCGGGGCGGGAGAGATCCCGACGCTTTGCGTCGCCCTACGGGTTCGACACCCCCTTCGGCTTCGCTCAGGGCAACAAGCAATTGCTTGTTGGCTCAGGATGACATTCCCCTCGCCCTACGGCGCAATTATTCATCATTCATCATTCATTATTCACTTTTCACTGCGATGCCCCGCATCGCATAGCTTTGCCTATAATCTCTCTCGCGCGCTGTGCATCTTGCGCGGTGAGCGGCTCAACACCGTCTAAGGGGTAGGGAATACCGAGGCCTTCGTATTTGACGCGGCCCAGCACGTGGTAGGGCAGAACCTCAATATCCGTAATGCAGGTATAGGGCGCAAGACGTCTGCCGAGGGCGGTGAGCTGCTCGTCTGTGTAGGTGTATCCTGGGATTATGACGTGCCTTATTCTTGTGCTTTTACCCTTCTTTTCAAGGTAGTCAAGAAGCTCAAAGGCGCTCGTGCCGTCGCTGGCGGTGAGGCTTCTGTATCCGTCGGGGGTTGCGCTCTTTATATCCAGCATAACGAGGTCGGTGGAAGCCATCAGACGGTCAAATTTTTCTACACGGGCAGCATTGCTTTTATCAAAGCCCAAGCCCGAGGTGTCAATGCAGGTGTGAATTCCGTGCGATTTCGCGCGCTCGGTAAGCTCAATCAGAAAATCAAGCTGTAAGAGTGGCTCGCCGCCCGTTACGGTAATACCGCCCGATTTGTAAAAGGGGAGGTTGCGGAGCATTTTAGAAAGCACCTCATCGGCACTCATTTTCATAGGTGCCTGTGCCATATCCCAGGTATCGGGGTTGTGGCAATAGATGCAACGCATAGGACAGCCCTGAAGAAACACTACGAAGCGTACTCCAGGGCCATCTACCGTGCCAAAGCTCTCTATCGAGTGAATTTTGCCAACGGTTGCCATATTCTTAAAGTCCCGAATGGAAGGTTCTTGAAATAACCTCGTCCTGCTGTGCCTTTGTGAGCTTGATGAAGTTTACGGCATAGCCCGATACGCGTATCGTAAGCTGAGGATAAAGCTCGGGATGCTTTTGCGCGTCGAGCAGAAGCTCCTTGTCAAAGACGTTGACGTTGAGGTGGAAGCCGTGCTTTGCCGCATAGCCGTCAAGAAGCGAAACAAGGTTGCTTACGCGTTCCTCATCGGTCTTTCCGAGTGCCGCGGGAACTATGGTAAAGGTATTTGAAATACCGTCCTGCGAGTCGCTGAAGGGAAGCTTCGCAACGCTTGCGAGCGAGGCTACCGCACCGCAGCAGTCTCTGCCGTGCATAGGGTTAGCACCTGGAGCGAAGGGCTCGCCAAACTTACGGCCGTCGGGGGTGGAGCCTGTATTTTTACCGTAGGTAACGTTCGAGGTGATGGTAAGAATAGAGGTCGTGATCTGACCGTCTCTGTACGCATCGTTTTCCTTAAGACAGCTGATGAAGGTGTGAAGAACCTCTTTAGCGATATTGTCAACGCGGTCGTCATCGTTTCCGTACTTGGGGAAGTCACCCTCTACCTCGTAATCGGTGACGATGCCGTTTTCATTTCTGATAACCTTAACGCGTGCGTACTTAATTGCCGAAAGCGAGTCGGCAACGACCGAAAGTCCCGCAATTCCCGTAGCAAACCAACGGGTTACGTCCTTATCGTGAAGCGCCATCTGCAGTCTTTCGTAGGCGTACTTGTCGTGCATATAATGGATTACGTTGAGCGTGTTTACGTACACGCGGGCAAGCCAGTGCATCATATCGCGGTACTTTGCCATAACGTCCTCGTAGTCGAGATAATCACCGACGACGGGGCGGTACTCGGGGCCTACCTGGACACCGCTTATCTCGTCAACACCGCCGTTGATAGCGTAAAGCAGGCACTTAGCAAGGTTTGCCCTCGCGCCGAAGAACTGCATTTCCTTGCCGACCTTCATGCTGGAAACACAGCAGGCGATAGCGTAATCGTCACCGTGTATGGGGCGCATAAGGTCATCGTTCTCATACTGAACGGCGTGGTGCTTTATAGAGATCTTCGCGCAGAAGCGCTTGAAGTTCTCGGGAAGCTGCTCGCTCCAAAGCACGGTAAGGTTAGGCTCGGGTGCGGCACCGATATTGTTAAGGGTGTTGAGGTAGCGGAAGGACATCTTCGTAACGAGAGGACGGCCTGCGGTATCTATACCGCCGATAGACTCGGTAACCCAGGTGGGGTCGCCCGCGAAAATCTGGTTGTAATCGGGAGTTCTGGCAAAGCAGACCATACGGAGCTTCATTACGAAGTGGTCGACGATTTCCTGCGCCTCGCTCTCGGTAATGGTGCCCTCTCTGAGGTCACGCTCGGCATAAATGTCAAGGAAGGTCGAGGTTCTTCCAAGGCTCATTGCCGCACCGTTCTGCTCCTTGACAGCCGCAAGGTAGGCGAAATAGAGCGCCTGGGTTGCCTCCTTAAGGTTGCTTGCGGGCTTTGAAATGTCAAAGCCGTAGGAGTGCGCAAGCTTCTTAAGCATCTCAAGCGCGCGGATCTGCTCGGAAAGCTCCTCTCTGTCGCGGATGGTGTTTGCGGTCATCGTGGAAACCGTGTTGTCCTTCTGGAACTGCTTGTCCTCGATAAGACGGTCTACACCGTAGAGCGCAACTCGGCGGTAGTCGCCGATAATTCTTCCTCTGCCGTAGGCATCGGGAAGTCCTGTAATTATATGATTTGTACGGCACTTTCTCATCTCGGGGGTGTAAACGTCAAATACGCCCGCGTTGTGAGTTTTTCTGTGCTCGGTGAAGAAGTCGACTATTTCCTTGTCAACCTCGTAGCCGTGGTCGCGGCAGGCCTTGACCGCCATACGGATACCGCCCGCGGGCATAAGCGCGCGCTTTAAGGGCTTATCGGTCTGCAGACCTACTATTTTTTCCTTGTCCTTTTCGATATATCCTGGCTCGTGCGAGGTGATGGTCGAGATAATGGAGGTATCCATATCGAGCGCACCGCCCGCCTCGATTTCCTGTCTTTTAAGCTCGCTTACCTTATCCCAAAGGTCGAGCGTATCCTGTGTCGGTCCCTCAAGAAAGCTCTCGTCGCCGAAATAGGGGGTTACGTTTTTATGTATAAAGCTGCGAACGTTTATTTCGTTCACCCATCTGCCTTCTGTAAAGTCACGCCATTCCTGTCTCATTTAATCATCTCCTTCTCATTTCGTCTGTCCCGTAAAAATTGACACGAATCGGAATATTCCGAAGCCCGTGCCCGCCTTTACCTATTTATATGTCTTTCGGATCACTCTCCGATATATTTTTCGTTTTGCTAAGAGCTCTTTTGCGCCCGCTTGGGAAAGTCGGAATTTTAGTATAATAAGTATACCACGAAGGGCGGATTATGTCAAGTGTAAAAATGTGTTATTAGCCAAATATTTGCCCTGTAAAATTCAAAGTCGCGCCCGCCGTGGCCGAGGAATTACCGTATTTTCCCGAAAAATCCCCGAAAATCCCACGGCATAGCAAAAAAATTCACAAAACCTCAAAAAAATTTTAAATATTTTTTATTTATTTATTGACAAAGGTAAATACATTTGCTAAAATATATACACACTTTAATATTTTAAATCTTTAAAGGAGACGTCAAAATGCCTGAGATCAAGTATGAAGTAGTTGAAAAAATCGGTATCGTCAGCGAGGGTAACAACGGCTGGAACAAGGAGCTTAACCTTATCAGCTGGAATGAGAGAGAGCCTGTGCTCGATATCCGCACCTGGTCGCCCGACCACGAGAAGATGGGTAAGGGTATCACCATCACGATGGATGAGGCTAAGGCCCTCCGCGAGATGCTCAACGGCATGAAGCTCGACTAAATTTTACATATAAAAAGGCCTTCCTCGCCTTGCAAAAAAAGCGCAGGCGCAGGCAGTCTTTTCGCCACGCAAAACAGGCGTTATGCTCAAAGCGAGCGTAACGCCTGTTTTTATGCGTGACGGAGCGAAGCGAGGCTTCGCGTCGATATATTTGCTTTGCCTGCAAAGCAAATTCGATATGTTTGCAAAAGCAAACGCGATATATTCGCCCCTGTGAGTTTGTTCACACCTGTGAGCTGTATTTGCAGGGGCGAATGCGATATGTTGACACAGTGTGTCAACGAGAAAGGTTGATTAAGACGGCGCACCACCTACTGTGTGCGCCTCGCACTCTGTCCGCATCTGCACCCGTACGCCTCGCACCTTGTACGCATCTACACCCCGTAGGGCGGGGGTTTACTCCCGCCGTGTACGCCTCGCACCTTGTACGCATCTGCACCCCGTAGGGCGGGGGTTTACTCCCGCCGTGTAAGGCAAGCACTTTGTACAGTGTTGTGCTTAGTATGACTACTCATCCACCGCAAGCGGTCCCCCGAGTTTGCAACGCAAACTTTCAGGATGCTATGCATCCCTATTCCCATCACAAGGGAAGGCCTCTCACGCCAAGCCTTTTATTTTTCTCCGTCGCCATCGGGCGCGTCGGGATTGCCTTGCTCGCCATCCTCGCTCGCTTCCTGCTTTTTGCCTCTGAACAGGCCGAAGAAGCCGCGGCGCTCCTTTTCCTCGCGCTCGGATTTATCCTCTCCCAAAAAGCGCGACAGAAGCCCAGAGAATATTCCGAGGGATGCATCGGCATTTTCCTTTGCTATGCGGTTTTCCTCGGTAATCGTCTCCTCCCAGCCTTCCTGTGCGGTGCTTATGCCGACAAGCCTTGGATTGAACGCCTCCGTGAGCTTTCTCTCGAGGAAATCCTCGCCGAGCTTTTTCTCAAGCAGTCCCATAGCAAAGCCACCCTTGCCGACGGGATTTATACCCGTGAGGTAGGTCGTGGCAATTTTCTCATTGGGTGTCTCGGACATCCTCACGAGTATTCGGCCACCTTTGTGAAGCGTGAATTTGATAAGGCGCGAGTTGGGAAGCTCGGGGAATACGAATTCAAGCTTGAATACGGGATTTCTGTCCTCATCCTCCATAGCCTCGCCCAGCACGTTTACGATATAGGTCTCACCGCCGTAGGTGACGGTGTGCGTCTTAAAGCCGTAAATTCCGACGGTAAATTCGCGCGTGATACCGCCCTCGGTGCAGATGAAGATAAGCTCCTCGCCTCGTCTTTCAAACGCCATTTTCTCAATTCCGCCCGAAAAGTTGTTCTGCATTACCGATACGAAAAGCGGAAGCAGACCCTTGTTGTTGTGCGGGAAGGCATACTCGCCGAGAAGAATATCAAAGTCCCTGACGTAGGGCGCTCTCGAGCGAAGCCTCAGCGTATAGGAAAGACCGCGAAGCGGCTCTCTCATCCTTACAGGATGACGCCTCCGAAAGAAGCCTTGGACGGCGCTCTTCAGCTCGGCAATATCCTGCCTCGTGCTATCGCCCTGAATATCACCGCTGAGGTGCGCCCTTATGATATCGAGCGCGGGACTGCCCTGGAAAAGCTCGCTGTTTCCGCAGTTCGCGACGGCAACTATATTGTTTTTGGGGCAAACCCAGACGTTCTGCCCGAGCATTCCGTTGAGAAGAAACTCGTCGTTCGTACGGTTAACCCAAATATGATAGCCGTAATTGAAGGCACCGAGTGACTCGGGAGCGACGCTTCTCTCGGTTACCGAGCGAAGTATCCAGGACCTGGGGATAACCTGCACACCCTCGAATTCGCCCGAATTCAAAAGACATACACCGAGCTTTGCCCAGCTTTCTGCAGACATATAAAGACCGAAGCCACCCTTGGCGCAGCCCTCGGGGCTTAGCTCCCAGAGGTAGTTGTCAATTCCAAGCGGGGCAAAGAGGCGCTCCTCAAGATATTCGGTGAGGCTTACGCCCGATATGCGCTCGATAATTCTTGCGAGCATATAGGAATTAAGGCTGTTGTAGTGGAACTCAGCCCCTGGGGCAAACTTAAGCTCGCACTCAAAGAAGGTCTTGGTCCACTCCTCCTCTGTGGCGGTGCCAAGCTCGGAAAAGGGAACACCCGTGCGCATCGTAAGAAGGTGCTCGACGGTAATCTCGGGAAAGCGCTTGTCGGTAAAGGGCACCTCGGGGAAGATATCCATAAGACGGCTGCCGACGGTGAGCCTGCCCTCCTCGATAAGAAAGCCGACGGCAATTCCCGTCACCGTCTTTGACATAGAGTGTGAGAGGTGGAAGGTGTTTACGTCATACCCAGGGGCGGATGCCTCAAGCACGCAGACACCGTCCTTGATAACGAGAAGATTGTGTATGTTGGCGCGCCCCTCACCCTCAAGCGAGCGAAGCAGGCTTGTAAGACGGGAGGCGGACATACCCACTGCCCTCGGGCTTACTCTCTTAAAATATCTTCTCTCGGGCGCGCTTATCCTGCTTTTCGTGTGACAGGGCGGGATTACCGAGGGGTTTTTCTTGCCATAGAGGGCGAGGTCGGTGAGAAGCTCTATTGCTCTTTTTAAATATCTTTGCATTTTTTCTCCAATCAATACCGAGCTTTTCGGCACAGTAAACTCTGAATATGTAATTAAATGTTGTCAAAATATGGGAATAGGCGAAGATGCTTTTTCGGCCCGCTTGATTTAGTTTTTGCTAAAAGCTAATTGTTATTCAAATATTATATCAGGCCGTCACACACCGCACGGGGGATATGAGACAGCCTGCTTTTTTATATACTTACCGAGAGCACCTTATGCGCCTTCGCGCTCATAAACGCGCCTTCCATAACGAGAAGCACACGTCTTACCTCGGGAAGCTTTACCGCAATCTCGCACTCACCGTCTATTGCCGAGACGAGATTTCTGTAAAAATCGTGTACGTTCGAGACGGGGCGCTCAAGCTCGTAGGCGTCTATCGTTATCTCGTCGCGGGGCGCCATAGTCTTGGTGATGCCTGCCGCCGTCTGTACGGGAAGGACGTCCTTTTCACACCACGCCTTAAGGCGGGCTACCTTGCATTTCTTCTGCCAATCCTCGATTATTGCCGAGCCACCCCTTGCCTGCATATAAAATCTCGGCATCGCGATAAAGTTATAGGTGCCGACCTCTACCGTCGCGCGCTTGCCCGATTTGAAGCTAAGCCTCAGATTGAAGCCGTCGTCTACCTCGTCCGTGGTGATATTGGTTGTCTCACAGTATACAGAGGTCACCTCCTCGGGGATGAGCCTCAGCATCTGGTCGATAAGATGCACACCCCAGTCAAGTATCATTCCACCGCCCTGTGGCTTGTGACAGCGCCAATCCGAGGGTATACCGCGAGAGCCGTGTATTCTCGACTCAATATTTACGGTCTCTCCTATCTTTCCCGAATTTACGAGCGACTGAATAGCGAGATAATCCACGTCCCAGCGCCTGTTCTGATGCACCGTAAAAATTCTGCCCGACGCCCTTGCTGCCTCGCACATCTCGTCAAAGTCCCTGACCGAGAGGGCGACAGGCTTCTCGCACACGACGTTCTTGCCCGCCTTAAGCGCAGAGATCACTATATCCTTGTGCGAGTCGTTGGGCGTTGCGCAAACCACGATATCAACCTCACCGTCCGAAAGAAGCGCGTCAAGCGAGGGGTAGGTGTGAATACCCGCCTCGCGTGCGGCATCCATACGGCACTGCCTTATATCGTATATTCCCGAAAGGGCGATAACGTCACTTTTCATAGCCCAGGCAGCGTGCCACGCGCCCTGTCCGCCATAGCCTACGACTGCTATTTTCTTTTTCATATATTAATCTCCATTCCGTCGCCATATTACGGTTGATGATATGCAACCTTGCGGTTGATTTTATATTAGCACAAATTTTATTTTAAATCAATATATTTATATATTTTGATATCTTTTTGATAAAGCAGGTCAAAAAATTGATATTCAAAGAATAAGTGCCTCGATGCCGATAAGGTCGGCAAGAAGCCCGAATACCACACCCGTGATAACCAGCACGGCGGTTATGATAAGATTTTCCCTTATATGCTTCTTATTCATTCTGTAAAGCACGAGAAGTCCGACGCCCGAGCCCGCAAAAAGCCCCGAGAGCATCTCTCCGAGGGTGAGCGCGCCTTTACTGAAAAGCTGGGTAAGCGCCACCGAGGATGCGCAGTTGGGAATAAGCCCGAACAGGGCGGCAATTACGTGGGAAAGCACGGGAATATCAGGCAGAATATGCGAGATGCTATCCTCGCCGATAAAGAAAACGAGCGCGTTTATAAAAAGGGTGATAATGAAGATGAAAAGCGTTATAGAGAGCGTATGCCTGATAGCCGAGCGCACGATACCGCCCTCGCAGTCACAGCCCTCCTCCTCGCACAGCTCGTGGACGTGGATATCTCGGTCGTTTTTTCCGCAGAGCCTTATTACAAGGTCGATAATAAATCCCACCGCAACACCGACCGCTACCTTATAAAGCAGGATAAAGACGGTAAGACCAACGGGGATGGATGAGGAAATAAGTATAGGAAGCATCTCGTCCGAGGTTGACAGAAATACCGCAACTATCGTACCGAGTGAGGCGATTTTCGCGCAGTAGAGGTTAGCCGTTACCGAGGAAAAGCCACATTGCGGTACCGCGCCGAGCGCACCGCCGACAAGCGGACCGAGGCTTCCCGCGCGCGACATAAATCCGCGTACTCGCTCGGATGCCTTATGCTCGATAAGCTCCATTAAAAGATAGGTAAGAAAAAGAAAGGGAATAAGCTTCAGCGTATCAAGCACGCCGTGAAGCAGAACCTCGTCAAGAAGCCCTACGAAAATATTTTCGTGTGTTTCGTGTGTATGCATAAATTTCGTGTTCCTTATATCCGTAATCAAGGATTGTATTTTTTTGTCAGGGGTGAGTGTCAGCTACAGCTCTTGCATCTGCCGAAAAGCAGTGAGCTTGCGTCAAGCGAGAAGCCGCCGAGTGTCATTACCGTGCCGATAAGGCGCTCCGAGCTATCCTTATCGAGGTGAATAAGCCTTCCGCACTCGGTGCATTTTAAGTGCAGATGCATAGAGCAATGCTCACCGAGGTATTGATATTTACAGTGACGGCTCTTTTCCGAGGTGAGCTTCTTAAGCACGCCCTCATCGACAAGCCTTGCCACTATTCTGTATATAGAGCTTTTGCCCTCGCCGCCGCCCGTAAGCGCACAGCAGACCTCGTCAAGCGATACCGCCCCGTCTGGTCTTTCCTTAAAATACGCGATAATCTCCTCGCGCCGTCCCTTCTTATAGGTCATAACAAATCCCCCAAAATGAGAATTATTCTCAATTTATAAACTATAATACAGCAAATAATGAAATTTGTCAATAATAAATTTAAAATAAAGAGAGTGTAAGGGAGGCGAAGCAAGCTTCGCGTCGATATATTTGCTTTGTAGGCAAAGCAAATTCGATATGTGCTTCGCGCTCGATATGCACACCTTGCGGTGTGTCGATATGCCTTGCAAGCAAGGCGTGATATTTGCCCGCCGTGTAGGCTACGCACACAGTGGGTGGTTGCACCGTAGGGCAGGGGAAGGCGATGCAAGCATCGCAATGAATAATGAATAATGAATGATGAATGATGAATAATGGTGCACCGTAGGGCGAGGGGAAATGTCATCCTGAGCCAACAAGCAATTGCTTGTTGCCCTGAGCGAAGCCGAAGGGGTGTCGAACCCGTAGGGCGACGCAAAGCGTCGGGATCTACTCCCGCCGTGTACGCTTCGCACTCTGTACGCATTTGCACCCGTAGGGCGGGGGTTCTACTCCCGCCGTGTACGCTTCGCATCTTGTACGGTGTTGCACACACCCAATCTAACTTAAATCCGCGGAAGCGGTATGGCATCCACACAGAGTGTGGTATGGAATTGCCACGAAGTGGCGTATGGCATCATAAAAAATCACCGAGCCTTGTGTGATATCCTAGTCGGATAGGTCGCACGGGGCTCGGTGATTTTTTTTTTACTCACCTATTTCCTCGGTGAGCTTTAAGATTTCGGGGGCGAGCTTTTTTCTTGTTTTTTTCTGCACAAGAGTGAATACGGGGTAGGCGACACCCGCGACGATACCGCCGAGGATGCCGACGCATATTCCTACCTCAAAATAGTGTTCGGGGCTTATTGCCTCACCGAAGGTGGTCATTATCATACTCATACCGAAGCCCATAACGAGAATACCCACGATACCAAGCACAAGCGAGGCTATAGTTGCTACCCTGTCGGCTGTCCTGTCAAGACGGCGAAGCCTCTCAATAGGTGTTTCCCCTTTAGGCTCACCACCCTGCTCATACTTTTCTTTGATTTTGCGTATTTCATCCATTTCCTTTGCGGAATAGGTGTAGGTGAAGTTTTCGTTGTCAGTCATTGTTTTCTTCCTTTTGTAAAGATTTATTTTCAAATTTGGATATTTCGCCGTTACTTTGCGCCGCTTCTGTTATCGGTATCTCGGGATTATTCTTAAGCTCGGCAAGCCTTTTTGACGATATATAAATCATATTTACCGCCATAAGAATAAGGAATACAGATATTGCCGCACCTGTCAGTGAGAGAAACAGCCTTCTCGTGAGGGCGTCAAGCTCTTCACCGCCGAATGCCGTCAGCATACTCGCCTCAAGCGTCAGCACCGATACGCACGCGGACGCAAGGCTTATTGCCTTGGTTGCCGAATAGATAGGGCTACTATATTTCCTGTATTTCACGATGCTTATTATCGCAAGAGTAAACGAGGTGAAGGTATATGCCGCCATTGCAATTACCGTAATTTCGTGATGCACGAAGGTCCTTCCCCAATAGACCATAAAGAATACGATAAGCGACAGCGTCAGGTTCATAAGAAGGAATACTACCGCGCATATTCTGTATCTTACAAGCTCCGCGCGAAGGTTGCCGAGTATCTTGTTTCCCCTCATATAAAGGGTTAGGGCAATTCGCATTATAGCGAGCATAAGATAGTATACGGCGAAGGAATAAAACCAGAACGAGCCGTGCAGAATACCAAGCCCCAGCTGGAAAAACGCGAACGCAATATTAAGCGTAAGCGAGACCAGCGTAGTCGCAAGCACCCGAAGATGCTCGTCGGAAAACCACCTCACCATATATCTGTTCTCTCGCTTGAAGGTGCGAAGGGCTTTTATTATATCGGGCACCCTTACCGACACTACGGTAAGCGTATAGGCGGCAAGCACGAAGCAGAGTATCGCGGGTATGCTTTCCTGCCCGAACAGGGTAAATGCCAGCACAAGCCCCGCACAGGCTATGGGTACGAGAAGCGCTACTATTATGGGGTGAGGGTAGAGAAGCCTCTTCGCAAGCCTTATAAGCACCTCACGCTTCATAGGTTATCACCCCCGAAAAGCCTTACTGTGAAGGTGCTACCGACACCGAGTGTGCTGTTTACCGATATATCCGCGCCAAGGATATCCACCACCCGCTTGACAAGCGCAAGACCGAGACCGTTTCCCTCGGTGCTGTGCGAGGTGTCGCCCTGATAGAACTTCTCAAAGATGCGCGCGCCGACCTCGGCACTCATACCGCACCCCGTGTCGGATACCGATATCTCGGCACCCCCGTCCGCCTCGGTAAGAGATACGCTAATACTGCCGCCCGCCTCGGTAAATTTTATCGCGTTTGATATAAGATTGCTTATAATAAGCGAGATAAGCTCGCTGTCGGAGCATATATATATATCCTCGCCCACCTCTAGCGTAAGAGCTATATTCCTTCTGTCGATTTCATCCTCATACGCAAGGATGCTCTCGAGCAAAAGCTCGCTTAAATTAAAGCTCTTGTACGTCGGATATATCCTCTGGTTTTCGAGGCGGTTGAGCTTCAGAATATTCGTCATCATATCAGAGAGCCGTTTTGTAGCGCGCATTATCGCCTGTGTGTACTCGCGCCTCTGCTCATCGGTAATGCCGTCAAGCGAGAGAAGCCTTGCGTAGCTTGCGATGACACTAAGCGGTGTTTTCATTTCGTGCGATACGTTTGATATGAAATCTCCCCTGAGCGTCTCTACACCCGAAAGCTCCTCTGCCATCGTATTGAGCGAGCTTATTATCTCATTGAGATTATCGTCGGTGCCGAGGCTGGACTTGTGCTTTATTCTCACCGAGAAATCCCCCCTTACGTATCTTGCGGTAGCCTCGGCTATCTGCTTGGTCACGCGCTCGGTCGTGAGCTTTCTTCTTACATAGTCAATTAGCGCGAAAAGCGTGCTGAGGATAATCACGTTAAGGAAGGTTACCTTTGCCGCATCCTTAATGCTCTCTCTGTCGGGAACCAGGTTGAGGCTCTCTGACATTACCGTAACGAACAGCATCGTCGTGCAGGTGACGAGAAATGCGACCAGAAGAAAGAAAAGAAAGTAAGAGTAAAGATTTTTTAAAAATCTACGCCAGAAGCCCCCCTTCATTTTATCACCGCCCTGTATCCAAGACCGTGCACGGTCTTTATCTCGAATGAGCTGCAGCCCGCAAGCTTCGCGCGAAGCTTCGTCATATAGACGTCGACCGTACGCGTGCTTGCCTGTGTGTCCACGTCCCAGAACTCGTCCATCAGCTGTGTGCGAGTGAAGGTGCGCTTCGGGTAGGAAAGAAGCTTATAGAGCAGGTTGAATTCTCTTACGGTAAGGGCTATTTCCTCACCGTCAACCGTAGCTGTGCGCTCGTCCGCATCCATAACGAAGGAGCCGATCTCAAGCCGTCTTGACGAGGCGATCTTAGCCCGTCTTAAGAGCGCGCCAATACGCAAAAACAGCTCGTCAAGGTCAATAGGCTTTACCATATAATCGTCAACCCCGATCGTGAAGCCCCTCTGCTTTGACGCGATATCGTCACGCGCGGTCATAAAGAGGATAGGAATTTCGCGGTCGGTCTCTCTTACCGTCCTTGCGAACTCATAGCCGTCGATCTCGGGCATCATAACGTCCGATACGATAAGGTCGAAGGTGTTTTCATACATTTTATCAAAGGCATCCTCTGCCGAGAGGCAACCTATCGCCTCGTAGCCCGAGCTACCAAGAAAGGTGCATACCGACCGAAGCAGGTCGCGGTCATCCTCAACCACAAGAATTTTGAACATAAATTACCTCACAAAAGCCGAGTGCGGGTAAGGCACGCGGTATTTTCAAGCTCATTATACCTCATTTTTCTTTATTGTAGCAAGCAAATGTTAAAAAAATGTTTTCGTTTTAAGCTTTTTTGAAAAATTGAAGTCATTTTTGAAAAAATTGAACTCCGCCCGTGGGTTGATTTGTTCACACTCTTGTGCTAAAATAATATAAAGATTATCTTTGAGGGGATGAAAAAATGATAAAGGCTATACTTTTTGACCTTGACGGCACGCTTTTGCCTATGGATATCGACGAGTTTGCCGAGGCGTATATAGGCGGACTTGTCAGGTGCGCCGTAGGTGCGGGCTTTGATAAGGACAGAGTTAAGGACGGGATACTGAAGGGCATCTACGCTATGGTGAAAAACGATGGCAGTGCTACGAACGAGCAGGTATTCTTTCGCGCGCTTGCCGAGGAGGCAGGCGAGGAAATATACGAAAGACAGAGCATCTTTGACGGCTTCTATATGACCGACTTTCAGAAAATAAAGGATATCTGCGGCACCCTTGCCGAGGCAGGCGAGATCATAGAGCTTGTAAAGGGGCGCGGGCTTCGCGCGGTACTTGCGACAAATCCGCTTTTCCCCGCGGTTGCGACCGAGAGCCGTATCAGATGGGCGGGACTTTCGCCCGAGGACTTCGAGCTTTTCACCTCTTATGAGAGCAGTCACTACTGCAAGCCAAATCCCGACTACTACCGCGAGGTGCTTGACAGGCTTGCTCTTTCGCCCGACGAGTGCGTTATGGTAGGCAACGATGCCGAGGAGGATATGATAGCGGGCACGCTCGGAATTAAGACCTTCCTTCTGACGAACAACCTTATCAACCGCAAGGGAGTAGATATAAATAGGTATAACCACGGCGGTACGAAGGAGCTGATCAAGTTTCTTCGAGAGCTGGTGTGAGATGCAATCCCTTTGGGATTGATTAGGGAGTTGATACTATGAAAAACAAAAAACTGATAATTACCCTATCGGTGATTTTACTTATTATCGCGCTTGCGGTGGGCGGGTGCGCTATATATCTTTCGGACTGCTATATGGCAGACAACGAGGCTATGGAGGCGTTTTCGCCTATGAAGGATATAGCCTTTCATACTATGGAGGGCGGGGCGCTTGTGTGCGGTGATACCTCGGCAGAGGTAGGATTTATCTTTTATCCTGGCGGTAAGGTTGACTTTAACGCCTATAAGCCCCTGATGGCGGCGCTTGCCGAGGAGGGCGTGCTGTGCGTTCTTGTGCCTATGCCCTTCAATCTTGCGGTTTTTGATATTAACGCCGCCGACGGCATACGCGAGTGCTATCCCGACGTTGACAGGTGGTACATAGGCGGTCACTCGCTCGGCGGCTCTATGGCGGCGGCCTACCTTGAGGGGAATGCCGATGACTTTTGCGGGCTTGTGCTTCTCGCCTCGTATTCCACCGCCGACCTTTCGGGGACGGAGCTTTCGGTGCTTTCGGTATACGGAAGCGCTGACGGTGTTATGAACAGGGAGAAGTACAGCGAGAATTTGAAGAACCTTCCCGATGACTTATCCGAGAGGGTTATTGACGGCGCGAACCACGCGGGCTTCGGTGTCTACGGCGAGCAGGCGGGTGACGGCGTGTCGGCGCTCGCGCCTTCCCAGCAAATCACCCTCACCGCCGACATCATAGCCGACTTTTTCGGTGCGGTAAATTTAGGCGAATAAAAAGAGCTTTACGACCTTGCATTAATTTATAAAGGGTGGTATAATAGGGTAGAGTAGATACTGCTTTGTTAATTCTATGCTCGGAGGCAGAGTGCCTGTCCGAGTGAAAAAAGGGGGAAATCTTATGAAAAAGAGACTTAAATTTTTATCCCTTGCGCTTATTATCGCGCTCGCGGTGCTTGCCCTCTCGGGCTGTGAGCTTTCTGACTTATTTTCAGGAGACGGCTCGGGTGGCGGAGGCGGTGAGCCGATAGAGGACATTCCCGTGCTCTATACACCGACTGCCGACGAGGCGACAGGATATCCCTCGGGCTATACCTACTATACATCAGAGGCGCTTAAGCTCGCTACCGAGGTGCACGGCAATTACTCAATAGGCAGAGCCTTCACGCTCGATAGCGAGAATGAGAAAATTCGCGTCTATAAAAGCCTCTACCTATACGAGGAGGATTATCTTCAGGTGCTTCACTATAAGGACACCTCGGGCTTTGCCGACGGTGTTTACGGTATCCTCTCGGATACCTCTGACAGCGAGCTTGCAACCGTAGAGTATACCGACGGCGGTAATGCCTACCAGATAACCGTTATCAAGGACGGCATCTATGACCTTCGCCTCAATACCGAGGATTTCTCTATAGATATGGTAAGGCTTGGGGACATTGAGACCCCCGTTTACGAGAGGGCACAGAGCTGTGAGATGAATATCCACACCTCGTCATCTCATACCTATACCGAAATGACCTATCTTGCCGAGACCGACGAGTATTATATTGAGGCGGATATACCGAGAGGCGCCTCGGTTTCCTTCGTCAGCGCGTCGCACAACAGCCACTATAAGCTTACCATTGACAGCGCGCTCTCTGACACTCTCATATACCTAAACAATACCGACACCGACAATATCAGAATGAATGTCGGCGGAAGATACAAGATCTACTTCGGCAAGGGTAGCTATCAAGTAAGGGCAGAGCTTCAGAATGCCGAGGAGGCAGAATACTTCTGCCAGGTAGGCTTCGGTGAGAATGTGAAGCTTACCCCCGCCGATAAGAGCTATATCTTCGTATATAGCTTCTCAGCACAGGGCACACCCACCGACCCTTATGTTGATATACCGTCGTTTTACCCCGAGCTTGGTATGAAGTATAAGCTCGCGGTGATTGACGAGGACGGCTTCGTTTCAGGCGGTAGCTATATTACCGAGGCGGGAAATTATAATCTTACCGTAAATCTTAAGGACTTCACTCTCACTGTAAAGAGAGTGGATATGTAAATAAACATTTGCAATGTGAGGCTTTTATGAAAAGAATAATAGGTTTTACAGTAATAGCTATCCTGACGGTTTTCTCACTGATAACCCTCTCGGGCTGTGAGCTTTCTGATTTATTTGCGGGCGGTGGCTCGGGTGCTGACGGTGCTAACGGTATGAGAGAGGTATCGGGGGATGAGATCACGCTTGAGCATCTTGAGGTAAAGGAGGGCGTCACCTACTACACCTCGGACACCCTTGAGCTGTGGTGCGAGATAAACGGCGCCTTTCTTGAGCTTACCGACTTCACTATGGACGGGGCGAGGCGCGTCTACGAGAATATCTACCTCTACGAGGACGATTACTTCTATATGATGGGCAGGGGAAGTGATGAATGGTACGCCACCCTTTCCGACGAGGCGGATGCCGAGTATGCCGAGACCGAGTACGAGGATAACTATGAGGTACAGCTAGGCATCAAGCGGTCGGGAATTTACAATATTTATTTTGATAACGAAGCACACAAGTTCGACCTTGAGCTTATCGGTGAGATAGAAACCCCGAGATACTACACGGTAAAGAGCGCCGCTATCTATACCTTAAGGACGGACTGGGTGGATATGATACCGCCCGAGGACGGCAAGGAGGAGTTCGTTATCAAGGCCTTTAGAATTGAGGCGGGCGAGAATATCAGCTTTTACAATTTCGTTCACACCAGCCGCTACAAGGTATCCTTGGCAGAGGGGCTTGAGGGCAGGGTAGCGACGGATAGCGGAGCGTTTATCTACGTCAATATCGGCGGCAGCTACGATGTATACCTGAACAGGACCACCTACGAGGTGCGCCTTGAGCCTGCCGATGGGGCAAGCGCCGAGTACTGCGTTATACACTACGACGGCGAGAACTTCAACGAGTTGCCCGCCCTATCCCCCGACACACCTCACCTTTTCGCGATTACCGTGGCTGCGGACGGCGAGCATTATATCCACATTCCGCACTTTTACAGCAAGTCCTACCATGAGTACGCGCTTACCGTTAAGGAGAGCGAGCATCTCACGAAAATAGGCGATTCCTACTATGTGAGGGAAAGGGGAGAGTATAAATTCACCGTTGACCTTAAGGCGTTTGAGCTTACGGTAGAGAAGCTTCCCGAGTGATAATAAGCTCTGTCGGCGGGCTGTCTTGGATGCGCGATGCATCTGATACGGCTCGCCTTCGCCCTGCTGTGCGCGTGCGTTGGTTTTTTAAAAATCCTCTAGTCAATATTTTTTTAAAATCCTCTGCTTAACAGTTTTTTTAAAAATCCTCGGCTCAACATACTTGCAAAAATATTTTTTGTGTGCTATAATGAAATTAAGCGTAAATCTCTTATATATTTAAGACGCTGACGCATAAGTATATAGATTTCAAAAGGAGAATAACCCGTGAGACGTTACTTAAGAATTTTTTCGCTCGTGCTTCTGTTGGTGCTGCTTGCTACTCTGGCGTTTGGCTGCGCACCGAGCGACGATGATCCCGACGAGAAGGAGCCCGACGATAAGCCAAATACCGACACGGACACCGACACGGATACCGATCCTGATGACCCCGAACAGCCCGACGCCCCCGGCGACGGCACTCACAAGCACTCTTCGGCAAAGCCGCCTATTTCACAGACGGCATCGACCTGCTGTGTAAACGGTGTCAAGAAATACCGCTGCGACACCTGTGGCGAGGTATATAGTGTATCCCAGCCGCTGACGGGACACACCTACTTGAAAAGATTTGACGCCCAGCTCGGTCAGTACGTCGAGGGCTGTAAAACCTGCACGCTCTGGCGTATGCAGGTGACACCCAATCAGAAATACGAGTTTGCCGCGCTTTGCGGCGGTGACGTTTCGCTTACGCTTGACGTCCGCGGCTCGTCGGCTGAGGTTACTACCTATACCGACACGGTTAAGGGCAGCACGAAGTCGCTCGATACGGGAATTAACACCGTAAAGGCCGCAAGCTCGCTTTCGCAAGGAGCCCACACCTTCGCGTTTGAGGTAAAGGGTGCCTCGGGCAGCGTGTATATTACGGATATATCCGTAAACGGCTCTCTGCACGCCAAGGGGGGAGTTATTCTTGAGCTTACCGACAGCAATAGCATTGCGGGCGGCTCGTACAACGACTTCTATGTTTACACGAGAACCTCGGACCCCTCGGGTAATTACTACATACGCTACCGCTTCAGATATTATTACAGCACTCAGGCGGCAGATAAGGCAAACACGGCAAACAATATAAACATGTTTAGGATTAACGACGCTTATCTCGTCAAGGTGGACTCGGTCAGCGATACCGCCGTCAGCTGCACGGTTCTTAACTCTGTTTTGAGTACGGGAGAGATTTCCTCTGCCATAAGAGAGAAGAACTCGGTTGACTTTATAGGCGGATATTTCGGAGACGAGCATATAATCAATATGTCGCTTACGGCTGACGGGGTGACCTACACGCCGAAGAATACCAAGCGCGCGATAGTATGCTCGCATATAAGCTTTAAGCAGCTTACGGTTATGAACCGCTGCAACACCCCATCCGACAACATTCTTAATCACGACCAGAATTACTCTATTACCTCGGGCGGAATTAACTGCAAGAGAAGCATCGAGTGGCTTAAGTCGGGCTACGAATATACCGACGCGCTGCTTACCATGTTCACCGCGAAAAGAATAGACAAGAGCGATACTATCTGTGAGATCGTCGAGACCTTTGACGAGGGCGGTGCCTCACTCGGTAAGCAGACGGTCAGCGGAGAGGTCTCAAAGGATTACAGAATTCTTGAAAATCCTCTTGTAAGAACGGTTAAATACTCAAGCGCCGATAGCGGATACAGCGCGACGGTAGGCTTTAAGATCACGGGTGGCCCGCTTGCCGTTGACACCGCCTACGTTCAGGCGAGAGCCGCGGGCGACAACAAGTTCTTTTCTTCCTTTAAATCGACCGACGGCTCTAAGGTATCCAAGGCAAACGACAAGTGGGAGCTTGACGTATTCTACGGTCTTGATTACGTTGCGGGAGCAATTCCCGCGCATATTCACGAGTCAAGCGCATCGCCCACCAAAACGGTTGCCTCTACCTGTACCTCAAAGGGACGCGAATATTACACCTGTGATATCTGCAGGCGTACCTATTACGAGGAGCTTGCGGCTCTGTCTCACAGCTATCAGAGCAAGTACAATCCCCAGGTAGGCTACGATACCGACGTCTGCAAGCTGTGCGAGGGCTGGCGCCTTAAGACGGTGAACAATACGCTTTATGAGTTCTATTCCTACGGCGAGGGCAATATAGACCTCACCTTCTACGTCGGAGGCACTACCGCGACTATTGCGCTTTACCTTGACGGCGTGCAGGTAAGCTCTGCAAAATACGCCAAGGGCACGCACACTCTTTCGCTTGCGAAGCTTCTCTCTCTCGGGGAGCATAAGATAGGCATCAAGGTTACGGGGGCTGACGGCTCGGTTTACCTTAACAAGGTTGCCGCGGGTGAGCTTCACAGAAAGGGCGCTCTTATTCTCGAGATGACGAAAAGCACCACCGAGCACGGCGGTACGTATAACGACTTCTATCTCTACGTGCAGACCTCTGACCCGAGCGGCGAGTACTATATACGCTACGGCTTCTTGCACGAGTATAACACTACGACCACGGGCGCTGCCAACACGGCTAACAACAATAATATGTTCCGTATCAAGACGGCGGAGCTTGTCAAGGTAAGTGCTGTTTCGACAACTAACAACACGGTGACCTATACCCAAGTGGTTAATAAACTTCTCAATGGCGGTGAGATTGCTCTTGCTATAAGAGAGGTCGGCGCGGTTGACTACGTCGGCGGCTTCCACGGTGAGGAAAAAATCAAGTCGCTCACGCTTAAGGCGGACGGAGTGTCCTATACGCCTGGCTCCGCGAAGAAGGTCGTCGTATGCTCTTACGTCGAGTTTAATCAGCTTACAGTAGTCAACAGGTGCAATACGCCTGACGAAAAGGTGTTTGAGCACGGTCAGAACTACAGAATAACCACCGAGGGTATCAAAGTTAGAAGAACGGTAAAGTGGCTTACATCTGACTTTACCTACGACAGTGCCTTCCTCAATATGTTCACGCTTATGCGTAAGCAGGGCACGAATGCTGTATGCGATACGGTAGAGGTCTTTGATAAGGACGGCAAGAGCCTTGGCAAGGAAACGATAAATAAGGCAGTCAGCAGTCAGTACTCTATTCTCTCAAACCCGAACACGAGAAGCGCCAGATACTCGAATTCCACCAACAGCGGCTTCACTGCCGAGGTAGGCTTTGAGATACTGAACGGCAGCTGTATGACCGACAGCGTCAGAATTGCCGTAAGACCTGATTCAACGGGTGATAATAAGTGGTACGCCGCCTTCAAATCAGTGGACGGAAGCAAGACCTCAAAGCAAAACGAGGTCTGGGAGATGGACGTTCTCTACCACATAGACTACGTAAAGCCGTAGTGCGCGTCTTTTGTATAATTACGGTAATGGAGCCTAGTATTATTAAGGAGGTAAGCCTATGACAGTAGGATATTTGATATGCCTGATAGCCGCCGTAGGCTTACTGATAGCCTACTTGCTAATGGTGAAAAACAAGGAGCCTTGGCTGACTATGCTCTATATCAGCATAGCGGTGGTCAATCTCGGATATTTTCTGATGTCGCTTGCCAAGACCGTGGGATTTGCGCTATTTGCCAATGACGTGGCATACCTCGGCAGCGTGTTCCTCTCGGCGTTTATGTTCCTCACGATAGTCAGGCTTTGCGGATTTGAGGTAAAGCGGGCGCACGTAATAACCTGTACCGCTCTCGGCGCGTTGATGTTTGCCATCGTCGCAAGCTCACCGATGCTTCCGCTATACTACAAGAGCGTTGATATCGAAATGATAGACGGCGCGGCAAAGCTCGTCAAGGAATACGGTGTGCTGCATCCCTTCTATATGGTGTATCTGCTCGGCTACTTTGCCGCAATGATAGGCACAATTGCTCACTCGGTGAAAAAAAAGAAGATCGCCAATCCGAAGCTCGCAGGCTTTATTGCCGCCGTTGTGTTCAGCAATCTTTTGATGTGGCTGTTTGAAAAACTCGTCCATTGGGAATATGAGTTCCTTTCGGTCACCTACATAGGCTCGGAGCTTCTGCTTCTGCTCGTTTATTGGATGATGCAGGACTACGTTCATAAAAACGAGGTTCCTGAGCCCATCATCGTGGAGGAAAGGTCGCCCGTCATTATCGTCGATAATATGACGAGAGCGGAAAAGATAAAAGTAATTCTTGCTTCGCTTCCCGAGAATACCGTGCTTTCCGCAAGGCAAACGGATATTCTCGAAAGAATACTCGACTACAAGAGCAGAAAGGAAATTGCCGCTGAGCTTCACCTGTCGGAGAACACGGTAAAAACCCACACGGCTATGCTCTATAAGGCCCTCGGCGTATCGGGTAGAGATGAGATTTACGCTATGTTTAGGAAATACTAGTATTTCGGAGATAATAGTCCTTCGGAGATAATAGTCCTTCGGAAATAATAGTCCTTCGGGCGGTGGTTGTAAAACCACCGCCTTTTTTGTGCCTCAGAGCGAAAATCACCCCCGACGCATTCCAAATCACCTGTTTTTCACCCTAAATCACCCGTATTTCACCCACGCGGGTGAATGCTTAATTATATATTTTATGGTAAAATTTTATTAGAGAAAAATAAAATTAAAGGGGGATTTGAGAAATGAAAACCAAATCACGCATATTAGCTATCCTGACGGTGCTTGTCCTTTTAGTGATGGCGGTGCTCACGGCGGTGCTTCCCGCATTGGCAGACGAGCCCGAGGTCACAGAGGTCGGGACCTGGAACGACCTGCTTAACGCGGTAAATTCCGACAAGACCTACATAAAGCTCACGACATCGATTACCGACTTGGTACCCGATTCCGAGCTTCCGACGGTGCACCGACTGCTCTTTAACGGTGGTGCCGACTATACTCTTGACTTAAACGGCTATGACCTTGAGGTCTATAACCACACAAACGAGTATTACAGCGGCGGCTTCGCTATGATCGAGGTATCGAACGCATCGTCACTCGAAATAAAAAACGGTAGTATTGTTTTTGAAAACTACTTTAGCGGACACAGTCGCACCGCGATGGGTGTCGTTGCGGTTAAGGACACGTCCGAGCTCGTATGCACGGGCGTTAAGATGAATAACCCCTATATCGGTACGGCGCTTTACGCGACCGACGACGCTACCGTCACTCTTCAGGGCGGTGTCTATACCACCTTCAACGGCTTTGCGGTCTTTCTTGAAAGAAGAGCAAATCTCACGCTTGACGGTGGGGTGCTTCTTCGCTCGGAGGTAGGCGACGCTCTGCCTACGGTATATATGGAGGGCTACGGTGCGCTTTATTCCGAAAGCACGGGCACGCTTGCCGTAAACTATGCCGAATTCAGAAGCGGTGTACAGATAGGAACCTCACAGAAGGCGGCCTTCTCGATTGCCGATCACGAGGTAGTTATAGGCACCTCGCAAATAACCGCCGAAATCTCAAACGCCTCTAATCAGTTTGATGCAGAGGGCGAGGGCGCGGAGTACTATTGGTACGGTGCGGGAATGACCGTCTGCCTTTACAAAACCGACGGCGGCGTGTTCTCGCTTCCCGTAAGAGTTATATCCACTACCAAAAAGTATCCTATCAATATTGAGGGCGGTACGGCTTCGGTTGGCGGTACCCCCGTGACCGAGGCAACCTACGGACAGACGGTAGATATCTTAGCAGCCACACCCGAGGCGGGTAAGGATTTTGCACGCTGGGAGGCCAATTGCGGTCTTGATAGCTATTATGCTTCCTCGACATCGTTCAGTATGCCCCCGTTCCCCGTTACGATAAAATCGGTATACGGAAACGAGACTGTCAAGGGGCTTGATATTACCATTGGCGAAATAGTTGTAGGCAATAAGGCGTATTCCACCCCTATAACCGCCTCGGATAATAGCGAAATCGTTATGGTTGAATGGTTTGAAAACCTTATTCTTATGGAAGAGGATGCTATCTTCAAGCCAGGCAATTCCTACGAGGCGACGGTTCTCGTATATCCTGCACAGGATTATTTATTTGACGGTGCCCTGACGGTTACAGTCAACGGCGGTGCTGCGACCGATAAGACGGTTAATGCACAGTACGCGCGTGTCAAGGGTTCGCTCGGTACGCTTCCGAGTGTCGGCTTTAACGCTCTGTTCAACAATTCCACGGCAAAGCTCGGCATCGGTGGCCAAATAGAGCTTGATACGGCTCTTATGTCCACCATGAGTGACAGCTTCAAGACTGCCTTCGACGCGGGCGAGGTGACCTATCAGTGGTACAAAAACGGTGAGGCAATAGAGGGCGCGACAGAGCCTGTGTATAACTTCACCAAGGACGATGTTGACGCGAAATTCTATGCAACCGTAACTGCGGGCGGTAAGACCGCGTACACCATAGACGTTACCTGCTCGGGCAGTATTTATAAGGTATATCTTAACGCGACCGAGGCGAAGGCAGGCGGTAGGGCACCTCTTATCACCTCGGACACCCCCGGCGTTACTATTACGCCTGATACTCTCTTTATCTGCAAGGGCTACGGACAGCCCGAGCTTGATATGAACAAGACGGTGCTCGTTTCGGGCGAAGCCTATCTTATGGTAGGTATGCTTTCGGCCATTGACTCAGCCGTAGCGACGGGCGCATCGGTGTATGTAAACGGCACTCTTATGGTTGATACCGTTGACGGTATTTCAAGATTTTTCTATCCCTTCGAGCTTCCCGACGCGGATTTCCCCGTATTCTATACTGCAAACGGTAATATAGGCATCGGCGCTACGGTATCGGTCGATACCGATAAAATGTGTACCGAGAGCGGTACTTTTAAGAATGCCTACGATAAGGCAAATCCCACCTACCAGACCGTCTTTTATCAGTGGTACAAGGACGGTGAGGCAATAGGTGGCGCTACGGATAAGTCCTATACCGTAAAAACTAGTGATAAGAACAGTTATATCAGTTGTACGGTCACGCTTGTCGACGGAAAATACGGTATGGGTGCACAGCATATTATCACTAATGAGATTACAGTAGTAGAGCTTGAACTTCCCATGCCGAAAAACGGCAACGAGCGTATCCCCAAAACCGATATGTACGGTGCAGGTATCAACGTAACCAACTCTATGTGGATTCACGTATTAACAGATTCTACGATGAATAGCGGCAACGTATACGTCGAGAGCGACGAGTATAATTTTCTCATTACTTTTGAGCCTAAGGATACGTATAATCTTTCTTCTGATGTTAAGGTGTTTGCATACGGAAATGCTTTAACTAAGTCGGGATCGTATTACAGCGGAACGGTTACCGCAATTCACCAGCACGTGTATAACGATAACGTTTGGGCGTACGACGAGTACGGATGCTGGCATCCCTGCACCGTAAGCGGATGTCCCAACCCTCACGAGGAGTGGATAGAGTATACCGACCATATAGGTGGCACGGCTACCTGTCAGACAAAGGGTGAATGCGCTAAATGCGGTCAGCTGTATCTTGGATATCACGACTTCTCGAATCCCGATTATCAGTATGTAAACGATATGATCTGCGCGAACTTCTGTGAGCACTGTGACCTGTACGTTGACTGGAGCTACCACGAGGGCGGTACCTTTGACTGCACTCACAGAGCCGTTTGCGAGATCTGTCACAGGGAGTACGGTAAGCTTGACGAGCACAAGCCCGTAGCCGAGTGGTCGAGCGACACGAATACCCACTGGCATAAATGCTCGGTTTGCGGCGGTGAGAAGCTTGCGGAGGGCGCACACGCCGACAGCGACACCAACGGTAAGTGCGATACCTGTGGAGCAGACGTTCCCGTTCCGCCCCCTGCTCATACTCACACCTTCGGCACAGCTTGGAAAACCGATCAGGGCGAGCATTGGAACGAATGTGCTTGCGGAGATAAGGCAAACAAGGCATCCCACGCCGACCCCAATAACGACGGCAAGTGCGATACTTGCGAATATCAGATGACAAGCGGTGGCGGCAATACTGAAACGCCCGACGATCCCGACAATACCCCCGACATCCCGAACGAGGATAAGGGCGGACTTGGCACGGGTGCTATCGTAGGCATCGCTGTCGGCTCTGTCGCGGCAGTCGGTCTTGGCGGCTTCTCGCTCTTCTGGTTCGTTATCAAGAAAAAGAGCTTTGCTGACCTTCTTCTGGTATTCAAGAAATAATTCATCAATTAATACTGTTTAAAGTGCAGTATAAAACCGATATACCCTCACCGCGTGCGGTGAGGGTAAAATGAAAGGAATGCTTTATGAAAAGAACAAAGCCTTTGGTATTCTTCCTTCTGCTCGCCACGGTGCTTTCACTTGTTGCGGTAGGTACTGTAAGCGCCTTTGCAAGCGGCGGTGTAAATTACGTAGACTTTAAGATACAGGACGAGTCCGGAGTTGCGTTTTCCAGTGGCGACAGTGGATTTCAGAGAGTTAATCTGAAGGGCGACAAGACGCCGATGACACTTCCCGACCTTTACAGGACTGACAGCCTTGATTACGAGTTCGACGGTTGGTATTACGGCGGTGACAAAGTGACCGAGAGCACGGTGTTCGACGACTACGCGATCCTCTATGATAGATGGACACCCGTTACCTATGATGCGAGCAAGATTATTTCCTCGCTTTCGCTTAGTCCCGCTCTGCCGACGGTTGGAATGACACAGGCAGACTTCAAGGCGGCCTGCACCGAGGTATCCAGGACAGGACTGTGGGTAAATTCTGCGGAGGATTTTACGCTTTATAGCGACCTCAACGCAAAGTCTGGAAGCGAGCTTACGGAAACGGTTGTGGCAGGAAAAAGTTATTCTGCAAAGATCACTCTTCGCGTGGACTATTCCGCAGGATACAGAATAGGAAAGGATTTCATGACCGCTGTGACGACCGAGTCGGGAATAGTATCAGACGTTTCATACGTGCCCTCAAACGCTTCAAGACAGGATTACTGGTCTACCGACGTGAGAATGGTCGACGTCGTTATAAACTTTCCCTATAATGATTTCGTTGAGTATCCGAAGAGCCAGTATATCTCAAACGGCACCGAATTTCACGCGAAATTCAGCACGACCTTCCCTTCGACAAAGGCAATTCTTCAACACAAAACAGGATATAATACCTGGTGCGATCTTTATGAAATAAGGAATGTGTCGTCCGCTGAATTCGTTCTTCCCGCATTTACCGACAGGACCGAAACCTTCCGTATATATACCGCCTTCCCAGGGGAGGCCGTTGAGGTAGGCGAGGAGTTCACCCTGGTTTTCGGTAAGGGCGCATCAGACGCCGACGGCTATTTCATAATGCAGCCGCCAAGCTCTGTCGATCTTGCACTGAATGAGGGCTACACCGTGCCGTATCTTTTCAGCCGCGAGTTTAACAATATGTGGCTTGATATGTGGAAGGGGTATTGGGCCGAAAGGGTACAGTTCCATGATAACGGGCTTGCCGTAATTTCAGGCAAGGACTATGCGACCTCGTTCGGTTACAGAATTGCGGTTTCCTATGAGTACGGCGGTGAGACCAAGGTAAAATACAGCGATATGTTTACCCTGAATTGGGTAGATGATGCCACTTCCTGGACGGTTTCTTTCCTGCCTAACTCAGGCGGCGGTACTATGGCGGACGCAACTGACGTCAGCGGAAGCTACACGGTTCCCGAATGTACCTTCACGCCTCCTGCTGGCAAGGAGTTCGAACAATGGGTATGCGACGGTGTAAGATATAACCC